>NZ_JBKFTN010000004.1:0-344216 GCF_050432945.1 Pseudomonas sp. 18173
CGTCAAGATTAAATTCCGAAACCCCTATCTGCGCATGCAGGTAGGGGTTTTGTTTTTGGCGCCCCACCCCCCCCTGTAGGAGCGAGCTTGCTCGCGAAAAACCCGAGAGCGCCGCGGGCTACCAGACTTCCCGCGTCATCGTTAACCTCCATCGCGAGCCAGCTCGCTCCTACAAGGTCAATTGTGAAAGAAATCACACGAACCTGACTCCACGCTTTTGCTAAGGTGCAGCTCATTTTTAACGGACTGAGTTTGCGCCCACGGATCGGCATTCTTTTCAAAGAGTTGCTGTAGAAATGCCCGAACCGATTCCCATCAAGGACCACGAAAAAGAAACACGCCTGGTCAACAAGAGACTCATGGCCTGCGCCTTGTTCGTTGCCGCCATTACCTGCGCTCTGGTGGTACGCCTGTACGTCCTGCAAGTGGTCGAGTTCGACTATCACTCGACCATCTCCGAAAACAATCGCGTCCATGTCCTGCCGATTACGCCTACCCGCGGATTGATCTATGACCGCAACGGCGTACTTCTCGCCGACAACCGTCCCAGTTTCAACCTGACCATTACCCGCGAGCGCGCCACCGATGTGAACGCCGAACTCGACGAAGTGGTCAATCTCCTGCACTTGCCTGCTGAAGACCGCTCGCAGTTCGACAAGGTGATGAAGCAGGCACGTCACCCCTTCGTACCCGTAACGCTGTTCTATGAACTGAGCGAAGAACAGATCGCCGTGCTTGCCGTTAACGAGTTCCGCTTGCCGGGCCTCGATGTCGAACCGCAATTCGTTCGACACTATCCGTTGGGCGCACACTTCGCTCATTCGGTCGGCTATGTCGGACGAATCAACGAGAAAGAATCAAAGGCGCTGGATACGATCGAGTACCGAGGCACCCAATCCATCGGCAAGACCGGGATCGAGAAGTTCTACGAGGCGCAACTGCACGGCCATGTCGGTTATGAGGAAGTCGAAACCAACGCCCAGGGGCGAGTGCTGCGCGTGCTCAAGCACACTGACCCGGTGCCCGGCGAAAACATTGTCCTGAGCCTCGACGTCAAGCTTCAGGAAGCCGCCGAGCAAGCCCTGGGCGATCGTCGTGGCTCTGTGGTCGCGCTCGATCCGTCGACCGGTGAAGTGTTGGCCATGGTCAGCAACCCGAGTTTCGATCCCAATCTGTTCGTCACCGGCATCAGTTCCAGGGAATACTCCACGCTACGCGACTCCGTCGACCGACCGCTGTTCAACCGTGTGCTGCGCGGGCTCTACGCACCCGGTTCGACCATCAAGCCGGAAGTGGCCATCGCCGGCCTCGATGCGGGTGTCGTCACGCCACAGACCCGTGTGTTCGACCCCGGTTATTACCAACTGCCGGATTTCGATCACAAGTACCGCAACTGGAACCACAGCGGCGACGGTTGGGTGGATATGGACGCGGCGATCATGCGTTCCAACGACACCTATTTCTATGACCTCGCGCACAAGCTTGGCATCGATCGCCTGCACGACTACATGGCGATGTTCGGACTGGGTGAGAAAGTCTCCCTGGACATGAATGAAGAATCCCCCGGCCTGATGCCATCCCAAGCCTGGAAGCGCGCCACGCGTCGTCAGGCCTGGTTTCCTGGCGAGACGGTGATTCTCGGTATCGGCCAAGGCTACATGCAGGTCACGCCACTGCAATTGGCCCAGGCCACGGCGCTGATTGCCAACAAAGGCGTGTGGAATCGCCCGCACCTGGCCAAGACCGTGGACGGCGTCGCGCCAGTAGATGAGCATCCGATGCCGAACATTCTGCTCAAGGATCCACGCGACTGGGAACAGGTCAACCATGGCATGCAGATGGTGATGCACGACGCCCGCGGGATTGCCCGGGCCGCAGCCGCGGGTGCGCAGTACCGTATTGCCGGCAAGAGTGGTACCGCGCAAGTGGTGGCGATCAAGCAGGGCGAGCGCTACAACCGGGAGAAAACCCGTGAGCGTAACCGCGACAATGCCCTGTTCGTCGGTTTCGCACCGGCCGAGCACCCGAAGATCGTGATTTCGGTGATGATCGAAAACGGCGAGGCGGGTGGTCGAGTCGCCGGGCCGGTCGTACGGGAAATCATGGACGCCTGGCTACTCGATCAGGACGGGCACCTGAAGCCGCAGTACGCAGCGCCCAGCAAGGCGCCAGGCGATCCACACGTCTGAATCATCATGGTTCACAGCACAGGCTCATGGATGCCGGGCACGTGCTGGAAGTTCTCGAGGAACACCGTTTCGACCGGGCCGGTGGCGACCATCGGCACGCTCCGGTCGGCGCGCCTGCAAAAAGCGTCATGCGTAGGCGATGGCTTTTTCTTCCAGCAGTTCCTCATACAACGTCGTCCATTTGCGACCCATTTCATCCGCCGTAAACAGGTTTTGATAACGGGCCTGCGCCTTCTCGCCCATTTGCGCCGCCAGCGCCGGGTTTTCCCAAAGCGTGCGCATCGCCTCGCGAAACGCCGACGGATTGCTCGGCGGCACCACCAGCCCGGTCTCGTCATGGATGTTGATGTAACTGGTGCCCGTGCCAATCTCACTGGAGATCATCGGTTTGCCATACATCGCGCCTTCAAGCAGCGAAATGCCGAAGGCTTCGGAGCGCAGGTGCGACGGGAACACGATGGCGTAGCTCAGTTGCAGCAGCGCTACCTTGTCCTCGTCCCCCAGGCGTCCGAGGAAGTGCACATTGCGTAGACCCAAGGCGGCCGCCTGGGCATGCAGTTCTGCTTCCAGTGGGCCGGCACCGACAATCACGGTCGGGTAGTCCAGGTCCTTCAGGGCATCGAGCAGGATGTGCAAACCTTTGTAGTAGCGCATCACACCCACGAACAGAAAGAACTTGTCGCCCAGCTTTTGCCGCCAGTGAGCCATTCGATCGCTGTCCGGCAGTGGGTAGCCTGCCTTGTTCAATCCATAGGGGATCACTTGGGTCTTGTGCTGAAACTGTTGCAACACATCACTGGTGTGCAGGTAATTGGGCGATGCAGCGACAATCCGGTCGGCGCTGTGCAGAAAGCGATTCATCAGCGGCCGGTAAAGCCTGAGCAGGTGTTTCTGGCGGATGATGTCCGAGTGGTACGTCACCACGCTGGGTTTTTTCAGGTCGCTGGCGAAATGCACCAGGTCCATGAACGGCCATGGGAAGTGGTAGTTGACCACATCGGCCTCGGCCGCCAGCTCGCGAAACTGTTTGAAGACGCTCCAGGAAAACCCTGTGGAGGCGAACTGGATGTCGAGCCTGGCCCGATGGACTTCATGGTGAGCGATCTGCATCGCTGCGGGTGTCGGATCGGCACTGAGTGTCAGCACCTTGCCTTCAACGCCGTGCAGGGCTCCGCTTTCGCAAAGCTGGAATATTACCTGTTCGATCCCGCCGACCGAGTCAGGCAGGTACGTCTTGAAAAAATGAAGAACTCGCATTCAATCTCCCATGGCCTGGCGGTAAGCGCTGGCCGTGACTTGCGCGCAGCGTTCCCAGGTAAAAAGCCTTGCCTGTAGCAATCCGGCTTCCCGGCATGCCTGCCAATGCGCTGGATCCTCGATCAGACGGCTCATTGCATTGCGCAAGCCGTCGGGATCATCAGGTTCAATGTAGTTACCCGCAGGGCCTGCCACTTCGGGCATGGCCGAGCGTCGAGTCAGGATGACCGGCGTGCCGCAGGCCATGGCCTCCAGCACCGGCAGGCCAAAACCTTCGTACAGCGACGGAAAAATCAATGCCCGGGCGCCGGCCAACAATTGCGCAACGTGCTCGTCAGGCAGATAGCCCAGCAAACAGACGTGACCGCTGGCCAGGGCCTGGTGCAATTCTTCGCTGAACTGCTCGCGCTGCCAGCCGGCCATGCCGACGATCAGCAATGGAAAACGCTGACGGACCGATTCCGGCAATCGGGCGTGGGCGCGTAGGGCGAGGGACAGATTCTTGCGCGGTTCAAGTGTGCCGACACAGAGAAAGTATTCTCGCGCTTCGACGCCATGGGCCTTGAGTACGGCGTCGATAGCCTCCGGGGGGCGCGGGTGGAAACGCGCGGCTACACCCAGCGGCGCGACAACGAACCGCTGCGCCGGTAGCCTGAAATATGCCTGGGCTTCGTCGGCAATGTATTGCGAGTCGGTAAGGATCAGGCTGGCCTGTTGCACGCCGTCGGCCACGCGCCGCTCGATCTCTCGCAAGCGCGCCGGTGGCTGGGTTTCGGGATAGTGCAGGTGAGTCAGGTCATGCAGGGTGATGACGGTCGGGCCGTCGAACGACAGCGGCCACAAACTGGGTTCATGGTAGAGGTCGATGGCTTGCGCTCGGCCTTGATCGAAGCGTTTCTGTTCCAGCCACCGCCGGGCTTGATAGGCCCCCGGAATCTGCCGCAGCAAGGGTGTCAGTCGGGAGTAACCGGGCATGGCCGCTTCAGGCAGCACAGAGCTCCAGCCCCAGCCGTGAAACAGCGCCAGTTCAATATCCGGTTCACCCGCCAGGGCGTTTGCCAGTTCGGCGACGTAGTGGCCGATGCCGGTGCGCGGCGCACGCAGAATCCGGGCGTTAAGGGCAATGCGCATGTTGCCTCTCTTGTACGAGCGGCACGTCCGGGAGATTGCGCAGGGTGCGTTCGGCCAATTGCGCACTGGCTTCTCGCCAGCCAATCCAGCGCCATTGCGCGACGTCGCGAGCGGCCGGGAATTGGCCGCTGCTCTCGAAACGCATGACCAGGTCAGCCAGGCTCTGTGGCTCGGCCAGATCGAAGTACGCCATGAACTCGCCACCGATTTCGCGAAAGACCGCAATGTCGCTGCCCATGGCCGGCAGCCCACGCTGCATGGCTTCTACCAGCGGCAGGCCGAAACCTTCCACAAAAGACGGAAACACCAGTGAGCTGGCGTGGGTGTAGGCATGTTCGAGGCTGGTGTCGCTCAGGTCATTGAACATGAACAGTCGTTGGTTGAGCTGCGGGTGATTGCGTATCCGGGCCAGCAGTGCATCGCATTTCCAGCCGACTCGCCCGGCAATGCACAGGCGGGCATTGGAGCCTGCCGCCCAGGCCCGTTCGAAGGCGTCCAGCAGGTAGTCGTGGTTCTTGCGCGGCTCGATGGTACTGACCATCAAGAACACCGGTTCCGGCGTTGCGAATAGCCGGGCAAGACGCGGTTCGACGGCGGCGCTGACTTCGCTCAGATCGAGTTCGGAGCCCAAGTGGAAGTAATCGAACCACAAGGCATTGGCCTTGGCCGGGCCCAGGCGGCGCTGAACCTCTTCACGCACCTGGTCACGCACCGTGGCGGAAATGGCCACGTAGCCATCGGCGGTTTGCGTGATCCAGTCGAACCACTCGTTGAATACCTGCACCAGCCGTGTGTCGTAGAACTGCGGGTGAGTCAGGGGAATCAAATCGTAGATCACTGAAACGATGCCCACACCTTCACGCTTGAGCTGTTCGGCAAACGGGAAAAAGTCGGTGTGCCAGGACGAATCCAGCAACACCAGTTGATCTCCCGGTTGATGCTGCAACGGCGCGCAACGCTTGGGCAGTTGATACTGGTTGATGGCCTCGATCGCACGCAGCGGAAGGCTGAAACAGGTGAGCGCTGTCACCCGGTAGGCCACGTGCAGCAAACGCTTGACCAGCCGCGAGTTGCTTCGGTTGTGCAAGCGCTGATGCAGTTGCCAGAAGCGGTGGGACAAGCGCCCGAGTCGTCCACCAAAGATCATCAAGGCATCGAAAAACGGGATGTTCAGTGCGCCGAGTTTCAGTACCCGATAGAGTTTGCCCTGCAGCAACACAACCGGGATGCATTCAACACCGTCGACCGATTCCGGCAGCTGGTTGACGACGTTGCGCACGACCCGCTGAATGCCGGAATTGACCTTGGGGTGCTGGAATACGTGGGTGCATTCCACCAATAGACGCGTCATGGCGTACTCCCTGAGGTGACCGGCGCGTTCGAGCGCGTAACGGTGGTCTTCGCCGCCAGCCACGAGCAGCCGACAAAATCTTCCTGGCGGTTGTTGATCACATGGAACACCAACCCGTAATCGCGCCACTCGAAGTTGCGGTCCAGGTGCGAATCCAGGCGTGACAGGCTCAACGCCACGGAATAGTTACCCTTGCCCAGTCCCATGACGAAAGCAAAGCGATAGGTCACGCGCTCGCCGGCCTGCAGATCGGTCAGCGCCTGATCCTGGCGATGGGTGTTGATGCCATACATGGCCTGGCCCAGGCGATCCTTGATCATGAAGCCCAGCACCAGCCGCTCGATGTCCTGGCGAACTTCGACATTCACCTCCAGCACCACCGGCTGGCCGACTTCGGCGGCGTCGATGGACCGCTCATGTTTGTCGAGCAGGCGCACGTTGAGGATCCTGGCTTCACCCGTTCCTGAAATGGTACTGAGCTGGCCGCCAGCGAGAGCCTCCTGGCGCACGGTCTGTCCTTCACGCTCGGCGAGCAGGGCGTTGTAGTAATCCATGACGGCTTCGGGGCTGTCGTGCATGGCCATGTGGCCGTTTTCCAGGAGGATCGCCGAGTCGCAGATCGACTGAATCGCCGAGCGGTCATGGGAGACGATCAACAGCGTGGTACCGGCTTTGCGAAAGCTGCGGATGCGGTCGAAACTCTTGTGCTGGAAGTAGGCGTCGCCCACCGACAGCGCTTCGTCGACGATCAGAATATCCGGGCGCCGCGCAGTGGCCACGCTGAACGCCAGGCGCATTTGCATGCCGCTGGAATAGGTGCGCACCGGGTGGTCGATGGCGTCGCCAATTTCCGCGAAACGTTCGATTTCCGGCATCAACGCTTCGATCTCTTCGACCTGCATGCCCAGCAGCTGCCCGGCCATGACCGCATTCTGCCGGCCGGTGAAGTCCGCGTGAAAACCCATGCCCAATTCCAGCAGGGCGGCGACGCGGCCTTCGAGCTCAATGCTGCCGCAGGTGGGTTGGGTGGTGCCGGTGATCATCTTCAACAGGGTGCTTTTACCGGCGCCGTTGACCCCGACGATCCCTACCGATTCGCCGGGGGCGATCTGGAAGCTCACGTCCTGCAGCACCCAGTGCTGGCGATGGCGGATCGGCGAGAACGGGACCAGCCATTCGACCAGTCGACTCCAGCGGGTCGGGTATTGTTTATAGGCCTTGCCCAGGCCGGTGACGCGTATGTGCCCCATCAGAGTTCATCCACCATTTCACCGACCCTCTGCCGAAACAGCCGCAGCCCGATGACCAGGAGCAATACGCTGGCGATCATGATTGGCAGCAGTGAACTCCAGACGGGCCATTGGCCGTACAGGAAGATGTTCTGGTAGCTGGCGATCAGGTTGGTCAGGGGGTTGAGTTGCAGCAGGCGCTGCACCCAGTCGGGCAGGATGCTCATCGGGTAGACGATGGGCGTCAGCCAGAACCAGAATTGCAGGCAGATGGCGAAAAATTGCCCGACGTCGCGAAAAAACACATTCAATACGCCAAGAATGATCCCCAGCCCGGCACAGAACATCACCTGTAACGCCAGCAACGGAATAAGCGCCAGCAGCGCCAGGCCCGGCAGACGACCGGTGATCAACAGAAAGCCGAGGAACAGGGCAATGATGATCGCGAAGTTGATACCGGCATTCAACAGCACGATCACCGGCAGGCAGATCCGTGGAAAGCTGATTTTTTTCAGCAGGTTGGCGTTATCCAGAAACATGTTCTGGCTGCGCACCGTGATTTCTGCAAACAGGCCCCAGGTCAGCAGCCCGGCGCAAAGGTAGATGCTGTAGGCCATGCCGTCTTCGACCCCAGGCAGGCGCGCGCGCATGATCTGGGAGAAAATCACCGTGTAGACAATGATCATCGACAGCGGATTGAGCACGGTCCACAGGGCACCGAACAACGAATTGCGATAACGCGCCTGAAACTCCCGCTGGACGCTACCGAGGATGAACCCTCGATAGCTGCCCAGCGTGCGGTAAAGGGAAAGCAGCATTCAAACCGTCCTGCCGTATTGATCTTCGAAGCGGACGATGTCGTCCTCTCCCAGATATTCGCCGCTTTGCACTTCGATGATCACCAGGTCGATCACGCCGGGATTCTCCAGGCGATGCTTGTGACCGGCAGCAATGAAGGTCGATTCATTCTTGGCCACCAGGTGAGTGCCGGTGCCGTTGTTGGTGACCTTGGCCATGCCTTCGACCACCACCCAGTGTTCATTGCGATGGTGGTGCATCTGCAACGACAGCTTGGCGCCGGGCTTGACCACGATGCGCTTGATCTTGAAGCGCGGGCCTTCCTCAAGCACGGTGTAGGTGCCCCATGGTCGACTGACCGTACGGTGCAGGCGATAGGCCTCGTGCTCCTTGTCCTTGAGTTGCCTGGCCACCCGGCGCACGTCCTGGGCGCGGTCGGCGTGGGCCACCAGTACCGCGTCGGCGGTGTCGACGATGATCAGGTTGTCCACGCCCACGGTCGCGACCAGGCGGTTGTCGCTCTGGACGAAATTGTTGTGGCTGTCGATGAAAATCGACTCGCCGACGGCGCGATTGTTCTGTGCATCCGCCGGTACCAGCGCGGCCACCGCCCCCCAGGAGCCGATGTCGCTCCAGTCGAAACGGGCGGGCACGACGACCACCTTGTCGGAGCGCTCCATCAAGGCGTAGTCGATGGAAATGTCCATGATTTCGCCAAACAGGGCCGGTGACAGTTCCTGTTGCACGCTCCCGGCGTTTTCCACGGGGGCGCTGGCGGCCATGCAGGTTTGCGTCTGCTCCAGCAAAGCGGGCGCATGGATTTGCAGTTCGGCCAGCAGGGTGGCGACCGAGAAGCAGAACATCCCGGAGTTCCACAGGAAGTTGCCGCTTTCCACGTAATGAGTCGCGGTTTGCAGGTCGGGTTTTTCGACGAAACGCCGCACACCGGCAGCGCCCTTGTCGTCCAGTGGTATGCCGGCTTCAATGTAGCCAAAACCGGTTTCCGGAGCGGTCGGTACCACCCCGAAGGTGACCAGGTGACCGCGCCGGGCCAATGTCACGGCATGCCCGACCGCGTCCTTCAGTGCGTCGACATTGACGATCAGATGGTCGGCGGGCATGACCAGCATGATCGCATCATCGCCATGCAGGGCCTGGAGCGAGAGGGCGGCGGCGGCAATGGCCGGTGCCGTATTGCGACCGGTCGGCTCCAGCAGGAAGTGACCGCGATGGCGGCCAAGGTGCGCGTCCCGAAAGTGATCCTTGCTCTGGAAGTAGTACTCGCGGTTGGTCACCGTGACGATATCGCCCCAGCCGTCGAGCAGGTCCGCAGCACGCCGATAGGTCTTGCCCAGCAGCGACTGGCCGTCAGGCAATGCCATGAACGGTTTGGGATGGCCTTCACGCGACACCGGCCACAACCTTGTCCCGGCACCGCCGGAGAGAATCACGGGAATCAGCATGGCCTACTCCTTGGCAACGCGTTTCATGTCCGCATCCATCATCATGCGGATCAAGGCATCCAGATCGGTTTTTGGCTTCCAGCCCAGCACACGCTGGGCCTTGGCCGGGTTGCCGAGCAATACTTCCACTTCGGCCGGGCGGAAGAACGCCGGGTCGATCTTCACGTAGTCGCGGTAGTTCAGGCCGACATGATCGAAGGCGATCCGGCACATCTCGCGCACGGTGGTGGTCACGCCGGTGGCCACCACGAAGTCGTCGGGTTTGTCCTGTTGCAGCATCAGCCACATGGCTTCGACGTAATCGCCGGCAAAGCCCCAGTCACGCTTGGCGTCGATGTTGCCCAGGCGCAGTTCCTGCTGTTTGCCCTGCTTGATCCGGGCGGCGGCGTCGGTAACTTTACGCGTCACGAACTCGATGCCGCGCAGCGGTGATTCATGGTTGAACAGGATCCCGCTGCTGGCGTGCAGGTTGAAGCTTTCGCGGTAGTTCACGGTGATCCAGTGGCCATACAACTTGGCCACGCCATAAGGGCTGCGCGGATAGAACGGTGTGTTCTCGTCCTGCTGTTCAGCCTGGATCAGGCCGAACATTTCGCTGGTGGACGCCTGGTAGAAACGCGTGTGCGGACTGAACTGGCGGATTGCTTCGAGCAGGTGGGTAACGCCCAGGCCGTCGACGATGCCGGTGGTCACCGGCTGATCCCAGGAAGCCGCGACAAAGCTTTGCGCGGCGAGGTTGTAGACCTCGTCCGGCGCCGACTTGATCACTGCGCGCTGCACTGAGCAGGCGTCGGCCATGTCGCCGTCCAGGTAGACGATGTCCGCTTCGACCCCCATCTCACGCAGACGCCAGCGCGAGTCGCTGCTGCGACGCGCGACCAGACCGTGGACTTTGTAACCCTTGTCGAGCAGCAGTTTGGCCAGATAAGCGCCATCCTGGCCGGTGATACCCGTGATCAATGCACTTTTAGTCATTCTTGTCGTACTCGCTTCTCCCAGTCGGACAGGATCGCCCGCAGGGATTGTTGTGTTGTGATTTCAGGCTTCCATCCGGTGATCTCGCTCAGCCTGGCAGGGCTGCCGCACACCCGACGCTGATCGGCGCGGCGAAGTCGCGCAGGGTCCTGGACGAGTTGCAGGTCGACCTCGGCAAGATCTGCCAGTTGTTCGATCAAACTGCGAATGCTCTGCTCGTGCCCCGAGCAAATGTTGTAGACCTGCCCCGGCGTGCCTTTTTCCAGCAAGGCCAGGTAGGCCGAGACCACGTCCCCGACATCGAGGAAATCGCGCGTGACGTCGATGTCCCCGACTTCCAGTTGTGGCGCTTGCAGGCCTTGTCTGATCCGGCAGATCTGACGGGCGGCGCTGGCGATGACGAAGCTGTCTTTCTGCCCGCTGCCGATGTGGTTGAACGGGCGGGCGACCAGTACGGGCCAGCCTTCGCTCAGGCCCCACTGCAAACTCAGGAACTCTGCCGACAGTTTGCTGACGGCATAGGGATTGCGCGGGCAGGGTGGCTGCAATTCGGTGATGGGCAGATCGGTTTCAGTGACCTGGCCATAGACATCACCGGAGCTGACGTACAGAAACGTGCCGGTGAATCCGCGTGCCTTGAGGGCTTGCAGCAGGTTCAGGGTGCCCAGCAGGTTGGTATTGAGGGTGCCCGCCGGATCACTGAAGGCTTGCGGGACGAAAGTCTGGCCGGCCAGGTGAATCACCGCATCGGGCATGTCCGGCCACAGGCCTTCGAGACTGTCCGGCGCAGCGAGATCGTAGCGGCAAGGAGCAGGCAGAAGCTCCCATTGCGAAGCATCAGCCTGCAAACGCGATTGGATGTGTTGTCCGACGAATCCGGTCAGACCCGTGACAAACAGACGTCTTTTCAAACAGCGACCCCTTGGTCATGCATTTCATCCAGTTTCCACAGGCTTTACGGAAAGGTTTCACGAGCCGATAGGATCGCTCGAAAGTCGGGTGAAATGTTTGTTGTAGTTGTTTGGTAGCCAATCTGTGCCATTTGCTCGGCAATTTCAACAGGTCCAATCGTGACCGGTCAGTTCTCGTCGGCGTAGCCCGATTTATTCTCGTCGGGCGGTTCACGAATCCTCGACGGATGTGGTTAGAATGCCCCTCGTCACGATTATCCGGGGTTCGGCAGCGTCGCTTCGAAACTGCGGGAAACTGACCACTAAAACAAGAACGAAGGCGGGCAGGAAGACGATGGGCGAGCACCAGTAGACACTGGCTCGAACCGTATCCTCCCCGTCATGGCGTGAGGCTGCCGGGATGGTGGCGTCACCGTGGGATACCATGAATTTTATTCTTTACTCCGACGTCAACGACAGCTCCATCAGCCAGAGTCTCGGCCGTCCCGAGTACAGTTACTACTTCGTGCTCAAGGCGTATCGCCCTGTGCTCGAAAGCCTTGGGCGAGTGCATGTGGTGTCCTCCACCGCCGAGGTCGATCCGCTCTACAAACAATTGCTGGCCGCCGGCGAAGACAGTCTGTTCCTGTCATTTACGCCACCGCAGAAAACTCCGAACGACCTTGAGTGCCCGACGATCTGCGTGGTGGCCTGGGAGTTCGACTCGATTCCCGATGAACAATGGGATAACGATCCGCGTCAGGACTGGACGCAAATGCTGGCGCGGCATGGCCGGGTGATCACACTCTCCAGTCATACCGCCCGGGCGATTCGCCGGAGCATGGGCGAAGACTTCCCGGTATTGGTGTTGCCGACGCCGTTGTGGGAAAACTTCGCCGACATTCGCAGTCGCCACACCAGCAGCCCGATCAGCGCCGGCTCGACCCTGGACATCAAGGGTTGCATCTTCGATACGCGCACGCTCGGGCTGAGCGCCGATGCCCTGATTCCCGTCGTGCCGACCGCCGAGGAACTGGCGGCACTCGAGGCCGAGCTGGAGGCATTGAAACCGCCACCGCTGACGCTCAAGCGCCGCTTCGTGATTGCTCGCCATTACCTGCATATGTGGCGCCTGGACAAAGGCAAATCGCTGCCGGTTCCGGTGCATCGCACTCATTTTCTCAGCCAGTGGTATTGGGAAGGGATTCGCGACCTGTTGTCGCAAGCCGCCCATGAGCGTCTCGCTGAGTGGTTGCCGGCCATCGCCGGCCCGCAGACGATTGCCGTACCCGAGCCAGAACCGCGCAAGTGGCCGGACACCACCGCCCAGGTCGAAACGCAGGTTGACGGTGTGGTGTACGTCACCGTGTTCAACCCGCGTGACGGTCGCAAGAACTGGCATCAACTGATCAGCGCATTCTGCTGGGCGTTCCGCGAAACGTCTGACGCGACGCTGGTGCTGAAGATTACCCAAAGCGATCTGTCGTCCTACCACGACGAACTGATGACGTTGCTCGCGCAGCTTTCGCCGTTCGCCTGTCGGGTGGTGGTCATGCACGGCTACCTGGACGACCCGCAATACGCCCGGCTGTATGAAGCAGCCAGTTACTACGTCAATGCCTCGCGCTGCGAAGGGCTGTGCCTGCCGCTGATGGAGTTCATGGCCAGCGGCAAACCGGTGATTGCCCCGGATCACACGGCCATGGAGGACTACATCGACGAGCGTGTGGCGTTTGTGGTCAAGTCCAGCGAAGAGCTGACCATCTGGCCGCAGGACACTCGCATCCTCTACCGCACCCTGCGTTACCGGCCGGATTGGGGTTCACTGAAAACCGCTTACGAAAACAGCTACCGCCTGGCCAGGGAACAACCGCTGGAGTATCAGCGCATGTCCCGCGCCGCTGTCGAGCGCATGCACGATTACTGCGCTTTCGCCCCGGTGCAAAAACGCATGGCGGATTTCTTCGGGCTGGCGCCACAGGCTTTGCCGACAGCAACCGTGACGGATAACGCCCCATGCTGATCATCATTCATTCGGAAACCAACCAGCACACCATTGCCCAGAACCTTGGCCGCTCGGAGTACAGCTATTACTTCGTGCTCAAGGAGTACCGACCGGTGCTGGAACGGCTGGGGCGTGTGGTAGAAGTCAGCGACCCGCAGACCGAAGTCGATGCCCTGTACCTGGACTGTCTGTCCCGTGGTGAGGCGTGCGTGTTCCTGTCGTTCTCGCCGCCGCATCGTACGCCGGTCAATCTCGCCTGCCCGACGCTGCCGGTGTTCGCCTGGGAATTCAGCACCATTCCCAACGAACCCTTTGCCGGTGACCCGCTCAATGACTGGCGCACGGTGTTGCGGGCAGCAGGGGCGGCAATTACACATTCCAGCTACACGGTGAATGCGGTGCGCGAGGCGATGGGCGCCGACTATCCGATCATTGCGGTACCGGCCCCGGTTTGGGACCGGTTTTCCGAGCGCGGCGCCCACTTGCAACGCCAGCCCCTGGCCAGTCAGGTACGGTTGAAGCTCAAAGGGTTGCTGGCAGACAGCCGTGAACTCGACTTGCGAGCTTTCGGCCCCGTGGCAACTCGCGAAGGTGTGGGGATTGATTTCCAGGCCCCGCCGAGTGAACACGAACTGGTCCTCGATGGCGTGATCTACACCTCGGTGTTCAACCCCGGTGACGGACGCAAGAATTGGGAAGACATGCTCAGCGCCTTCTGTGTGACCTTTCGCGAGGTGGACGACGCTACGCTGGTGCTCAAGTTGACCCACCACGATGCCGAAGAAGCGCTGACGGACATCCTTCACCACTTGTACAAAAACCAGTCCTACCGCTGCCGGGTCGTGCTGATCTACGGCTATCTGGCTGACGCCGACTATGAGCAGCTGGTGCAAGCCACGAGCTACGTGGTCAACACCTCCTATGGTGAAGGCCAATGTCTGCCGCTGATGGAATTCATGTCCTGTGGCAAACCCGCCGTGGCGCCACGGACCACGGCGATGATCGATTATCTGGATGCCGACAATGCATTCCTGATCGACTCCACCGATGAACTGACGGCCTGGCCGCATGACCCGCGCCGGGCGTTTCGGACCTTGCGCTACGTCACCAATTGGGCGTCGTTGTGCAGGGCTTACCAGGCAAGCTATGACGTGGCCAAGGGTGATCCCTCGCGTTATGCACAGATGTCCGTGCACGCAGTGGCCAGCCTCCGGAAGTTCTGCAGCCAGGCCACCGCCGAGCAGCGGCTTGGGGTATTTTTCGAGCGCCTGTTCGAGCGCGGCGCCGTGGAAACCCCCGAGGCATGATTCGCGCATTGGTCAGACGTTTCTTCCCAGAGACGAAACCCGAGTCCCGGCCCGCGCCGTTGCCGGTCGAGCCATCCCCTGTGTCGCCAAGGGATGTGGGCTTGCACGATGCCATGCATGACGGCTGGTTTTCGGGCGACAGCGGCGAATTGCTCAAGGGCTTTGCCATCACCGCCGACGACACCTTGCTGGATGTCGGTTGCGGTGAAGGCGTGGCGACGTTGTTCGCGATCCGCCAGGGCGCATCGGTGATCTTCACCGACAGTGAGTACGACAAGGTCCGCGAACTTGCCCGGCAAGTGGCCGCACAATCGGACAAAGCCAACCTGGGGCTGGTCAGCAACAGTTTGCCGCTGCCATTGGCCGCGGGCTGCGCCAGCAAAGTCGTGTGCATGGAAGTGCTCGAGCACATCGATCAGCCAGAACCCTTCATGGCCGAACTGGTGCGCATGGGCCGCCCCGGTGCGCTGTACCTGCTGAGCGTGCCATCCCCGGTGGGCGAGCATTTGCAGAAAGGCATCGCCCCGGCCAGCTATTTTCAATCGCCCAATCACGTACAGATTTTCAGTCCCGAGCGCTTCGCCGCGCTGGTGGAAGACGCAGGCCTGGTCATCGAGCATCGCCAGGCATCCGGGTTTTTCTGGGTCATGGGCATGATCTTTTTCTGGGCCAGTGAGCGAGCCGCCGGCCGGGATCTGGGCGGTGCGGTGCGCGACCGGATCCAGGCGCCGTACCCGCCGCTGATGGAGAGCTGGGCGAGAACCTGGCAGGACTTGCTGGCCCAGCCCGACGGATTGGCGATCAAGCGGATGCTGGATCAGTTCATGCCCAAGAGCCAGGTGATCATTGCTCGCAAACCTCACGTCCAGGAGGGCGAATGAGTCACGAAAAACGGATCATGGACATCGAGTTGCTGCGCGGCATTGCGGTGCTGGGCGTGCTGTTTCATCACCTGCAGGACAGCCTGTTCGCGGCGGCCGTGCCATTGCTGCAGAACATCACGCTGTACAACCAGCCGTGGTGGGGCGTGGATCTGTTTTTCGCGATTTCGGGCTTCGTCATTGCCCGCAGCCTGATCCCGGCCTTGCGTCGCTGCACAACGCGTGGGGAATATTGGCAACAGACGCGCAATTTCTGGTTGCGCCGGGCCTTTCGTTTGCTGCCATCGGCCTGGTTATGGCTGGCGCTGATGTTGCTGGGGTGTGTTTTTCTCAACCGCTCCGGCGCGTTCGGCACGTTGCACGCGAACATTCAGGCGACCCTGGCCGGCGTCGCGCAGTACGCCAATTTCCGCTTTGCCGACAGCTTCTATCACTACGAGTACGGCACCAGTTTCGTGTACTGGAGCCTGTCGCTGGAAGAGCAGTTCTACCTGCTGTTTCCGTTGTTGATCGTGCTGTTTCGCAAGCACCTGGTGTGGGCCTTGCTGGCGCTGGTTGCCGTGCAGCTGTTTACCTTGCGCACGCCGATCCTGATGGTGGTGCGCACCGACGCGCTGGCCCTTGGCGTGCTGTTGGCGATGTGGAGCGTGCAGCCTTCGTACCGGCGCTGGGAACCGACCTTCCTGCGTCGCCCATGGGCCGGCCTGTCGGCACTGGTCATGATTTCCCTGGTGCTCGGTTTCATGGCGACGGACCGCTTCACCTTTACCCATTACCGGATCGGTGTGATTGCGCTGTTGTGCGCACTGCTGGTGTGGATCGCGTCCTACAACCGCGATTACCTGCTGCCCAAGGGCGCGTTGAAGAACGTGATGACCTGGATCGGTAGCCGCTCCTACGGCATCTACCTGATCCACATTCCGGCCTATCTGCTGGTCCGCGAATTCACCTTTCGCTTGCAGGCAGCCAACCTGCCGAACCCGGCGGGTCATCCGCTGCCGACGTTGCTCATCGCGTTCGGACTGATCGCCCTGTTGAGCGAACTCAACTACCGCTTCATCGAAATGCCCATGCGTCAGCGCGGTGCCTCGCTGGTACAACGCCTAAGCCCGTCCCGTATCGCCGTCCCATCCTCTGGAGCCACCTCATGCTGAGCCTATTGAAGAAACTCACGGCGGGCACGCCCGCGCCTGTGCAGCCAGAGACACCGCCTGCGCCAGCCGTGGCGGAGAAAGTCGACCCCTATATGCTCGGCCTGCACGACGCGATGCTCAGCGGCTGGTTCAATCAGCAAACCGGCGAACTGTTCACAGGGTTCCCGGTGACCCCTGAGGATACGTTGCTGGATGTGGGCTGTGGCGACGGCGGCAACGTGCATTTCTGCGGGATGCGCGGGGCAAAGATCATCATTGCCGATATCGACGCGGCCAAGGTCGAGGCGACCCGCCAGCGCCTGAGCGATACACCGGCCCGCGATGTCGAATGCCACGTCACCGACTGCAACCCGCTGCCGATTGCCGATGCGACCGCCACGCGGGTGGTGTCGACCGAGGTCATCGAGCACGTGGACGATCCGGCCCAGTTCCTCGCTGAACTGGTGCGCGTCGGCAAACCGGGCGCCTTGTACCTGCTGAGCGTCCCGCATCCCAGCTCCGAAGACCTGCAGAAAGACATCGCCGCGGCCGAGTATTTCCAGAAACCCAACCACATCCGCATCATCAGCGAAGAGCAGTTCAAGGCCATGGTCAGCGATGCCGGCCTGGAAGTGATCAGCCACAGCCAGTACGGATTCTACTGGTCGATGTGGATGCTGTTGTTCTGGGAAGCCAAGGTCGATTTCAGCAACCCGGACCACCCACTGCTGAACCACTGGGCAGACACCTGGCAGGCGATCCTGGCCTCGCCACGGGGCACCCAGATCAAGCAGGCGCTGGATGCCGTGGTGGCGAAAAGTCAGGTGATCATTGCGCGTAAGCCCTGATCAGCGTGCACACCTGCGTGGTTCTGCCCAACGGTCATGGTGTTCATCCCGTGCGTGGGTGGCCTGAGCCACAACGAAGTCGAAGACGTGCTTCCCGAAGATGTGCGCCAGGGTGCGGATGTGTTGCTCAATGCGGTGCTGGCGCGCGCGCTAAAAACTGAATAGACACAATCCCCTGTGGGAGCGAGCCTGCCCGCGATGAACGATAACGCGGCCCACAAGCGCCGTAAGGCACTTGCCATAGCCCTTACGTTAACGTAAAGATTGCGGCAGGGCGCCGACGTATGAAGGCGCAGGGCGGATGACCCGGAGCGCTTGATGACGCTAATAAAAACAAACTCCCCCAAACTGCATCGCGAAGCCCGGCTGGCCCGGGAAAAGCTGCACCTGGAAGGCGAAGTGCCGGATGGCGTCCTGCGTGCGGAAATCGATGCCTCGTGGCGACGCAGCCTGAGCCATGGCGTGCATTTCAATGCCAAGCACGAGCTGGCGCTGGAATCGAGTGCCAGCCTCGACGTGCTGCTGGCCAGCAACCGCTTGCTGATCGATGCCGCGTTGCCGTCGATCGATTACCTGGCCGAGCGTCAGGGCAAGGAAGGGCTGATCATCCTCGCCAACTCCGATGCCACCATCCTCGCCGTCGAAGGCCGCGCCGACCGCCTCAAGGGCAGCGGCTTGCAGGACATCACCCTCGGCGCCTGCTGGAGCGAAGCCGTACGCGGCACCAACGCCCTCGGCACGGCACTGGTGGAAGCCCGGCCGACCCTGATCGATTGCGGCGAACATTACCTGGATCGCCTCAGTGATTTTTCCTGCACTTCGGTGCCGATCCATTGCCCCCAGGGCGACATTCTTGGTGTCCTCGACCTGACCCGCGAAGGCCCGCTCGGCCGCGCCCACGACAGCACCGCGCTGCTGGCGATGGCGGTCAGCCAGATCGAAAGCCGGGTGTTCAACGCCAGCTATCCGGACGAAATCGTCCTGGCCTTCCACAGCCGCCGACAATATCTGGAATCGCCGTGGCAAGGCTTGCTGGCCGTGAGCCTCGGCGGGCAGATCCTCGCGGTCAGTGCCCAGGCCTGCCAGTTGCTCCACGCCGAGCGCTCGGCCCTGGTCGGCCGGCGTTGCGAGGAGTTTCTCGGCGTCGATGGCCTGCAGCTGTTGGCGCGCCTGCATCAGGGCGGGACCGGCAGCCTGCAAACCGCCAAGGGCGAATTCTTCTACAAGACCCTGCGTGCGCCGCAACGCACGATCAACGTCGGCAACCCGCCGCGCACTGCCGCGAAACCGGCCAAGGCGCAACCGGACCTGGAAGCGCTCGCCGGCAGCAATACCCGCTACGCCCGTGCCTTGCGCATGGCCCGGCAAGGCCTGGCCAATGAACTGCCGGTCTTGTTGTTGGGTGAAACAGGCACCGGTAAAGAGGTGATCGCCCGCGCCTTGCACATGGCCGGAACGCGCTGCGATAAACCCTTCGTGGCAGTGAACTGTGCGGCCATTCCCGAAGGCCTGATCGAGTCCGAACTGTTCGGCTATCGCGAAGGCGCGTTCACCGGTTCACGCCGGGGCGGCATGGTTGGGCGCCTGCAACAGGCTCACGGCGGCACCTTGTTCCTCGATGAGATCGGCGACATGCCATTGGCCTTGCAGGCCCGGTTGTTGCGGGTGTTGCAGGATCGCAAGGTCGCGCCCCTGGGCGCTGGCGAAGAGCAGGACATCGACGTCGCGCTGATCTGCGCCACCCACCGTGACCTCAAGCGTCTGGTGGAGGAAAAACACTTTCGCGAGGACCTGTTCTACCGGGTCAACGGCATCAGCGTGATGCTTCCGGCCCTGCGCGAACGCGAAGATTTCGCCGCGCTGGTCAGTCGCATGCTGACGACACTGGGTGCACCCACCGTGGTCCTGCACGACGATCTGAATCGCTTGCTCGGCGGTTATCACTGGCCGGGCAACATCCGTCAGCTGGAGATGGTCCTGCGCACCGCACTGGCCATGCGCGAACCGGGTGAAACCGTGCTGACCCTCGACCACTTGCCCGACAGCATGCTCGACGAATTGACCGCCAGCGAACGGCCCCAGGCCGGCAGCATCCGCGAAAACGAACTGGAGCTGATTCGCCAGTCCCTGGACACCCATCAGGGCAACGTCTCGGCCGCCGCCGACGCCCTGGGCATCAGCCGCGCGACCCTGTATCGCAAGCTCAAACAGTTGCGCTCGTGATGCAACGCCTGATCGTTCGGCTGATCGACAGCCAGAACCCCGAGGCGCTGCAAGCGTCGCTGCGCTGGCTGTACAGCTTCGTACGCCCTCATCGGTTGGCGATTGCCGGGCTGCTGGGTTTGTCGGTCTGCGCTTCAGCGTTGGTGCTGGTGCAACCCTGGCTGACCAAGCTGCTGATCGACGACGGCCTGCTGGCGCGCAACTTCCCGATGCTGGTCATGATCGCCGGGCTGATGATCGTCGCCGGGTTGCTGGGCACGGCGCTGTCGGGCATCAACCGCTACCTGCACACGCGCCTCTCCGGGCGCATGCTGTTTGCCCTGCGCGATGACCTGTATCGGCATCTGCAAACGCTGTCGCCGGGCTTTTACGGGCAGCGGCGCATCGGCGACCTGATGTCGCGCCTTGATGGCGACGTCGCGGAAATCCAGCGGTTTGCCGTGGACTCGCTGTTCTCGGCGGTGTCGAGCGTGATCGGCCTGGTGGTTGCCATTGCGATGCTGTTGACGTTGTCCTGGAAGCTCTCGTTGCTCGCCCTCGTGCTGATTCCCCTCGATGTCCTCTGGCTGCGCTGGATGCGGCGCAAGGTCGAGCGCGATGTGCGGCAGTTGCGCGAGCGTTCGGCGGACATGTCGTCGTTCATGGTCGAGACATTGCCGGTCATGAAGTTCATCCAGTCCGCCGGCCAGCAACAGCGCGAAGCACGGCGCCTCGAGACGCTGGGGCAGGGCTACATGAGCCAGTTGCTGCGCCTGCAGGTCACCGAGTTTTTCACCCAGGCCGTGCCCGGTACGCTGACCTCGCTGTCCCGGGCCTGCGCATTCCTGATCGGCGGTTACTGGGTGGTGCAGGGTACCTGGCAGCTCGGTGCCCTGATTGCGTTTTCCACCTACCTGGGCATGGCCGTGGGGCCGGTTCAGAGCCTGCTCGGGCTCTATGTCGCGATTCAGCGGATGACCGTCAGCCTCGGCCGGGTCATGGAATTGCGCGGCGAACAACCAACCGTGTTGACGCCTGCCACGCCCCGCCCGATGCCCCCTGGCGGCGATCTCTGGTTCGACAGCGTGCACTTCGCCCATCCCGGGCGCCAGTCGACCCTGCGTGGCATCGAAGCGCGGATTCCCTACGGTTTGAAAGTGGCCCTCAGCGGCGGCTCGGGCGTGGGTAAATCGACCCTGATCGATCTTTTGCAGCGTCATCACGATCCGCAATCGGGCCGGGTGCTGCTGGGCGACGTCGATGTGCGCGAACTGGACCTGTTCCAGTTGCGTCGGCGCATTGCCGTCGTCAGCCAGGACATCGTGCTGTTTCGCGGCAGCCTCGCCGACAACCTGGCCTATGCGGTGCCGGACGCCAGCCGCGAGGCGATTGCCGAAGTGGCGCGGCTGGCGCAACTCGACAGCCTGATCGAGTCCTTGCCCGAAGGCCTCGACAGTCCGTTGGGCGAGCGGGGCCAGCAGTTGTCCGGTGGCCAGAAGCAGCGCATCGCGATTGCCCGGGCGCTGTTGCAGGACCCTTTGATCCTGGTACTCGATGAAGCCACATCCGCGGTGGACGAAGCCACCGAGCGCGAAGTCATCGACGCCATCGACCGTTTGTTTGCCGCACGCACGCGCATCCTCATCAGCCATCGCCCTTCAACGCTGGCCGATGCCGATCTGCGTTTCGAGCTGCTCGACGGTGTACTGACCTCGAAAACGGTGCTGCATGAAACCTGAGTTGCGCATTGGTGTGGTGGACAGCGGCCATTCGGCGGCACAACGGCTGCAAGTGATCGCCGGTCGGCGTTTTTCGTTACTTGAAGACGGCCTGGCCGAAGGCGACTTGCGCGACGATCCGCTGGGGCATGGCAGTGCGGTGATCGAGGCCATCGGCCGGCGTGCACCCTCGGCGCTGTTTTGCGTGGCCCAGGTGTTCGACCAGCGGGGCGTCACCAGCGCCCTGCAGATCGCCACGGCGATTGACTGGCTGCTGACGCAAAACGTGCGGCTGATCAATCTGAGCCTTGGCTTGCGTCAGGATCGCAGCCTGTTGCGCGCGGCTTGCGCGGCGGCGGTGGCCCGGGGCGTGTTGCTGTGTGCGTCGAGTCCGGCCCAGGGCGAAGGAGTGTTTCCGGCCAACTATCCGCAAGTGTTGCGGGTGACCGGCGATGCGCGGTGCGCCGAGCAGGAATGGTCGTGGCTCAACAGCGCCCAGGCGGATTTCGCCGCGTGTGTGCAGGGCACCTATCCGGGGCAATCCGGGGCGAGCCTCGGTTGTGCTGCGTTGAGCGGACACATCGCCAGTTTCCTCGCCGAACAGCCCGGTGCCAGTAATGAACAAGTCATCGAGTGGTTGCGTGAACAGGCCCGTTACCGTGGCCCCGAACGGCGATTCGGGCCATGACCGACATCGTCATTCTGGGTGCCGGGCCGGCGGGGGCCGCAGTTGCGCTTGGGCTTCGGCGACTGGGCCATGGTGTCACGCTGATCAGTGAATGGCGCCGGTTTGCGGCGCTCGAAGGTGTGTCCGTGCGGGTGCTGGAAGCCTTGCGCAGCGCGGGCCTGCAGCACGCAATGGCGGATGCGGCGCTGCCGTCCCAGCGCCAGGTCTCGTGGAATGGCCAGCAGCATGCGCAGAACGTTGAGTACTTGCTCGACCGTCCGGTGTTTGACCGGGGCTTGCGCGAGGATTTGCGCCTGGCAGGGGTTGAGCTGATCGAAGGCCGGGTGCTGACGGTTCAATCATCGGCCAACAGCCATCGAATCGAAATCGACGGCCGCGAACCGCTGTTCGCAGCGTTTCTGGTCGAAGCCCGCGGACGGCAGGCTCCGGCTCTCGGCAAAGGCTTGCGCGGCCCCGAGACGGTCAGCTTGCTCAATCGCTGGCAAGGATCGCCAGGCAGCACCGCCAGCGCCGTGGAAAGCCTCGAGGACGGTTGGGCGTGGATGGCGCGGCGCGCCGACGGCCAGTGTTACTGGCAATGGACGGTGGACGTGGCCAGTGCCGGGTTGCCGGGCAAGGCGCAATTGCTCGATTACTGTCGGCAGCGGCGCCATGCATCGACGCTGGCCAACGCATTTTTTGCAGGCCTGGCGGAAGCTGATCTGCAACTGCACGCCCGCAGCAGCACGGCGATCCTGAGCCCGCAGGTGTGTGGCGAAAACTGGATTCGGGTCGGCGATGCGGCAATGGCCGTCGACCCGCTGTCGGGCAACGGCATCTTTCAGTCCCTGTCTTCGGCATTGCAGGCGCCGGTGGTGATCAACACGCTGCTGTGCAAGCCCGAACGAGCGGCCCTGGCCCAGCGTTTCCACCAACAGCGGGTGGAACAGTTGTTCTTGCGTTTTGCGCGGATCGGCCGGGATTTCTATGCCGATGAACAGCGCTGGCCGCAGCAGCCTTTCTGGCAGGCACGACGACACTGGCCTGATGCCGAAGTGGCCCATGCCGAGGCAGATTTCAATGCGCTGAAGATCGAGCGGGCGCCGGTGTTGCGTGATGGCCTGGTCGACGAGGCCGAGGTGGTGATCACGGTGGATCAGCCGTTGGGCATCTGGCATGTGCAGGGGGTTGAGGTGGCGCCGTTGGTGCGGCGGTTGATGCGCAGTGAGCCGGCGGATCAGGTGTTGGCCGGGTTGACGGTGGAGCAGGGGCGGATGGTTCGCGGGTGGTTGTTGGCTCAGGGATTCAAGCCCTGATAGTTGCGGTGACAGGTCTGGCCCCTTCGCGAGCAGGCTCGCTCCCACATGGGAATGCGTTCCACTGTGGGAGCGGGCTTGCCCGCGAAGGCGGCCTAAAGAGCGCTACAAATCACAACTTGATCAACACCGACTTAAGCTCAGTGTAATGCTCGATCGCCGCATACCCCATCTCACGCCCGACCCCGGACATCTTGTAGCCGCCGAACGGCAGCGCCGGGTCCAGGGCGCTGTGGCAGTTGACCCACACCGAGCCTGACTTGATGCGCGGAATCATCCGGTGCACCGCCGCCAGGTCATTGGACCAGATGCTCGCCCCCAGGCCGTAGGGGCTGTCGTTGGCCATGCGCAAGGCATCGGCTTCATCGTCGAACGGAATGGCCACCAGTACCGGGCCGAAGATTTCTTCCTGCACCAGCGAGTGCTTCTGGTCGACGTCGACAATCACCGTCGGCTTGACGAAGAACCCCGGGCCGAACTGCTCACCACCGCAGGCGATGGTCGCGCCGCTTTCCCGGCCCTTTTCGATGTACCCGTAGACACGCTCCTGCTGCCGCGCCGAGATCAACGGCCCCATTTCAACGCTCGGGTCCAGGCCGTTGCCGAGTTTCATGGCATTGGCGATATCGCTGATGTCCGCCACCACATTGTCGAAATGCTTGCGCTGCACATACAGCCGCGAGCCCGCGCAGCAGACCTGGCCCTGATTGAAGAAAATCGCACTGGCGGCCCCGGCTGCGGCGGTCTTCAGGTCGGCGTCGGCCATGACGATGGTCGGCGATTTACCGCCCAGTTCCAGGGTGACCCGGGTCATGGAGTCCATGGCGATCTTGCCGATCTGCTTGCCCACGGCGGTGGAGCCGGTGAAGGTTAGCTTGTCCACCAGCGGGTTATGGGTCAGGGCCGAACCTGCGGTGATACCGGTGCCGGTGACCACGTTGAACACGCCTTCGGGATAGCCGGCTTCCAGCACCAGCTCGGCGAGTTTCAGTGCGGTCAGCGGGGTTTCGTCGGCGGGTTTGAGCACCACGGTACAACCGGTGGCCAGGGCCGGACCGAGTTTCCAGCAGGCCAGCAACAGCGGGAAGTTCCAGGCGACGATGGCGCCGACCACGCCCACCGCTTCGCGACGGATGAAGCTGTGGAACTGGTCGTTGGGCATCAGCGGTGCCGATACGTCGACCGTGGAACCTTCGATCTTGGTCGCCCAACCGGCCATGTAGCGCAGGAAGTCGATGGACAGCTGCACGTCCATCACCTGGGCCACGGCCGCGCTTTTACCATTGTTCAGGCATTCCAGTTGCGCCAGCAGTTCGGCGTCGCGCTGCATCAGGTCGGCGAGTTTCCACAGCAGGTTCTGCCGCTCCCGGGGGCGGGTTCGGGTCCAGGCCGAATCGTCGAACGCCTGGCGGGCGGCGAGTACCGCGCGGTCGACATCTTCTGGCGTTGCCCGTGGCACCACGCACAACACCTCACCGGTGGCCGGGTTGTGCAGGGGCATGGTCTGGCCGTCGGCGGCCTCGACCCAGTCACCGCCGATCAGCATGCGCGGGGCGCGTTGGATGAATGCCGAAGTGGCGGGAAGCACGTTTGGGAGCGACATTGGCGAGGCCTCTTGTTGTTCGTGAGAACCGGGCTTTCGCAATGGCTGTGCCAAGTCCTGCAAAGCGCCGGTCGGCCTTTGCCGGGCGGGTTTTTCCGGCGGCTGGTGCAGGCGGGCGTGCGGGGTGTTTGTCGCAATTCGCGACACCCGGTGAGACGACGAGCAACCCGTTTGCGATCTTGAGAGCACCCCCGGCGAGGACTAGAATTTTCTGGTTGGGCGGGTGAAATGACGGAGCATTTTCCCGGCAGTACCTCTGGCGTGAGGGAGACAGCGATGATCCTTTCAACTCTGGAAATTCAAAACATCATTGAGCACAGTTTTCTGCCATCGATATGCACCTGCAGCGTGGCGCCGGATCAGTCCCTGACCATTCGCGTGTGCGATTGCATGACCGGCAAGGTGGACCTGGTGGCGACCCGCGTTCCGCTGTGGGAGCTGGACACGCCCCACGCGATTGCGACGCTGGTGGTGCAGATGCAACAGGAAATCAACGCGCACAAAGGCGTGCAACCGACGTTCTTCAGTTGAACCGAGCACATGCCGCGCCACGCAGGTGGTGCGGCGCTCGCCCTGGAAAAATCCTCCCCCGGCATTCGCCCGACATACTTTCCTGCTGGCTGGACAAGCCCCGTCGATCGGCGGGCGCCGAGCCGATTCTGGCCGGGCAACTATGCTGTCTCAGACTGCAACAGCTGTCGCGAAACTAGACGCCGTTCATCGCGTCCAGGCATGGCCCAATGCGGTCAAATCAACGCAAGTGATTGATAAAAAAGCTTATCGGCAAGCTGGCACGCTCTGTGTATTGCACATCTCAGACGTTTCTCTTGCCTCCGTCGGCGAATCAAAGCCGACGGCAGAAACCATAAAAACGATAAGCCACAACAATAAGAACGCACCGTGCGAGGTTCGACGTTGATGAAGAGAAAACTCCGATCAGGCATGAGCGCCAGCCTGCTGGCCGTAGCCGCTTGTGTAGCGCTGCATTCGCCTCATAGCCTGGCAGCCCGCGACGCCCAGACCATCCTCAAGGAAACCTGTCAGGGCTGTCACACCCCCGAAGCCGATAACGCCCTCAGCCGCATCAGCCACCAGCGCAAGTCGCCGGAAGGCTGGCTGATGAGCATCGCCCGTATGCAGACCATGCACGGTTTGCAGATCAGCGATGACGACCGTCGTACGCTGGTCAAGTACCTGGCCGATACCCAGGGCCTGGCGCCGAGCGAAACCGACGGCGTGCGCTATGCGCTGGAGCGGCGGCTCAATACCGTCGAGCACTTCGATGACCAGACCAGCCAGATGTGCGGCCGCTGCCACTCCGGTGCGCGGGTGGCCCTGCAACGGCGTCCGGCCCAGGAGTGGGAACGCCTGGTGAATTTCCACCTCGGTCAGTGGCCGTCCCTGGAGTATCAGGCGCTGGCCCGGGACCGCGACTGGTTCGACATCGCCCGCAAAGACATGGTGCCGCTGCTGGCCAAGCGTTATCCGCTGGACAACCCGGCCTGGAAAAAATGGCAGAGCGTGGCGCCCAAGGCCGATGCGCTGGTGGGCGGCTGGAGCTTCAGCGGTCACTTGCCGGGCAAGGGTGAACTGGCCGGTGTCATGACCGTGAGTGCCGATGGCAGCGACACCTTCAAGGTCAGCGTCAAAGGCCAGTACGCCGACGGCAGCCCGTTCAATGGCGACGGCAGCGCGATTCTCTACACCGGCTATGAATGGCGCGGCAACGTGACCATCGATGGCGTGACCATGCGCCAGGTGTTCGCCGCCCAGGGCAATGCGATGCAGGGCCGGATGTTCGAGGCCGAGCACGACGAGCGCGGCCTGGACTTCGTCGCCGCCAAGCAGGGTTCCCAGCGTTTGCTGGCGGTGCAACCGGGCTACGTGAAGGCCGGCAGCGAAACCGAAGTGACCCTGATCGGCAGTGGCCTGACCGGCAAACCGAACTTCGGCAAAGGCGTGGAAGTGGTCGAAGTCATCTCGCAGAGCCCGGAGCAGATCAAAGTCAAACTCAAGGCTGCGGCCAATGCCCAATCGGGGGCGCGCGCGGTCACTGTCGGTACGCTGAAAGGCCCGCAGCTTTCGGTCTACAGCAAGATCGACGCGGTCAAGGTCGTGCCGGAGTTCTCGGTGGCGCGGATTGGCGAGGGCGGCGGCTCGACGCCGAAAGTCCAGGGTCGCTTCGATGCCGAGGCCTGGGGCAAGGGCGCCGACGGCAAGCCGTATCGCATCGGCGTGTTCCCGGCGCAGTGGAAGGTCGAGGCCTTCGACGACCGCGCCAAGGAAGATGAAGACGTCAAGTTCGCCGGCACCATGCAGGCTGACGCCGGCGTATTCACCCCGGGCGATGCCGGGCCGAACCCGGCGCGCAAGATGTCCACCAACAATGCCGGCAACCTCAAGGTGATCGCCGCCGTCGACGACGCAGGAAAATCCCTGACTGGCGAGGGCCACATGATCGTGACCGTGCAACGCTGGAACAATCCACCCATTCCGTGATGTTGAAACGTGAGCTTGGCTGACAACGTTTTCAGACACTTTTCGGAATGACCGCAAGCCCCGCAAAACGGGGCCTGCACAGGAGGTTTGCCATGGGCGCTATCTTGAATCTGGTCGAACGCAACCTGCACGAAGTGCAGGTCGATGCCGACCGCATGCTGTTTCACATCCCCAGCAGTTCGCTGTTCGCCAGCGATGAACTGACGGGTACCATCATCGATACCCTGCGCGGTCCCGGCTGTTCTTCGGACGACCTGATCCAGCGTCTGGACGGGCGTTTCAACGGCGAGGAAATCACCGAGACCCTGCGCGAGCTGATGGCTCTGGAACTGGTCAGCGACGGCTCGCCGCTGACCCCGGACATCGCGACCAAACGGGTCGAGCGCACGGCGATCAACACCGTGGTACTCAACGTCAACACCGGCTGCAACCTGAGCTGCACCTACTGCTACAAGGAAGACCTCGACAAGCCGTCGGCCGGCAAGAAAATGGACGTCGAGACGGCGATTGCCTCGGTGGAAATGCTGCTGCGCGAATCCCCGGACGAAGAGCGTTTCACCGTGGTGTTCTTCGGCGGTGAACCGCTGAGCAACCGCAAGCTGATCGAGTACATGGTCGATTACTGTGAGAGGCGTTTTCGCGAGGCCGGCAAGTTCGTCGAGTTCGTGATGACCACCAACGCCACGCTGCTCACCGAAGAAACCGTGGACTACCTCAACGCCCACCGCTTTGGTTTGTCAGTCAGCATCGACGGGCCGAAAACCGTGCACGACCGCAACCGCATCACCGTGGGCGGGCAGGGCACCTATGACGTGGTGCGGCGCAAGGCCGAGATGCTGCTGTCGCGCTACAACAGCCGTCCGGTGGGGGCGCGGGTGACCCTGACCACCGGCGTGACCGATGTCGAAACCATCTGGGACCACCTGTTCAACGAACTGGGGTTCGCCGAAGTCGGCTTTGCCCCGGTGACCTCCGGCGACATCAGCAGCTTCAACCTCACCAGCGATGAACTGGTGCAGGTGTTCGCCAACATGAAAAAACTCGGCAAGCGTTACCTGGAAGCGGCACTGGAGCACCGCAACATCGGCTTCTCCAACCTGCACCAGTTGATCACCGACATCCACGAAGGGCACAAGAAAGCCCTGCCGTGCGGCGCGGGCCTGAAGATGCTGGCGGTGGATCACAAGGGCGAGCTGAACCTGTGCCACCGTTTTACCGGTTCGAGCCTGCCGACCTTCGGCAACGTGCACAGCGGTGTGAAACAGGTGGAGTTGAACGACTTCCTGTCCCAGCGCCTGGACCGCACCAACACTGGCTGCGAAGACTGTCAGATCCGCAACCTGTGCTCCGGTGGCTGTTACCACGAGAGCTACGCCCGCTACGGCGATCCGACGCACCCGACCTATCACTATTGCGAACTGATGCGTGACTGGGTCGACTTCGGCATCGAGGTCTACACCCGGATCATGGCCAATAACCCTGCGTTCATCAGCAGTTACATCACTCCGCGCAAGGCTCACTGATATGAAACATCTCAAGGCAATCAATAACAAAGCGTTGAAGCTGGATCAGGCCGCGGACGAGAACCGCATTGAAGAAGTGGTGGCCATGAGCTCGGTGGCGGGCTGTGCCTCGACCACCGACCCGGGCTGGGAAATCGATGCGTTTGGCGGTGTGTCGTCGCTGTGCCAGCCGATGGAAGCTGACTTGTATGGCTGCTCCGACCCTTGCTGGTGGCCGGCCCAGGTGCCCGACATGATGAGCACCTACCCGGACTGGAACAAGGATGCGCAAGCCTCCAACGACAACTGGCGCAACCTCGGCACTGTCTTCCCGAAAGACAAGTGATCAGATAAGAAGAAGGATTCCAGCATGCACAGCATCAAAGCCTGCGGCCTGGCCGCGTTCGCCGTCCTGAGCACCTGTTCGGTCAATGCTCTGGCTGATGAAAACACTGCTCTTCAGGATGGTCACGAGTACATGTTGACCACCAATTACCCGAACAACCTGCACGTGATCGACCTGGCCACCGACACCCTGTTCAAGACCTGCAAGATGCCTGACGCCTTCGGCCCCGGCACCGTGCAACTGTCGCCGGACCGCAAGACTGCCTACGTGCTGAACAATCACTATGCGGATGTCTACGGTGTCGAACTGGACAACTGCAAGCAGGTGTTCCACGCCAGCATCACCCAGAAGCCGGGGGAGAAAGCGCGGTCGATGTTCGCCTTCACCCTCAGCCACGACGGCAAGGAACTGTTCACCGTCGCCAACCCGACGCTGATGATGAACGATCACTATGAAGTGCAGCAGCCTCGGCTCGATGTGTACAAGACCGACGGTGGCATGGACGCCAAGCCCGTGCGCAGTTTCCCGGCGCCGCGCCAGCTGACCATCATGCAGAGCGGCGACGATGGCACGCTGTACGTGGCGGGGGCGGATGTCTACAAGGTCAACGTGCAGACCGGCAAGTTCGACGTGCTGATCCCCAGCCGGCACTGGAAACGCCCGAACTACAGCGCGCCGGACGTGCTCTACGTGTGGAACCAGCAGACGTACCGGCATGACTTCTCGTTGCTGTACACCGCGGCGAAGTTCAAGGACAAGAAACAGGATCCGGCCACCGCTGAATACCTGTACGGCCTGTTCAGCGTCGACCTGAAGACCGGCAAGACCGAAACCACCGATTTCGGCCCTTTGACGGAGATCTACTTCAGCGGCATGCGTTCGCCCAAGGACCCGAACCTGATGTTTGGCGTGCTCAACCGACTGGCCAAGTACGACATCAAGCAGAAGAAAATGCTTCAGTCCGCCACGCTCGATCATTCCTACTACTGCATTTCCTTCAACAAGGACGGCAGCAAGATCTACCTGGCCGGGACGTTCAACGACGTGGCGATCTTCGATGCCGACAGCCTCAAGCAGATCGGCAGCATCAAGATGCCGGGCGGGGACATGGCGATTACCACGGCGCAGGTGTTTGTCCGGTAAATCGTGGCGTCTGAACTGACGCTATCGCGGGCAAGTCGAATCGTCGCACCGCCGCCCCCACAGGTTTTGTGGTGAAGCTGCAATCTTTGGCATCACACAAACCACTGTGGGAGCGGGCTTGCCCGCGAAGAGGCCCTCAAGAACACCACAAAATCAAACCCCCGGCACCGGACACCCCAGATCCCCCTCCTGACACTTCAGGTAAGTCTTGAGCGTCTGCACCCGCGCCCTGGTCAATTCCGTCACGCAATTGCCGTAGATCAGCGGATACACGCTCCCGCCTTCCACCCCGGACGCCGAGAACTTGCACTCGGCATCGCGAAACGCAATCCACGACCGCTGGGCCCCCACCAGCAACTTCTTGCTGTCGGGATTGCCCTTCAGGCGCGCAGTGATTTGCTGGTAAAGCGCATTCAACTCCTTGTCCGCCGCCGCATGCTGCTGCGCCGCGCACTGGTTCATCGTGGACTGGTCGGTGGCGTTGTCGCAGTTCACGGCAGCATCGGCCAGGGAGGTGAACAACAAAGGCGTCAGCGCCAGGAGAAAACGTATGTGCATGGCAGAAGCTCGCTGTGACAGGGGAAGTTTGGGGGTGCAGTGTAGCGCTGTGAAAAATTCAGCCATCTACGCCAGCCATGTCGCTATCCTTTTCGATGCTGTTTCGAAGGAGAACGTTAGCAGCTTCGAGGTTCTGATTTTATGAATGTCCCAGAACTTATCCCTGCAAATGCAACCGAATATCTCGGGCATGGTTGATTGCACATCCCGATTGATACAACTTAAGGGTTGGTCTTGTGGTCTTACTGACCTACTGTTCAAGTACAGGAGGTGACTTATGAACCCAGCATCTGATCGCATTGAAAGGAAAGTCCTGCTCAAGGCCAAGCGTTCACAGGTCTGGCGTGTGCTGGCCAATGCCGAAGTGTTCGGACAGTGGTTTGGCGTGGCGCTGGAGGGCAAGCGCTTTGTGGCAGGCGAGTGGACCCAGGGGCAGATTACCTATCCCGGTTATGAGCATTTGCGCTGGAATGTGCTGGTGGAACGGGTCGAACCGGAACGGCTGTTTTCGTTTCGCTGGCATCCGTATGCGGTAGAGCCTGATTTCGATTACTCCCAGGAGCCCACCACACTGGTGAAATTCGAACTTGAGGATATGGACAACGGCACGTTGCTCCACGTCTCCGAGTCCGGTTTCGACCACGTTCCCCAGCATCGTCGCCTCAAGGCATTCCGTATGGACAGTCGCGGCTGGGATGAACAAATGAGCAATATCGAACAGTTTCTACTGGCCAAGGCACACGAACATCAGGGTGTTTGAGCGAAACCCGCGGCCTCCGAGCCTGAGGCGTCTAAGGGTTTTCGGAAGGTTGCTTATAGCGAATGTCTTACACGCGATGGTAGTGATATCGCCTGTTACAAATTGGATCCGATGCGTATTCTGGCCTCACCCACTGAAGCACAGGATGTGCTCAGGATCATGGATGATCGACCATATGCAAGGAACGCTGCGACAGGGAGTCGTCATGGTCTTGGAAAAACCCGCTTCGGCGGGTTTTTTTGTGGGCGCAGGAAAGGTCGTGGCGGCGGGAACCGGGTTCCCGCCGCCATTTTTTCACTGGCGGTCGAGTTTCGCCGCCGCGCGCTCGGTGATTTCCGCCCGCAGCTTCAGCGAGCTGGCAGCCCGCTGGCGAGCCTCATCCAGCACACTGGCCGGGGCCGTTTCGGGGCTGCCAGCGGTAAATGGCGGGGCCGGGGCGTATTCCAGTTGCAACTGCACCAGCTCGGCAGTGGCCTGGTCGAACAGTTCGGCGGCCAGGGTCAGGGCGAAGTCGATACCGGCGGTAATGCCGCCTCCGGTAAACAGATTGCCGTCACGAACCACCCGATCGTTCACCGCGATTGCGCCCAGCGGCTTGAGCAATTGGTGATACGCCCAGTGAGTGGTGGCGCGTTTGCCTTTGAGCAATCCCGCCGCGCCCAGTACCAGCGAACCGGTGCACACCGAAGTGATGTATCGGGCGTTGGCCGCCTGAGCCTTGAGAAAGCCCAGGGTGTGGTCATCTTCCATCAACGGCCCGACGCCACTGCCGCCGGGCACGCAGATCACGTCCAGCGCCGGGCAGTCTTCAAAAGTGGTGGTCGGTTTCAACAGCAGTCCGGTGCTGGCGGTGACCGGCATCAGGTCTTTCCAGACCAGATGCACTTTCACATCCGGTAGAGAGGCCAGTACGTCATAAGGGCCGGTCAGGTCCAGTTGCTGAACCTGTGGAAACAACAGAAAACCGATCTGCAACGTCATGGTGTTTTTCTCGTGAAGTGGGTGGACGGTTTGACTGTAGGCCCGTAGGCTTTGGCGTATACGCCAATCTCCCCACGAATTACGCCAAATGTCGAAAACCATCCATGTGCTCGCTTTCGCCAATGTGCAAATACTCGACGTCACCGGGCCGTTGCAGGTTTTCGCGTCGGCCAACGACATAGCCCGTCAGCAAGGCCGGCCGCCGCCCTACGCACCGACCGTGATTGCCAGCGGCGGCGGGGCGGTGATGTCGTCGGCGGGGTTGGCGCTGTTGGCCGAACCGTTGCCGGATGAGGGCACCGATACCCTGATCATCGCCGGCGGCTGGGGTGTTTACGCAGCGGCGCAAGATGCGCCGTTGGTCGCCTGGGTGCGCGAGCATGCCCGTGGCTGCCGGCGGGTTTCTTCGGTATGCACCGGTGCGTTCCTGCTGGCGGCCAGCGGCTGGCTTGATGGCCGGCGCGTGGTCACCCACTGGACCCGCTGCGAGCAATTGGCGCAGCAGCACCCGCGACTGCACGTCGAGCCCAACCCGATCTTCATCAATGACGGCCCTGTCTGGACCTCGGCCGGGGTCACGGCCGGCATCGACCTGGCGTTGGCCATGGTCGAAGAAGACCTCGGGCGCAGCATGGCCCTGGAAGTCGCCCGGCAACTGGTGGTGTTTCTCAAGCGTCCGGGTGGCCAGTCGCAATTCAGCGTGACCCTGTCACTGCAACAGGAAGGCAGCCGTTTCGACGAACTTCACGCCTGGATCAGCGAAAACCTGACCCAGGATCTTGGCATCCCGACCCTGGCCTTGCAGGCCGGCATGAGCGAACGCAGCTTCGTGCGCCACTACCGCGCCGACACCGGCCAGACCCCGGCCCGGGCCATCGAACTGATCCGCGTCGAAACCGCGCGGCGTCTGCTCAACGATACCGGCGTGCCAATCAAGCGGGTGGCGGTGCAATGCGGCTTCGGCAGCGAAGAAACCCTGCGCCGTAGCTTCCTGCGGGCCATGGGCGTGACGCCGCAGGCTTATCGGGAGCGGTTTTCGGTCAGTGTTGCAGCAGATACAGTGGAGCGTTGAACCGTTTTATGCCTGAGTCCGATGCAATTGCCCCACCGGCCAATATCCAGCCCAGTACCGGCAACTCGCCGGGCAGTCAGAGTTCAGGTCTGGTAGCGACCACTGTGCCGATGCCACTCCAGACTGCCCGCCACCCAGCTTTTTACCCCGGCCAGATAACGCTTGAGCAGCGGTGAGGCGTCCGCGAGCACCTCTTGTTCGGCAGCTTCATACAGGCGCATCACGTCATCGTGGATAGCGACGCTTTGCTTCATGGCGTGCTTGATCGAACAGCCCGGTTCATTCGCCAACAGCAACGGCAGATTGAAGTCACCGACTTGAGCCCGGCTTTCCTTGGGGGCCGAGTACAGGTCATTGGCGATGATCGTCGCACTGGCAGCGAGCGTCGTGACTCGCCGCACGGCGGGTGAGGAGTAGACATTGGCCGGCAATTCATAGCCACCGATGACGTCGATCAACGACATGCAAGGCAGGAAACTATTGATCTGGCGCTGGGCCAGGTACTCCCAGAGGGCCGGGGTAATGCCATTGATGCGCCAGGCGGCTTCGGCAGTCATCGTGACGAACATGGCGATGATTTCATGGCGGACCCTGGCGATCTGGGCAGGCGTGGCGAACTCGGTGACACGTGTCATGTACGCGCTCAGGCCGACCAGCACGGGGTCGCTGGCCAGGGCCAGTTCCAGATCCGCACGATGAGGCTCGATCAAGTGCGCGGGCTCGAGTGCGGCGAGCGCGACGGACAGCCTGGGACCAACCAGTGCGGGTATCGATCCGGTGCTTTCGTCATCGCAGTAGTAGTCATCCACGGCGAACAGTGCGGCAATGCATTGAGCGGATAAAAGCAGGCGATCCGGATCGTCGGTGTCCGTGTGGCACAACATGGCGAAGCGCCCGAAACCCGAGGCGCGAATCTTTTGCTGCTGGCCGGCGAAGATGCCGGTTTTTTCAATCCAGCGCATCAGCCGGTCATCGACCTCTGAGGCGAGCGCTTCATCGATCCGACATGGCGCTGGGCAATGCAGTGGAGGTACATGCCATTGTGATCCTGTCGGGCTTCGCCGCGTGGCATTCAATGCAAGGTCATGCCATTGCTGTACGCCGTTCAAGTGGAATATCTCGAAGATCTTCAGAAACCATGTGGTGAACGTCTGCGGGGCAGCGTCGATGGCCGCGCAAATCTGCGAGAGTGCCAGCCACTGCCAGCTCAGGGCCTCATCGGGGTTAGCGACCGGGTCCGTGTCGCAGATGCCTGCGAATACATGATCGTATTCGTGCTCGATCAGATCGTCGGTAACGGGTTCGTGATAAAGCAGCGTCGAGACTTTGATCAGCTTGCAGGTCATTCCCATTTCTTCGCGCAATCGCCGTTGTGCTGCCGCGACAGTTCGTTCACCCGGACGAGGATGACCGCAACAGGTGTTGGTCCAAAGCCCCGCGGAATGGTATTTGCCAAGCGCACGCTGTTGCAGTAGCAAGCGCCCATTGCGATCGAAAATAAAAACGGAAAATGCGCGGTGTCGCAGGCCTTGGCGGTGCACCTGCATTTTTGGGGCATGGCCGGTCTGGCGATCTGTCGGGCTGACCAGTATCAGTAACTCTTCCATAGCAAGACTCCATTATGTCTTCGCTACTGGACATGACTGCGGACCAGACTTCGTAGTGAACGCCAGACGTGTGGTTGTGTGAGTCAAAAATCTAGTTCAACTGCAGTACCGTCGCAAGCTGCCGCAGTGGCTAACGTTGCAACCCGTGGAGCTTGCGAGATGGCCCACGCGTTCCGCTCGCTGGCATACCTGCAGGGCGCTTGAACAGGTGCTGCCGGGAAGATCTTCTGCAGCCTGTATCGGCTATGTATTATCGGCATCGGCCCGATACTGTCCGCTCCTCGCTCCTACTGGAAAAGGCGAATGCATCTCCACTTTATTGATCGGCCGCTTTGAACCACGACGATTCGCCCCGGGTATAAAGGATGGACACGCTATGACCACGCAGAATACTTCGCTTCAAGACATCGCCGCGCCCGAAGGCGTTTGTTATGGCTGCGGCAGCCAGAATCCGCACGGGCTGCACATCAAGAGCTACTGGCATGAAGACGGGGTGCATGTCATGGCGGAGCATATGCCCGACGACAAGTATTGCGGCTGGCCGGACCTGGTCTACGGCGGTTTGATCGCGATGCTGGTCGATTGCCACTCCAACTGGGCGGCGATGGCTTATCACTACCGGGCAGAACAGCGCGAGGTGGGGAGCCTGCCCCACGTCACCTGTGTCACCGGTAACCTGGGCATCAAGTTCATCAAGCCCACCCCGATGGGGGTGCGCCTGACGCTGCGTGCAAAAGTCGAGGGCGAAGTCGGGCGTAAAAGCCGGGTCATCTGTGAGGTGTTCGCCGGGGATGTCCTGACCGCTATAGGGGACTCCATCTTTGTCCGCGCCGATACCGGGCAACTCAGGGCCGCCGCGCAAGCAGAAAACAAAACCGGACCACTGTAGGAGCGAGCCCGCTCGCGATGGACTCGAGAGCGCCGCGTTTAACCAGTAAATACGCGTAATCGTTGACGACCATCGCGAGCAGGCTCGCTCCTACAGGTGGAAGCAGTCAGCCATCAGGGCCGCCGCGCAAGCAGAAAACGGAACCGGTCCACTGTAGGAGCGAGCCCGCTCGCGATGGACTCGAGAGCGCCGCGTTTAACCAGCAAATACGCGTAATCGTTGACGACCATCGCGAGCAGGCTCGCTCCTACAGGTGGAAGCAGTCAGCCATCAGGGCCGCCGCGCAAGCAGAAAACGGAACCGGTCCACTGTAGGAGCGAGCCCGCTCGCGATGGACTCACAGGCGCAGCGTTCAACCAGGAAACACGCGTTATCGTTAACGGCCATTGCGAGTGGAAGCAGCAAGTCATCAGTACTGCGCGCGCAGGCTCAGGGTCACGGTGCGCGGGTCACCGTAGAAGTTGGTGCCCCAGGAGGCATCGACGCGGTCGTAGTACTTGCGGTCGAACAGGTTGTTGGCGGTCAGTGTCGACGACAGGTTTTCGTTGAACCTGTAGCCGACCTGGGCCGTGGTGACGGCATAGCCGCCTTGCTGGAACTTCACGTCACGCTGGTAGTAGGTGTCGCTGACCACGCGCACGCCACCGCCGACGCTGAAGTCCTTGAGCGGGCCGTCAGTGAACTCGTACCTGGTCCACAGGTTGTAGTTGTGCTTGGGCGTGATCGTGCTGAAGGTCTTGCCTTTGGTGGCCTGGTCGCCGTCCAGGAACTGGGTGGAGGTGTAGGCGTAACCGGTGACGATGCTCCAGTTATCGCTCAGGTTGCCGCTCAGCTCGGTTTCCCAACCTTCACTGCGTGCCTTGCCTTCGGTCATGTAGGCACCGGAGTTGTTGTCGTACTCGGCGCGGTTTTCATCGTAGATGCGGAAGGCGGCGATGCTGGCGTTCAGGCGGCCTTCGTAGAATTCGCGCTTGAGGCCGATCTCGTACTGCTTGCCTTCACGCGGGCCGACCGGCTCGCCGTCCGTGCCGATTTCGCTCTGCGGTTTGAACACGCTGGTGTAGCTGAAGTAGGTCGACAGTTGCGGGGTGATCTTGCCGATGACAGCGCCGTACGGTATGACCTTGCGGTTGATGCTGGTGTGGGCCTGGCCGAAGTTGTTGAAGAAGGCGTTGGCGTTCTTCGCGTCGCTTTCGTACCAGGTCACGCGGCTGCCGCCGAGGACATCAAGCCAGTCGGTGACGTTGAACCTGGCGCGGGTGTAGACGCCGTACTGATCGTACTTGGACCAGTTGCCGTTGACGTGCGCATAGTCATTGCGGGGAATGTCGATGCTGCCCGGATCGAACACGTTGATCGGGAAGTACTCGCCGCCGCCGTAGGTGAAATCCTTGTCCAGGTGCTGGTACTCGGCGCCCAGGGTGAACTCGTGCCGGCGATTGGCGAACTCGAACGGCGTGGTCACGAAGCTGTCGACACCGATGGTCTTGATGTGGGTGTAGTAGTCGTAGGCCACGGCCCAGCTGTCACCGGTGGCCGGGTCGACCGTGCCGTCGGCCCAGGTGAAGTTACGCTCCGGGGTTTCGGCGTCACGGTAGGTCAGGGTGGTCTTGAACTGGCCGCCGTTGTCCAGCTCGTGGTCGAGTTCGGCGAAGGTTTCCCAGACTTTTTCGTTGAGGGTGTTCCACTTGGCATCGACGAAGGTCGAGCGGGTAATGTCGAGCAACGAGCCGTCGGCGTAGGCCGGCAAACCGAACGCCGGGGTGGAGTTGTTCTTCTGGTAGGCGCCGCCGACCGACAGGGTGGTGACCGGGTCGAGGTCGAATTCCAGGCGACCGTAGACCATCGGGCGTTCATTCTTCGCGTAGTCGACGAAGGACTTGTTGTTCTCGTAGGCGGTGATGAAGCGACCGCGCACGTTGCCCTCGTCGTTCAACGGGCCGGTGACGTCCACCGAAGAACGGTAGCGATCATAAGTGCCGGCGGCCAGTTCACCGCCGAGGGCGAATTTGCTCAGGGCGCGCTTGCGCACCACGTTGATCGTGCCGCCGGGTTCGCCAGCGCCCTGGTACAGGCCCGCCGGGCCACGCAGCACTTCGATGCGGTCGTACATCGCCAGGTCGAAACTGGTGGCCATGTCGCCCTGGCCGGTCGGCTGCGAGACGCCGTCGACCTGCACCTGGTCAACGAGGAAGCCGCGCATGTAGATGTCGTTGAGGCTGGAGCCGGAGTTGTAGGTCTTGATGGTCACGCCGGTGACCTGGCGCATGGCGTCCTGCAGGCTGTTCAGATTCTGGTCGTCCATGCGCTGGCGCGTGACGACGGACACCGACTGCGGGATGTCCTTGAGCTTGATGTTGCCCTTGCCGATGGTGACTTCATTGGTGGTATAGGAGTGCGAGCCTTCGGTGGTCGGCCCCAGCGCCAGGCCGGTAATGGCCGTCGCACCCAGCTGCAATGCACTGGAGTCACCGGCCGATGGCACCAGCGACACGGTGTTGCCATTCAACTGAAAATGGATGCCGCTCCCCAGCAGCAAGGTTTTCAGTGCCTGTTCCGCTTCCATGCTGCCGGACACCGCCGTGGACTTGATGCCGTTGACCATGTCCTGGCTGTAGAGAATCTGCAGGTTGGTCTGCTGGCCCAGTTGGCGCAATGCACTGGCCAGCGACTGGGACGGCACATTGACGTTCACCGGAGCCGCCTCGACCTGGGAGGTTCCCAGCAACAACAGGGTCAACAGCGCGCCCGGCACAACCGTGCGGAACCTCTTTTGCCGTTCGATGGCGAGTGCCAGCGGCGCGCGGGACAGGGTAGGGCTTTGCATTGCTCGAATCGCTCCGGAATGGTGTGTGCAGTTTTAGTTAATGATAATTATTATTAGACGCACCACTTTGGCTAAACCGGAAAACAAACTTCAAAAAACAATGATTTGCGCGCGGCACTCAACGTCAGACCGTTGCGCGCTCGTTGACGTCCATCGCGAGCGAGCTCGCTCCTGCACGGGGTTCGTGACTAAATGCCGGGCAAGTTGAAGCAGTACTTTAAATCTATATGAGAATTACTATAAATTACGCGACTCGAACTGCCACTATCGTGCCACTGCTTGTTTCAGCGGTCGTACAAAGGGCTCAAGGAATGAAACCGCACCCCCGTGCGGACGGGAGTCATGTTGGAAAACTACTATCGCGAGCTGGTGTGTTTCCTCAACGCCAGGCTGGGCAACCGCCAGGTGGCCGAAGATGTGGTTCATGACGCTTATCTGCGCGTGCTGGAACGGACCAGCGATGCGCCGATCGAGCAGCCCCGTGCCTTCCTTTATCGCACCGCATTGAACCTGGTCATCGATGACCACCGGCGCAACGCCTTGCGTCGTGCCGAGCCGCTGGAGGTGCTCGACAGCGAAGAACGCTACTTCACGCCCTCGCCGCACAAGGTCCTCGATCACGGCCAGCGCCTGGACATGCTCCAGCGGGCCTTGGCGGAGTTGCCACGGCTGTGCCGCGAGAGTTTCCTGTTGCGCAAGATCGAGGGCCTGTCCCATCCGCAGATCGCCGAGCAACTGGGCATTTCCCGTGCACTGGTGGAAAAGCACATCGTCAATGCCATGAAGCATTGCCGTGTGCGGATGCGCCAGTGGGAAGGCCAGTGATCCCCGGATTCATCAAACAGGCCAGCCACGGCTTGAGCGACTCCTTGTTGTCGGTCCTGCCGATTCGCGCCGATGAGATTGCCGCCTCGCTGTACGAGCATGGGCGGTCGGTGGTGGATCTGTTGTTGGCCATGGCCAGTTGAGTCAGTAAAGGCGTCTTCGCGAGCAGGCTCGCTCCCACACCGGCAATGTAAAAACAGGTCCATTGTGGGAGCGAGCCTGCTCGCGAAGAGGCCAGAAGCAACACAGCAAATCCAGAATCCTGAACCCTTCCTGAAGAACCCAGCATTTCCCCCGGCAAGATTTTGTAACGGGTTTACTCTCCAAACATCGGGGCGTAAGCTTCGCGCGTTTTCATCCATTACGGAGACCCACAGTGGGTACTTGTTCGAGTGACAGTTGTCGGCCGGTCTCGGTAACCGGCATTTTCTCGGCAAGATAACGCGCAGTCTCCTGTGCCGTTGTCTCGCCGAAAAGCGAGCAGCGGCATCCTGATCACGGCCATTCCCGGCCGTGTCCCGACGTCCCTCTCATCGACGCTGAACAGAGCGTGGTTTCGACTTTTTTTGTCGTGGCCGCCGCCCTATCGACACGCCTGTCATTCGTGACCGGCGCGCCAGGCCTTGCTTTGCCGGTTGTTCCGGCGGCACAGGTATGGACTTGCCTGCTCGACGGTTTCCCGGCTGACCAAAGGGGCACCAGCCATGAAACTTACCCTCAAGGAATTCTTCGCGGGTTTCCTGCGTAACCGCCATATCGCCCGGCACTTCCGTCGCCTGGCGTTGCTGGAAACCTTCACCGACACCACGGTCAGCCGTGAAGTCCCGCCGACCCTGGCGCAAACCCTGGTGGCCGCCGCCGGTAGCGATACGGGTCAATTGCTCAACAAGCTGGGCAGTCACACCGACGGCCTGAGCGAACTTGAAGCCGATGCCCTGCGCGAGCAATTCGGCCTCAATGAAGTCGAGCACGAACAACCGCTGCCCTGGTGGACGCACCTGTGGCACTGCTACAAAAACCCGTTCAACCTGCTGCTGACGCTGTTGGCGGTCATCTCGTGGCTGACCGAAGACATGAAAGCCGCCATCGTGATTTTCTCCATGGTGGTGCTCTCGACCTTGCTGCGCTTCTGGCAGGAAACCAAGTCCAACCAGGCCGCCGATGCCCTCAAGGCCATGGTCAGCAACACTGCCACGGTGATGCGCCGGGACCTTGAGGACCTGAGCGCGCAGCGTATCGAATTGCCGATCAAGCAACTGGTGCCGGGCGACCTGATCGTGTTGTCGGCCGGTGACATGATTCCGGCCGATTGCCGGGTGCTCAGCGCCAAGGACCTGTTCGTCAGCCAGGCGGCGATGACCGGTGAATCGATGCCGGTGGAAAAATTTCCCCGTCAGCAGGACCGCAACACGTTCAACCCCCTGGACCTGGACAACATCCTGTTCATGGGCACCAACGTGGTGTCCGGCACGGCCATGGCGGTGATTCTCACCACCGGTAACAGCACCTATTTCGGCGCCCTGGCCCAGCGGGTCGGCGCCACTGACCGGGCGCCGACCTCGTTCCAGACCGGGGTCAACAAAGTCAGCTGGCTGTTGATCCGCTTCATGTTCGTGATGGCGCCGCTGGTGTTGTTCATCAACGGTTTCACCAAGGGCGACTGGACCGAAGCGCTGCTGTTCGCGCTGTCGATTGCCGTGGGCCTGACCCCGGAAATGCTGCCGATGATCGTCACCTCGACCCTGGCCAAGGGCGCAGTATTCCTGTCGCGCAAAAAAGTCATCGTCAAACGCCTCGACGCCATCCAGAACTTCGGCGCCATGGACGTGTTGTGCACCGACAAGACCGGCACCCTGACCCAGGACAAGATCTTCCTGGCGCGCAACGTCGATGTCTGGGGCAACGACTCCGATGACGTGCTGGAAATGGCCTACCTCAACAGCTACTACCAGACCGGCCTGAAAAACCTGCTGGATGTGGCGGTACTCGAACACGTCGAAATCCATCGCGAATTGAAAGTCGGCACGGCGTTTCGCAAGGTCGACGAGATTCCGTTCGACTTCACCCGGCGGCGCATGTCGGTGGTGGTTGCCGAGCGCGATCAACCGCACCTGCTGATCTGCAAGGGCGCGGTGGAAGAGGTGCTGGCGGTCTGCTCGCGGGTGCGTCACGGTGAAGTCGATGAAGCCTTGACCGAAGCATTGCTGGCGCGCATTCGCCAGGTCACGGCCATGTTCAACGCCGAGGGCTTGCGTGTGGTGGCGGTAGCGGCACGGCCGATGAGCGAAGGACGCGACACCTACAGCCTGGCCGATGAGCAGGCACTGACGCTGATCGGCTACGTGGCGTTTCTCGACCCGCCCAAGGAAAGCACTGCCCCGGCGCTCAAGGCGCTGGCTGCCCACGGCGTGGCAGTGAAAGTGCTGACCGGCGACAACGAACTGGTGACGGCGAAGATCTGCCGCGAAGTCGGCCTGGAACAACAGGGCCTGCTGATGGGCAACGACATCGAGCGCATGACCGATGCCGAGCTGGCGAAAGCCGTGGAAACCACCAATGTCTTCGCCAAACTGACGCCTTCGCACAAGGAACGCATTGTCCGTCTGCTCAAGGGCAACGGCCATGTGGTCGGTTTCATGGGCGACGGCATCAACGATGCCCCGGCCCTGCGCACCGCCGACATCGGCATTTCCGTGGACAGCGCCGTGGACATCGCCAAGGAAGCGGCCGACATCATCCTCCTGGAAAAAAGCCTGATGGTGCTGGAGGAGGGCGTGCTGGAAGGCCGCCGGACCTTCGCCAACATGCTCAAGTACATCAAGATGACCGCCAGTTCGAACTTCGGCAATGTGTTCTCGGTGCTGGTGGCCAGTGCGTTCATTCCGTTCCTGCCGATGCTGCCGATGCACCTGCTGGTGCAGAACCTGCTCTATGACATTTCGCAGATCGCCATCCCGTTCGATAACGTCGATGACGAAATGCTCAAGCAACCGCAGCGCTGGCAGCCGGCGGATGTCGGGCGCTTCATGCTGTTTTTCGGGCCGATCAGTTCGATCTTCGACATCACGACGTTCGCCTTGATGTGGTACGTGTTCGATGCCAATACCCCGGATCACCAGACCCTGTTCCAGTCGGGCTGGTTCGTGGTCGGGCTGCTGACCCAGACACTGATCGTGCACATGATCCGCACGCCGAAGATCCCGTTCCTGCAGAGCCGCGCGGCCATGCCGTTGCTGGTGATGACCGGGCTGATCATGGCCGTGGGGATATTCCTGCCGATGGGACCGCTGGCGCATTACTTCAAGCTGCAGGCATTGCCGTCGCTGTACTTCGTGTTCCTGCCGGTGATCCTGCTGGCGTACATGGCGCTGACCCAGGCGGTGAAAGGGTTCTACATCCGGCGGTTTGGCTGGCAATAAAGCCACAGTACAACAATGCCCTTGTGGGAGCGGGCTTGGTCCGGGCGGCGTTCCGACGAATGCGATGCATCAGTCACCATCATCATCGACTGACCCACCGCTTTCGCGAGCAAGCCCGCTCCCACAAGGGGATTGTGGGTTTTTCAAGGAATTTTTATGCAAGCCATCAATAACCTCAACCTGACGTCACTGCTCGACACCCTGGTCAGCCTCAGCGCGGCCTTCATCCTCGGTGGCCTGATCGGTTTCGAGCGCCAGTACCGGCAGCGCACCGCCGGCCTGCGCACCAACGTGCTGGTAGCGGTGGGCGCGGCGATTTTCGTCGACATGGCCAACCGTCTCGGCGGGGCTGAAGGTGCCGTGCGGGTCGTGGCGTATGTGGTGTCCGGTATCGGCTTTCTCGGTGCCGGGGTGATCATGCGCGAGGAGGGCAACGTGCGCGGCCTCAACACCGCCGCGACCCTCTGGACCTCGGCGGCAGTCGGTGCCTGTGCCGGTGCCGACCTGCTGGCCGAAGCGTTGCTCGGCACGCTATTCGTACTCGCGGCCAACACCTTGCTGCGGCCGATCGTCAACAACATCAACCGTCAGCCGCTGGATGTGATTTCGACGGAAGTCACCAACATCGTCTATGTCATCGCCCGGCGTACGCAGCAAAAAACCGTGCTGGCCCTGCTCGAAGCCGAGCTGGAGCGCAGCAACTATCCGGCCAGCGATGTCGATGTGCATGCCTTCGGCACGGATGAAATTGAAATCGAAGCCACCCTGGCGACCACCTCGGTCGATGGTGATGAACTGGATGCGCTGGTGGCGCGGATTTCGATGTCGACCCTGGTGGTGCAGGCGTTCTGGAGTCCGAGTACCACGGAGTAAAGGCCAGGGCTTCCCTGGCAATAGTCAGACTAACCCACATAGATTTAGGAATATTCCTACATAAACCTAAGAACGTCTTCCGTAGGCTGTGCGACCTCTTGAAACCGACATCCTTTTGGAGGTCACCTTGCCGAACAAATCCTTGCGCATCCTGATTGCCGATGCGCAGCACTTCAATCGCCTGCGGATCGAGCGGCTGCTCAACCAGCTCGGCTACTTTCGGGTGGCGCCGGTGCAGAGCCTCGAAGAACTCCTGCCACTGGTGGAGTACGGTTGCGAGCCTCTGGACCTGGTGCTCATCAATGGGGCGATGGCCAACGGAGCGCTGGACCTGTTCAGTTTTCTTGCCGACAACTCGCAGGTTCATCACGGGTTCATCTTCAATGAACAGCAGGCGCCTTTGCCGCCAGCTGGGGGCAAAGTCCAGGTCAGCCAGGTCGCTCTGCCTGACCTGGCGTCAATCACGCAGTTGATGAGCGCCGTCGATCATCGGCGACCGTTCGTCGGAACTGTCATTTCTGTCAGGTAGTCCTTTTCAGCCTTCCATGCAAGAGTCTATGCGCAGCGTTGTGCCCAACCGCTGCGTTGCCTGGTGGGCTTTTTTTGCCCGATCGTGTTGTTTTGCACGGGAGTTGTCATGAAGTCAGCACTGATTGTGGAAGATCATCCGGTGGTTCGCTCCATGATCAAACTCGTACTCAAGGGTGAAGGATTCAAGCGGATTTACGAGGCCTCCCGTGGCGATGAGGTGTTGTCGTTGATCCGGGAGCATCAACCGGATGTCATGTTGCTTGACCTGGGCCTTCCGGGCGTGGCGGGGCTTGAGGTGATGGACCGTATCAAGGCGGAAAACACACGATGTCGCGTGGTGGTGTTCACCTCGCTGGAGGCCCAGTTTTATCAGGATCGCTGCATGCGGGCCGGGGCCGTTGCCTATGTTTCCAAGAGCAAGGACCTGGACGACTTGAAGGCCGCGGTGAACTCTGTGATGTCCGGCTATACCTATTTCGCCCAGATCCCCTCGAGTTCCGTGTCGATGGGGGATTTGCAACGCAGTGAAAAGCAGTTGATCGACAAGCTTTCCAATCGTGAGTTGACCATTCTGCAGTACCTGGCCCGGGGCTCGAAAAACCTGGAAATCGCCGAGACCATGCACCTGAGCTACAAGACTGTCAGTACCTACAAGACCCGACTCACCCTCAAGCTCAACGTGAACTCGTCGGTGCACTTGAGGGATTTCGCCCTGCGCAATCATCTGATCTGAATGAACGCACTCCGGCGACTGGCGGGTGGGGTGCTGATTGGCCTTCTTCTATGGACATCGACGGTCTGTGCCCAGCAGCCGCTGACCTTGTTGGGACGTTCGAGCATCGAAGGCATGAGCGCCAGGTTGTCGGAAACCGAGTCGCGCTGGCTACAGCAGAAGGGTCGATTGGTGCTGGCTGTCTCGGCGCCGGACTATCCTCCCTTCGAGTTCAATACGGCGGGCAAAGTGTTCGAAGGCGTGACAGCCGATTACGCCGGGTTGCTCGAACAGATGTTGAACGTCGTCATTGTGGTTCAACGTTATCCGTCGCGGGCTGACGCGGTGCAGGCCATCAAGGAAGGGCAGGCCGACCTGCTGGGAACGGCCAATCGATTTGAAGCCGAAGATCCGCAGTTGCAGATGTCCAGCGCCTACGCCGTGGATCAGCCGGTGCTGGTCACGCGTACCGATTTTCCCCCGGTGCTTGACCCGACACTGGCCGGCAAGCGGCTGGTGATGCTGTATCACTACTTGCCCGAATACAGCGTGCAACAGTTCTATTCCAGGGCGCAGGTCCAGCTGTTTCCCTCGACACTGGCAGCGATGGGCGCGGTGGCATTCGGTCAGGCCGATGTCTATCTGGGCGATGCGATCAATGCCCATTACCTGATCAGCAGGAACTACCTGAACAACGTGCAGTTGACGGACTTCTCGCCCATGGAGTCCGGGCGATTTGCCTTTGCGATGACCCGCGACAACGTTGCGTTATTGCGCATCGTCAACAAGGCGCTGGCGGCCATCACCACCAATGAACAAATGAATATCCTGCGTCGTTGGGGGGCAAACGGGGTCTCTATCCCGGGCACCCAGTCATTGCAATTGAGCGTGGCCGAACAGCGCTGGCTCGAACGCCACCCACGGGTAAAGGTCGCGATCAACGAAAATATTCCGCCCATTACATTCATCGACAGCGAAGGCAAGTTTCGCGGGATTGGCGTCGATGTGCTGACGAAAATCAGTTCGCGTACCGGGCTGCAATTCGACATCCGGGGCATGAAGTCGATAGCCGAGATGATGAGCGGCGTCACCAGCGGGCAGATCGATGTGCTGGCCGGTATCGGCCTCAGCTCCCAGCGTGAAGATGAACTGCTGTTCACCCGCTCGTTTCTGAGCAGCCCATCGGTGCTGGTGACTCGTGCAACCACGGACAGCCCCAGGACGCTGGATGACATGGCGGGAAAAAACCTGGCGCTGACCCAGGGCAACATCGCCGGCGAGTACATTCGCCAGCATTACCCGCTGATCCGGCTGGTGGATGCGCCATTGTCCACGGACGCCATGGAAATGGTTGCCCAGGGCAAGGCCCAGGGCAGCATCAATTCGTTGATCAGCGCCCGTTACCTGATTTCCCGGCAGTACCGCGATCGCCTGCAAGTGACCAGCACCGTGGGCACCGACCCTGCGCGAAGCACCCTGGCAACCAGTCGTGAGGCCAGCGAACTGCATTCGATTCTGGACAAGGCGCTGTTGAGCATTCCTCCCGAAGAAATCGACGAGCTGACCCAACCCTGGCGCTATGACTCGATGGTCGAGCAGAGCTACTGGCTGCGACACCGGCAGGCAATCGTGCAGGCGTTTGCGGTGGCGGGTGCCTTGCTGTTGCTCGCCTTGGCCGGGATCGTCTGGCAGCGGCGGCAGATTCGCCAGCGCCAGCAATTGCTCGGGCAATTGCAGGAAGCCAAGGACGCGGCGGACGACGCCAACCGCGCCAAGACCACGTTCCTGGCCACCATGAGCCACGAAATCCGTACACCGATGAACGCCTTGATCGGCATGCTCGAACTGGCGTTGAAACGGGCCGATGAAGGCGTGACCGACCGCGCCGCCATCGAGGTAGCGTCCGACGCCGGGCAGCAATTGCTCGATCTGATCGGCGACATTCTGGACGTCGCCCGCATCGAATCCGGGCATTTGTCGCTGGCGCCGGAACGGGTCAACCTGCACGCGCTGGTGACGTCCGTCTGCCGGGTTTTCGAAGGGCTGGCGAAGCAGAAGAATCTGCAGTGGCGGGTCGAACTCGACGAACACAGTGACCGTGACGTGATGCTCGATCCCACACGCTTCAAACAAGTGCTGTCCAATCTGCTGAGCAATGCGATCAAGTTCACCCGTGAAGGCCGGGTGAGCCTGACACTGCGGGCGCAACCTCAAGCCCCGGCGCATCTCGCCGTCAGCGTGCAGATCGAGGACAGTGGCATCGGTATCAGCGCTTTCGACCAGCAACGCCTGTTCAGCCCTTTCGTGCAGGCGGGCAACAGCCAGCAGAGCGCCCGGCAAGGTTCCGGCCTGGGCCTGGTGATCAGTCGTACCCTGTGCGAAACCATGGGCGGCCAGTTGCAACTCGACAGTGAACTCGGGCGCGGCACGCGGGTGGACATCAGCCTGCTGCTGCCCGCCCTGCAAGCGTTACCCGCAGGGGAGATGCCCCGGGATCCGGCGCAGCTCACGACCCGGGCGTTGTCGATTCTGGTGGTCGACGATTATCCGGCCAATCGCCTGTTGCTCTCGCGGCAGTTGAGCTACCTGGGCCATCGCGTGGTGCTGGCCGAAGACGGTGCCCAGGGGCTTGAACAGTGGCGCACCGACGGGTTCGACCTGATCATCACCGACTGCAACATGCCGCTGCTCAGTGGTTATGAACTGGCGGGCGCGATACGTGAGCAGGAGCGGGTGCAGGGGCTGTCGTCAACGCTGATACTGGGCTTTACCGCCAATGCGCAGCCCGAGGAGAGGGCTCGGTGTCAGGCCGCGGGCATGGATGATTGCCTGTTCAAGCCGATTCGCCTGGTGGATTTACAGGCGTGGTTGGCCCAGCGGTTTTCCAGCGCAACACCAGCGGCACCTGCCGACCGTGGTTTCGCCGAATTCGATTTGAGTGGGCTGGAGCGCTATGCGGATTCGGACCGTGAGCTGTTCGATCAACTGATGCACGATCTGGCGCAGAGCAATCGCGAGGACCGCGTACATTTACTGGCCTTGCACGCTGGCGGCAATCGTCCCGGATTGCTTGAACTGGCACACCGGATCAAGGGCGGGGCGCTGATGGTGCGAGCGCTTGGCCTGGTCGCGTGTTGCGAACGACTGGAGCGGGCGTGCCATGACGGCCGTGCGGTACTGGTCGACGCCGCCGTCGACCAGTTGCAGCAAGCCATGACCCGCCTGGACCAGAGTATCGAGCAGGATTGAGGCTCAATCCCAGATCGGCGCGATGCCTTTGGGGCTGGTCAAGCGATGGCCGCGATCCAGCGTTGCGATCAACGCCATGTCGGCCTCGCTCAAGGTCAGCTCGCGCGCCTTCAAGTTGCTTTCCAGGTTGGCCCGGCGTGTGGAAGAGGGGATCACGGCGTAACCCGATTGCATGGCCCAGGCCAGGGTGACCTGAGCCGGGGTTGCTTGCAGGCGTTCGGCGATCTGCTGGATGAGCGGGTCGTTGAGGACTTCACCGTAAGCCAGGGTCATGTAAGACGTGATGCCGATGCCCTGGCTCTGCGCGAACGCGACGACGTTGCGGTTTTGCAGGTACGGGTGCAGTTCGATCTGGTTGGTCGCGATGTGCTCGGCACCGATGGCCGCTATCGCTTGCTGCATCAGGTCGATGGTGAAGTTGGACACGCCGATCTGGCGGGTCAGGCCCAGGCGCTTGGCTTCGAGCAGGGCGCCCATGAACGCTTCGACCGGCACCTGGTCTTCCGGCGACGGCCAGTGGATCAGGGTCAGGTCCAGGTAATCGGTCTGCAGTTTGCGCAGGCTTTCCTTCAGGCTGTCGATCAGGCGATCACCGGCCAGGTTGGCGACCCAGATCTTGCTGGTGATGAACAGTTCTTCACGGGCGATGCCGCTGGCTGCGATAGCCTCGCCGACGTCGGCTTCGTTCTCGTAGATTTGCGCGGTATCGATCACCCGGTAGCCGAGCGCCAGGCCGGTGCTCACCGAATCGATGACCACCTGGCCTTGCAAGCGAAACGTACCCAGGCCGAAGGCGGGAATGGACATTGATGACTCCAGTGGTTGCAGTGGGAATGGGCGGCAGTATCCGCGCCTGCATCCGTGAGAAAAACCGCTGGAGCGGCAAAGCAATGTTTACCGCAAATCATGAATCATCGGCAGTCCGGTTGGGTAATGGTGTCTGATCCGCCGCCTTCGCGAGCAAGCCCGCTCCCACAGGGGCAATGCATTCCAAATGTGGGAGCGGGCTTGCTCGCGATGGCGGCGACTCGGTCCAAAGCCTTACCCCGGCCCCTAAGCAATATCACTGCGGCTGAATTCTTCCCCGAGAAAGTCGATCAACGTGCGCACCGATGGCAGCAACCCCCGACGTGAAGGGAAGATCGCATGGATGACACCGCTTTTCGGCGCCCAACCCGGTACCAGCTCCACCAATTGCCCGGCGGCAATTTCGTCGCGCACCACCACGCTGGGCAGGTGCACGATGCCGATCCCGGCGACCGCCGCATGGCGTAACGCCAACAGGTCATCGGTGACCATTCTCGGTGCATGGCGAATCATCGCCGTGCTGCCATCGGCGCCGAACAGTTCCCACTGATATTCGCGCTGCGCCGCGCCCCAGTGCAGGCTCGGCAAGCCGCTGAGGTCGGCGGGGGAGGCCGGTGTCGACAGGTGCGACAAAAAGGTCGGGCTGCCGACCACGCTCTGGGTGCTGTTGCCCAGTACCTTCATCACCATGTCGGTGTTTTCCAGCGGCGGAAAGCGTACCCGCAACGCAATATCGAAGCCTTCGTGAATCAGGTCGACCCGGCGATTGGTGCTCTCGATGAACAACTCCACCAGCGGATACTTGAGCATGTAGCGGGTCAGCATCGGCCCGACCCAGGAGTTGAGCAGCGCCGTCGGGCAACTGACACGCACCAGGCCTTGAGGCTCGGAGCGATTGCGCTCGATCAGTTCGGCGGCACTTTCCGCCTCTACCCGCATGGCCAGGCAGCGCTGGTAGTAGGCCTGGCCGATTTCCGTCAAAGAGCAATGCCGGCTGGTGCGGTGCAGCAGGCGCACACCCAGTCGCTCCTCGAGTTCGGCGATGCGTCGGCTGAGCTTGGACTTGGGCATGTCCAGTGCCCGCCCGGCCGCGGCGAAACCGTGATGTTCCACCACCTGGGTGAAGTAGTAGAGGGTGTTGAGGTCTTCCACCATCGTTCTCCAAATAGAACGCTAAAGCTGATTTTTGCAGTCTAGCGCAGCAAAGGTCACGGTTTTAAGCTTTGTCCATGGCTTCACTCACCTCACCAGGAGACACCATGAAAAACATCATCGGTATCTACACCAGTCCACGGACCCATTGGGTCGGCGACGGTTTTCCGGTTCGCACGCTGTTTTCCTACGACAACCTGGGCAAACACATCAGCCCGTTCCTGATGCTGGATCATGCCGGCCCCGCTGAATTCACCCCGACCACCGAACGACGTGGCGTTGGTCAGCATCCGCATCGTGGCTTCGAAACCGTGACTATCGTTTACAAAGGCGAACTGGAGCACCGGGACTCCACCGGCAGTGGCGGCAAGATCGGCCCCGGTGACGTGCAATGGATGACCGCCGCCTCGGGCATCCTGCATGAAGAATTCCACTCCGAAGGATTCGCCAAAAGCGGTGGCACCCTGGAGATGGTGCAGCTGTGGGTCAACCTGCCGGCCAGGGACAAGATGGCCGACCCCGGCTACCAGACGATCCTCGACCAGGACATCCCGAGCATCGCCTTGCACGACAACGCCGGCAGCCTGCGCCTGATCGCCGGTGAGTTCGCCGGCCGCCAGGGCCCGGCGCGCACCTTCACCCCGGTCGACCTGTGGGACATTCGTTTGAATGCCGGCAAGTTGCTCACCCTGGATCTGCATGAAGGACGCAACACCGCACTGGTGGTTTTGCGCGGCACGGTTCAGGTCAATGGCCTGGAGTCTGTGCGCCAGGGGCAATTGGCCCTGTTCGATCGCAAAGGCGATCAGCTGACCCTCGAAGCCAGCGAAGACGCGGTGGTGCTGTTGCTCAGCGGCGAGCCGATCGATGAACCGATCGTCGGTCACGGGCCGTTCGTGATGAACACCGAGCAGGAAATCCACCAGGCCTTCGCCGACTTCCAGTCCGGTCGCTTCGGCCGGATGCACGCTTAACCCGCTTCGTTTCAACAACCCGCTCTACACAGGATGCGTAGGCCGGTCCGAGGCCAGGGATGGCTGTTGCCTGCAAGAAAGAGGAAACGCCTATGAATACCGTCAATGCTGCCAACTTCGATGGCCAGAAACCCACCATCGACCCCAACGACGCCGCCATGTTGCTGATAGACCACCAGAGCGGACTGTTCCAGATCGTCAAGGACATGGACGTGCACCAACTGCGCGCCAGCCGCATTATCAATTGCTGATCGAGAGCTACCTCAAGGCCCAGCAAGTGGCGAACGAACACGAAGTGCTGGACTCCCGGCGCTAAACGGTTACCCCACGCCGGGATTCACTCGGCATCGATAACACACGAGGACTACTGCAATGACCACTTCCTACAAGCGTCTCGACAAGGACAACGCCGCCGTGCTGCTGGTGGATCATCAGACCGGCCTGCTGTCACTGGTACGCGACATCGATCCGGACCGTTTCAAGAACAACGTGCTGGCCCTGGCCGACCTGGCCAAGTACTTCAAGTTGCCGACCATCCTTACCACCAGTTTCGAGACCGGTCCCAATGGTCCGCTGGTGCCCGAGCTCAAGGCCCAGTTCCCGGACGCGCCGTACATCGCCCGCCCTGGCCAGATCAACGCCTGGGACAACGAGGATTTCGTCAAGGCGATCAAGGCCACCGGCAAGAAACAACTGATCATCGCCGGTGTGGTGACGGAGGTGTGCGTAGCGTTCCCGGCCCTCTCGGCGCTGGCCGAAGGCTTCGATGTGTTCGTGGTTACCGACGCATCCGGCACCTTCAACGAGCTGACCCGCGAATCGGCGTGGAGCCGCATGACTGCTCAGGGCGCACAACTGATGACCTGGTTCGGCCTGGCCTGTGAACTGCACCGCGACTGGCGCAACGACATCGAAGGGTTGGGCACGCTGTTCTCCAACCATATTCCGGATTACCGCAACCTGATGACCAGCTACAGCACGCTGACCAACAGCAAGTAATCCAGGCAACACGCTTGCCTCTGTGGGAGCGAGCCTGCTCGCGAAAGCGTTCTAACAGTCAACGCATAGGTTGAATGTCAAGTAGCCTTCGCGAGCAGGCTCGCTCCCACATTTGTTTTTGTGGCGGTTGCACAATCCAGCGAAATCAATTGCTCCTACACTATGGCCAATTCGTGCGATCTTCGCGTTATTGGCCCTGGCTGGAGTTGCTTGATGCTGTCGTTGCTCACTGAACACCCGCTGATCTGCGCAATGGCGCTGATCCTGATCGATCTTGGGTTGTGGTATTTGCTCAGTGCCCTTGGCATTGGGTGGAGGCTGTTGGTGCGGGTGGTGATTTTTTCGTTGTTCAGCCTCCTGCTGTTCAATGAAGGCCTGAACCCGATGGAACCGCCGCCCTGGGCCGACAACGTACCCTTGCATCTGGCGGCCACCGGTCTGCAGATCGGCTGGTGGTTGTTCGGCGCGCGGACCCTGACCGTGCTGATCGGCGCAGTGATGATGCAGCGGGTCGGGCATACCGGGCGGTTGCTTCAGGATCTGCTCGGCGCGGTGATTTTCCTGATCGCGATCATTGCCGCCCTGGCCTATGTGCTCGATCTACCGGTCAAGGGCGTGCTGGCGACGTCCGGTGCATTGGCGATCATTGTCGGTCTGGCCTTGCAAAGCACCCTTAGCGACGTGTTTTCCGGGATCGTCCTGAACACCACCAAACCCTACCAACTGGATGACTACATCTCCATCGATGGCATGGAGGGCAAGGTGACCGATATCGACTGGCGCGCCACGCGCCTGCAGACTTCCCAGGGTTGCATGGCGGTCATCCCCAACTCCCTGGCGGCCAAGGCCAAGATCATCAATTTCAGCCGGCCGAGCGATATGTTCGGCATTTCCGTCTCGCTGGAAGTGAGCCCGCACGCGCGGCCCAACACGGTCATCGAAGCCCTGGAGCGGGCCATGCAGGGTTGCCGCTTTTTGCTGGAGACTCCATCGCCGAGCGTCGGCCTCAAAAGCGCCAGCAACACCGGTGCGGTCTATGAAATCAACGGGTTTGTCGCGTCGATGGACGAGAAGCGTTCGGTGCGCAATCAACTGTTCGACCTGGCCTACCGCCACTTGCAGGCGTCGGGCGTGAACCTGCTGTCGAGCGTGGAGCCCAATCCGCCGGGCAACCTTTCACGGCCCCGGGCATTGCTCGACAGCTCGCCGATTTTCTCCACCTTGCGCAATGAAGAGAAAGACACCTTCAGCCAGAACATGTCGCTGCAATCGTTCCGCGCCGGGGACACGATCCTTGAGGCGGGGGAGGTCAGCGATCATCTGTTCATCATCGAGTCCGGGGTGGTGACGGTGACACTGACCCGCCACGGCGTGCCGTTCGAGTCCGGGCGCATGGGACCGGGTGAAGTGATCGGCGAGGCAGGCATTCTGACCGACAGTTCGGTGCCGGCGAAGTTTGCCGCGAAGACTTACTGCGCCATGTACCGCATCGAAAAGTCATACCTCAAACCGTGCCTGGATGCCCGTCACGACATCAACGATGCGATGAAGGCCTTGCTCGATTACCGGCTGCACAAAGCGAAAACCCTGACTCAGGACCTGCCGGTGGCGGTGGAGAAAAAGGGCTTCCTGCGATGGTTGCGCAGTCGGGTGTGAATGGCCGCTGCGCGGTTCGCGAGCAGTTCTCGAAAAGCCCTTTGTTTCAAGGAGGCACTGCCAGTGGCCTCCTCGACTTTTGAAAAATTGGCTATTTGTGTAAACCGGGCGCGGGACTAACGTAGTCACACACTCACTTGCCCTGGAGCACGCCATGAAACCCCGTATCGATTTCTACACCGCCTCGCCTGACGCCCTCAAAGCGATGATCGCGTTGGAAACAGCGGTTTCGAAATTGCCGCTGGAAAAAAACCTGATCGAACTGGTCAAGCTGCGTGCCTCGCAAATCAACGGCTGCGCCTTCTGCATCGACATGCACACCGCCGATGCGATCAAGGGCGGTGAAACCCCGCGGCGCCTGTTCGCCGTGACAGCCTGGCGCGAAGCACCGTTCTTCACCGAGCGCGAACGCGCTGCGCTGCTCTGGACCGAATCCCTGACCCAGCTCAGCCTGACCCACGCTCCGGATGAAGACTACGAAGTGGTCAGCGCCCAGTTCTCGCCCAAGGAAATGGTCGACCTGACCGTGGCCATCAGCACCATCAACAGCTGGAACCGTCTGGCCGTAGGTTTCCGCAAAACGCCTCAGGCCTGACCCGCACACGCATCAATGCGCATCGGCGCTTGGCGCGGCCGGTGGTTGCACCTTGCGCATCAAGGGCACCATCGCCGTGGCGATGATGAAGCAGACCATGATCATCAAGAACGCGTCGCCGTAGGTTTGTGTCTGGGCTTCGCGGTAGGTCAGCAACCATAGCTGATGCAGGCTGGCGGTGACCCCGGCGTCACCGCTCTGGCCGAGGGCGGCGAAGTTGTTGCCGACCTGGGACAGCCATTGGTTGAGCGCCTCGTTGGTGCTGTTGAGGTTCTCCGCCAACCGGGTGAAATGCAGGTTGGTGCGGTCATTGAGAATGGTCGCGCAGGCGGCGATGCCGATGGCCCCACCCAGGTTGCGCATCAGATTGAACAACCCCGACGCATGTTTGAGCCTTGCCGGCGCCAGGCCGCCAAGGGTCAACGTCACGGCCGGCGGCACCGCCAGTTGCTGGGCCATGCCGCGCAAGGCTTGCGGCAACATCAATTCCCTGGCCCCCCAGTCATGGGTGATCGGGCTGAAATCCCACATCGACAAGGCGAACAGCCCCAGGCCAGTCATCATGATCCAGCGCAGGTCGACGCGGTTGGCCAGAAAGGCATACAGCGGAATCGCCATGATCTGGAACACCCCGGTGGAGAAAACCGCCAGACCAATGTCCAGCGCACCGTAGCCGCGCACCCGGCCGAGGAACAGTGGCGTCAGGTAAATGGTGGCGAACAGGCCGATGCCGGTGACGAACGAGAAGAAGCAACCAAGGGCGAAGTTGCGATCCTTCAAGGCGCGCAGATCGACGATCGGATTGGCCACATGCAAGGTCCGGCCGATGAACGCCAGCCCGGCAACGCCGCTGATCCACGCCGTGGTCAGGATCGTGCGGTCGCTGAACCAGTTCCAGCGCGGGCCTTCTTCGAGGGTGTATTCCAGGCAGCCGAGGAACAGCGCCAGGAACACCATGCTCAGGTAATCCGCGCCCTTGAGCAGCGACAGTTCCGGCTGGTCGATTTTCACCAGCATCGGTACGGCCACGGCGACAAAGATGCCGGGGACCAGATTGATGTAGAACAGCCAGTGCCAGGACGAAATGTCGGTGATCCAGCCGCCGATCACCGGCCCCAGGGTCGGTGCCAGGGACGCCACCGCGCCGATGGTCGCGGCGGCGATGACCCGTTGCTTGCCGCTGAAGAACACGAAGGCCGTGGTGAACACCATCGGGATCATCGAGCCGCCCAGAAAGCCTTGCAGGGCGCGGAAGGCGATCATGCTCTGGATGTTCCAGGCCACGCCGCACAGCAGGCTGGTCAGGGTGAAGCCCACGGCCGATGCACAAAACAGCCAGCGCGTGGAAAACACCCGGGAGAGCCAGCCCGACAGCGGGATCACGATGATCTCGGCGATCAGGTAACTGGTCTGTACCCACGCGGTTTCATCAGTACCGGCGGAGAGCCCGCCGCCGATGTCACGCAACGAAGCCGAGACAATCTGGATATCCAGCAGCGCAATGAACATGCCGATGCACATGCTGGCAAAGGCGAAGACCTTGGTCGCCGTCGCCATGTTCGCGGCATTGAACGGTTGCGCCAGGGCGGTGACGGGGCGGTTCATGGCGCGCTGGCCACGGCTGGCGCTTCAGGCTCCTTGCGCGTGTCCACTTCGGCGGTGACCGACAATCCCGGGCGCAGGTGACCGAGCACACTGTCGGCCGGGTCGAGGTGGATGCGCACCGGCACCCGCTGCACGATCTTGGTGAAGTTGCCGGTGGCGTTTTCCGGCGGCAACACGCTGAATTGCGCACCGCTGGCCGGGGCGAGGCTGTCCAGGTGACCGTGGAACTCCTGGCCCGACAGCACGTCGGCATGGATCACCACCCGTTGCCCCGGCAGCATGCGTGCCAGTTGGTCTTCCTTGAAGTTGGCATCGACCCACAGGCCGCTGGTCGGCACCACCGAGAGCAATTGCGAGCCGGCCTGGGCATAGGCGCCAACCCGGGCCCGACGGTTGCCGATGACACCGTCGACCGGTGCCTTCAGTTCGGTGTAGCCGACATTCAATTGCGCCAGATCGCGCTCGGCCTTGGCCTGGATCAGGGCGGCCCGGGCCTGTTGTTTCTGGGTGTCGATCACATTCAACTGGCGTTGCGCGGCCAGCAATTCAGCCTGGGCGCGGTTGCTCTGGGCCTGGGCCGTCTTGAACGTGGTATTGGCGCGCTGGGCGCTTTCCACCGAAACGGCGTTGGTGATCACCAGTTTTTTGTAGCGGGCATCGTCATCCCGCGAACGGGTGGCTTCGGCACCGGCGGCGTCGATGCCGGCGCGGGCCTGGCCGATGACGGCCTGTTGCAGTTGTTCGGTGGCGTCGAGGTTGGCCAGCAAGGCTTCCTGGGCGGCCACTGCGCCTTCGGCCTTGGCCAGGTTGGCACGGTAGTCGCGCGAATCAAGACGGATCAGCACATCGCCTGCCTTGACCTTCTGATTGTCGGTCACCAGCACTTCGTCGATATAACCTGCGACTTTCGGCCCGATCACCGTTACGTCGCCACCAATATAGGCGTCATCGGTTTCTTCGATAAAGCGCCCGGCGCTCCACCAATGCGCGCCATACACACCGGCCAATACCAGCGCCGCGATACCCACGGAGAGCAACAGCAGGCGTTTGAGCAGGGGAGGTTTGGCGGCAGTCACCGGGGCAGCCAGGTCGGGTTCAACGGTGGGCATGCTGGTCATGGAGGATTACCTGTTGGAGCGGCGGTTAATTATGATGGGTGTAATATGACGTATGTAATATTTTGTGGCAAATGGTTTTTGCTGCCGGTCGTCAGGTGACTGGTTTGATGCGAGGGCAGTTGAATAGGTGGCGGTCGATCTGACGCCTTCGCGAGCAAGCCCGCTCCCACAGGGTATGTGTCGAACAAACTTTTCTGTGAACAACACAGGTCCCTGTGGGAGCGGGCTTGCTCGCGAAGGCGGTGTTACAGACGAAAGAGATGTGGCAAGTAAATGATTACGGACTCGCCATCTCGGCCGTTCACCCTGACGAGCCGGCCGATAGCGGCAATCCGTGTCGTTTCCCGTCAAGTGCGCGAAAGGCGTCGCTCTACACTGCCAGCAACCGATCTACATCCGGGGGAGCACGGGATGAATCAACCTGTCGAGCAACTGCGTATCCGCCTGGCCTGTGCGTTCCGCTGGGCGGCGCGGCTGAACCTGCACGAGTCCATCGCCAACCACTTCAGCGTCGCGGTATCGGGGGACGGTCGCGAGTTCCTGATCAACCCTTACGGCAAGCACTTCTCGCGGATCAAGGCCAGCGACTTGCTGCTGCTCAACGCCGATGAGCCCGCCAGCCTCGATCGCCCGGACGCGCCGGACATCACCGCCTGGGCCTTGCACAGCGCCTTGCACCGCAATCAGCCGCATGCCCGTTGCATCCTGCATACCCACTCGAAATACGCGACGGCCCTGGCCTGCCTGGCGAACTCGCGCCTGCCGCCGGTCGAGCAAAACTGCATGCGTTTTTTCGAGCGCGTGGCGATCGACGAAGGCTTCGACGGCATGGGCCTGGGAGAAGAGGCGGAGCGTGTCAGCCACCTGCTGGGGGACAAGCCCATCCTGCTGATGGGCAATCACGGCCTGCTGGTGGCGGCACCGAGCATCGCCCAGGCGTTCGATGACCTGTACTACTTCGAACGCGCCTGCGAGACCTACATCACCGCGCTGTCCACCGGTCGCGAGCTGCGTATCGCCAGCGATGAAATCGCGCGCAAGACCTGTCGGCAATGGCTCGACTATCCGGGCTTTGCCGACAAGCATTTCAATGCGCTGATGGAGATTCTCGACGAAGAAGAACCGGAGTATCGGAGTCTGTAGGAGCTGGCTTGCCAGCGATGGCGTACCTGAGATCGCCATCGCCGGCAAGCCGGGCGCCTGCGAAAAGCGTTCGTCAATCGGCCTCGACCGGCCGGTGCTCCTTGCGCAGCGGCTGGCGCATCACCGGGGCGGTCCACACCTGGCTGCGGTCTTCGCTGGGCGGGCAGCCGAAGCGGGCGCGATAGGTACGGGAAAAGTGCTCCAGCGAACCGAAGCCCGAGCAGGCCGCCACCTGGGCGACGCTCAGGCGCGTCTGTTGCAGCAGACTGTGGGCCTTGGCCAGGCGCAGGGTGATGTAGTACTTGAGCGGCGACAGGCCGGTCTGATCCTTGAATTGCCGCTCCAGTTGTCGCCGTGAAAGGCCGACCTGAGCGGCAATCGCTTCGCAATCCAGCGGTTCCTCCAGCGCCTGCTCCATCAAGCCGATGGCGCGGCGGATCTTGCTGCCGTACAGCCCGGTGTTGGTCAGGCCGCCGTCCAGCTGATTGTCGGCCGGCGCGCGCACCTGGCCCATCAACAGGTGCATGCCGATTTCCCGGGCCAGTTCGCTGTCCAGGCTCTGGCCGATCCAGCCCAGCAGCATGTCCAGAGTCGTGGTGGCGCCGGCGCAGGTCATGCGCTGGCGCTCCAGGGTGTAGAGCTGCGGCCGGGCGTGGACCCGTGGATAACTTTCCTGGAAACCCTGCAGGTTGTCCCAGTGCACGGCCGCTTCGTAACCGTCGAGCACGCCGGCGGCGGCAAGCAGTTCGGTGCCGGTTTCCACGCCCATCAGCACGGCGCCGAACAACGCCTGCTTGCGCAACCAGCTTTTCAGCGCGAGGTTGCGGCTGTGCTTGTGCACATCGAAACTGGCGAGCACCACGCACACATCGAAACCCTGGTCGGCCTTCAAGCCGTCATTGGCGACCGTGGTCAGGCCGTTGCTGGCCTGCACCGGTTCACCGTCCAGGGACAACAGCGACCACTCGAATACGCTGCGCTGGGTCAGCCAGTTGGCGATGGCCAGCGGTTCCAGCACGGCGGCCAGACCGAAGTTGGAAAACGACGGCAGCAACAGCACCGCGACACGCAACGGCGCGACATCGCCGCGCTGCCAGGTGAAAGGTGCATCGGTGCTGTTGGACGGCTGATTGCTCATGGGTGGTCTCTATCGTTGCTGCGTTTGCCATTGTGGGTGAATCCATACCGGCGCATCGACGGCCGGCAGTGGTGGCAGGCCGCGAATCAGGTCGCTGGCCTTTTCCGCGATCATCACCGTCGGCGCATTGGTGTTGCCGCTGACGATCGCCGGCATGATCGAGGCATCCACTACCCGCAGTCCGTCGAGGCCATGCACCCGCAGTTGCGGATCGACCACGGCTTCGACATCGCTCGCCAGCCCCATCTTGCAAGTGCCGCTGGCATGGTAGCCGGTTTCCGTGACCTGCCTGGCCCAGGCGTCCAGCGCCTCGTCACTTTGCGCGTGCGGGCCGGGCACCAGCTCTTCGCCACGATAAGCGGCCATCGCCGGTTGCGCGATGATCTCGCGCACCAGCCGTGCGCCGGCGCGCATGTCGGCCCGATCCTGCTCGGTTTTCAGGTAATTGAACAGGATGCGCGGCGGCTGCCTGGGGTCGGCGCTGTCGAGCGTGACGCTGCCCAGGCTGGTGGGGCGCATCAGGTCGATGTGGATCTGGAACGCGTGGCCCGGCACCAGGTCGACACTGCCGGGCTTGACCGCCAGGGGCATGAAGGTCAGTTGCAGATCGGGAAACTCGACCCCGGCCCGAGAGCGGATGAAGGCCCCGGCCTCGAAATGGTTGCTCGCCGCCAGCCCGTCGTGGGTGGCAAACCAGCGTGCGCCGATCCACCATTTGCCCGGCGCGGTGGTCCATGGGTAGAGCGAAACGGGCTGCTTGCACAGGTATTGCACCACCGTGTCCGGGTGATCGTTGAGACGCCGGCCGACGCCGGGCAGGTCGTGCCTGACCTCGATCCCCAGGTCCCGCAGTTCCGCCGCCGGCCCAATGCCGGACAGCAACAGTAATTGCGCTGAGTTGATGGCCCCGGCGCTCAGCAACACTTCACGCCGGGCGAAGGCCTGGTGGACCTCGCCGTTGTGCTCGTATTCAATGCCGGCGGCGCGTTTGCCGTCGAACAGAATGCGCAGCGCCAGCGCGTCGGTACGCACCTGAACGTTGCCCCGGGCCAGCGCTTCACGCAGATAACCACGGGAGGTGCTCCAGCGCCGCCCGGCGCGGGTGGTGCGATCCACCGGGCCGAAGGCTTCCTGGCGATAACCGTTCAAATCGTCGCTCAGGCCATACCCGGCCTGCGCACCGGCCGCCAGAAACGCCGCGCACAAGGGCGTCGTGGTATCGCCGGGGGTGACGTGCAGATGCCCCGTCGCCCCACGGTAATCGTCCGCGCCGTCGGCATGGGTCTGGGCGCGTTTGAAATACGGCAGCACGTCCTGATAACCCCAGCCGTCGCAGCCCTGTTCGGCCCAGCCGTCGTAGTCCCGGGCATGGCCACGGATGTAGACCATGCCATTGATCGAGGACGAACCGCCCAGCGTGCGACCTCGCGGCGTGCCGATCCGGCGGCCGTTCAGATAGGGTTCCGGCTCGGAACTGTAGCTCCAGTTGTAGCGCGTGCCGCCGACCACCAGGCCCACGGCCGACGGCATGTCGATGGTCCAGCTCTGGTCCGCCGGCCCCGCCTCCAGCAGCAGAATCCGCACCGCCGGGTCTTCGCCCAGGCGGTTGGCCAATACGCAGCCGGCGGATCCTGCGCCCACGATCAGGTAATCAAACGCATGGTTGGGCATGATTGGGAGTGCTCCATAGTGTAGGAGCGAGCTTGCTCGCGATGGACGTCAACGATGACGCGGGCTGTTTGAATACCCGCGTTGCCTTCACGTTTTTCGCGAGCAAGCTCGCTCCTACAGGGATCGGGGGTGATTCAGATCGCGGAATCACCATGAATCCCGTTAAACACCAACCGGTGAAAGTGATGCACCAGGTGCTCGCTTTCATTGCTGCGCTGGGCATCGATCATGTAGCGCCCCTGGTCGTAGCCGAGCGAGCGCAGGCCTTTTTGCACCGAGATGTTCAGCGCGATGTCCTCCGGCCCCAGGTCCTCGTTCATCCACTTCATGCACGAAGTACTGACCTTTGCGGTCTCGGCATTGCTGGAGTAGTAACCGAAGCGCAGCAGCGAGCGTTCGGCGTCCAGCGGGATCATGATGAACGAGCCCAGGAACTCCGAGAACGGGAAGGTGTAGAAGGTGTTGTTCGGCCACATGCCAATGTTGAAGAAGCACTCGTCCGGGTTCAGGTCCTTGCGCAGGGGCACGCCGTAGGCTTCGGTCACCGACAGGTTGGCCGGGGCAATGTAGGTCCACCAGTTGTCGCGTTTGCTCAACTGATAGCCCTTGAAGTCGATCAGCTTCGCCAGGTCGATATGGCAGGGCCCGGACAGCTTGAAGTGATAACCCTCGATGGAGTTGTCCATGATCACCTTCCAGTTGGCGGGCACGATCACGTCCTGTTCCTCGATCAGGCGCATGTTGGCCAGGTCCGGAAACACCCGGTGCATTTCCTCGTCCGCACCGGGGAACAAGTCCCGCAGGGACGGCGCGTTCGGGTCGAGGTTGAAATAGATGAAGCCACCCAACTCTTCGGTGCGAATCTGTGGGATGTTGAACTGCTGCAATTCGAAGTTCTTCATCTTCTCGCAACGCGGTGCGCTGCGCAGGCTGCCGTCCATTTCGTAGCACCACGAGTGATAGGCGCAACGCACCACGCCACCGGTGGTGCCGCGCCGTTCTTCGAGCAGGCGATTGCCGCGATGCTGGCAGACGTTGTGGAAGGCATGGATCTGCCCCTGCCGATTTTTTGCCACCACCACGCTCTGGTCGAACAGATCCGTGACCACGTACTGACCCGGTTCGGCAAACTCACTGACGTGCCCGGCGACGTGCCAGGCGTGCATGAAAATGTTGTCGCGCTCGGCCTTGAACAGGGTTTCGTCGTAGAAGTAACGCGAGGGCAGGGTGAAGGCTTCTTCCGGGTCCTGCTGGTCCCAGCCGTCGATCGAACTTTGGGTCTTGAGGTTGTGCATGGATTGCATGGGGGGCTCTCCTCGGTGCCTGGCGCCGCAGGGTACGGCTTTGTCGTGGGTCCTAATCTAGGGGGCAGAGAGGCGGGTGGATTGATGGAAAACGACCAGTTGCGGGGGAAAACATCAAGCATTGCGAGGCTGCAATCTTTTGACCTGGAGCAAGTCATTGTGACTTCGACGTGGTCATACTGACTCTATTTTTTTGTGGTCAGTATGACTCTCGTAAGATTAACTTATTGATATGCAACGATTCTTTAAATGGCATGTTTTGTGATTTTGATATGGCATTGACTCGAAGAAGGAATTTGCCATGTCTCACTCAATTCCTTTCGGATTCACGCTCTGTCTGTTGCTTTCCCCCTTGTGCATGGCTGACCAGGTCGTGCGCGAAGTGCCCGATACCACCGCCGGCAAAGGTTACGGTGCCCTGACCGGTTTGATGGTTGGCGCAGTGGGTGGGCCTGTTGGCGCATTGGTCGGTGCTGGTGCCGGTTTTTTTGCCGGCGGTTCGATTCAGCAAGCTGCCGGGCTGACGGAAACCGCTTATGAAGTGAAGGACGCCCAAGGTGAAATCAGCACCGTGCGCTCGCCCAATGCCCGCTTCGAGCCGGGTCAGCAGGTGGCGCGCAAGGGGCTGCGGTTGGTGCCGCAGGGCAGTTGACGCTTCACACCGCCTTTTCAGGGGTTCCCCGTTTTGCCGGGCAGATGAGCCGCATCTCGTCTGCCCGTTTTTTTATGGGGACATTGGCTGTGTACATATCCATTGTTGCGGTAATGGCCACTATTGGTTCCGCCCTGACGGCGGGTTACTTGGAGAAGCGCCAAGTAACCAAGCGCTTTATCCCCTGACGTACGGCCCTTCGCTTAGGCTCAGGGTTCCCTCGCTCCGGTCCTGCTCCGTGGGCCCGCCGCGATCGGCCATCCATGGCCGTACGCGGCTAACCCGGCATCCATGCCGGGTTGCCCACTGCGCAGAACCTGCGCTCGGCCTTCCGACGGGGCAGGGCAGATCAAAAGCCAGGCGGCCTGCGGGCCGACCTGACTTTCGTGGCTGTACTCAATCTCCTGTAGGAGCGAGCCTGCTCGCGAAAAATGCCCAGACAACGCGTTCATCCAGACATCCCGCGTCATCGTTGACGACCATCGCGAGCAGGCTCGCTCCTACAGGTTGCTTGGGGGGCAGTTGCAAGAAATTGGTTGGCTATCAGGTCGGCCCGCGCTGAAGCGAACACGTTCCCCTGTAGGAGCGAGCTCGCTCGCGAAAAATGCCCAGACAACGCGTTCACCCAGACATCCCGCGTCATCGTTGACGACCATCGCGAGCAGGCTCGCTCCTACAGTTTGATTGGGGGGCAGTTGCAAGAAATTGGTTGGCTATCAGGTCGGCCCGAGCTGAAGCGAACACGTTCCCCTGTAGGAGCGAGCTCGCTCGCGAAAAATGCCCAGACAACGCGCTCATCCAGATATCCCGCGTCATCGTTGACGACCATCGCGAGCAGGCTCGCTCCTACAGGGAATCGGGGGCAACAGCCAAAGCCAGGTCGGCCCGAAGGCCGCCTGGCTTTTGCTTTTGCTTTTGATCTTCTTGCCCTCTCGAGAGGCCGAGTGGAGGTTCTGCGTAGTGGGCAACCCGGCATGGATGCCGGGTTAGCCGCGTACGGCCATGGATGGCCGATCGCGGCGGGCCCACGGAGCAGGACCGGAGCGAGGGAACCCTGAGCCTAAGCGAAGGGCCGTACGTCAGGGGATAAAGCGCTTGGTTACTTGGCGCTTCTCCAAGTAACCCGCCGTCAGGGCGGAACCAATANTGGCTTTTGCTTTTGCTTTTGATCTTCTTGCCCTCTCGAGAGGCCGAGTGGAGGTTCTGCGTAGTGGGCAACCCGGCATGGATGCCGGGTTAGCCGCGTACGGCCATGGATGGCCGATCGCGGCGGGCCCACGGAGCAGGACCGGAGCGAGGGAATGCCGAGCCTAAGCGAGGCACCGAACGTCAGGGGCAAGAGCCCTTGGTTACTTGGGGCTCTTCCAAGTAACCCGCCGTAAGGGCGGAACCATTAGCAGCCATCACAACAACAATGGATATGCCCCCAATCCAAATGTACCCCTATCAAACCCGCTCAAAAATCGCCGCAATCCCCTGACCGCCACCGATGCACATGGTCACCAGCGCATAACGGCCACCGGTGCGATGCAGTTCATGGATGGCCTTGGTCGCGATGATTGCGCCGGTTGCGCCGACCGGGTGGCCCAACGCAATCCCCGAACCGTTCGGGTTGACCTTGGCCGGGTCCAGATCCAGTTCCTGACTGACGGCACAGGCCTGGGCGGCGAAGGCGATGTTGGCTTCTATCACGTCCAGGTCGGCGACGGTCAGGCCAGCGCGCTTGAGCGCCAGGCGCGTAGCCGGAATCGGGCCCAGGCCCATGAATTCCGGCTCGACGCCGGCGTGGGCGTAGCTGACCAGGCGGGCAAGCGGTTTCAGGTTATTGGCCTGGACCGCATTGCCGGTGGCCATGACCAGTGCGGCGGCGCCATCATTCAGCCCCGAGGCGTTGCCGGCAGTGACTGAGCCGTCCTTCTTGAACGCCGGCTTCATCGCCGCCAGCTGTTCCAGGGACGTGGCACGCGGATGCTCGTCGACGCTGAACAGCTTGACGCCCTTGCGATCCTGGATTTCCACGGTCGCGATCTGCTCGCTGAAGTAGCCGTTGGCAATCGCATGGGCCGCACGTTTCTGGTCTTCCAGGGCCAGGGCGTCCTGCATTTCGCGGGTGATGCCGTTGCGTGCGGCGACGTTTTCCGCGGTGATACCCATGTGAATGTTCTGGAACGGGTCATGCAGGATCCCGAGCATGTAGTCGATGACCTGGGCGTTGCCCATGCGCGAACCCCAACGGGCGCTCGGCATCAGGTACGGACCACGGCTCATGGATTCGGCACCGGCACCCACGACGATGTCGGCATCGCCCAGCATCAGGGTCTGCGCAGCGTTGATGATCGCTTGCAGGCCCGAACCGCACAGGCGGTTGACGTTGTAGGCCGGGGTTTCCTTCGGAATGCCGGCGTTCATCGCTGCAACGCGGGAGATGTAGGCATCGCGGGTTTCGGTCGGGATCACGTTGCCCATCACCAGATGGCCAACGAGCGCCGGGTCCACGGCGGCTCGCTCCAGGGCGGCTTTTACGGCCGTGGTCGCCAGGTCGGCCAGTGGCACGTCCTTGAGCGAACCGCCGAAGGTACCGATGGCGGTACGGGCGGCGCTGACAACGTAGATTTCTGGAGTGTTCATGGCTGGTTTCCTTTCGGTTGATTCTTGTCTGTACTGCGATTGAGCAGGGCGTTCAAGGCGTTTTTCGCCTCGTCGGTGTTCAAGCGCTGAATGAACAGGGTGTTTTCTTCGCGCAGGGTGGCTTCCAGTTCGGTCAGGGAAGCCTGTTTCATCAGTTGCCGCGATTGGCGCAAGGCTTGCCGGGGCATGGCCAGAAAGCGCCGGGCGATGGTGGTGGCCGCCGCCAGGCATTGTTCGCCGTCATCGAAGGCTTCATTGGCCAGGCCCCAGGCCACCGCTTCGTTGCCGTCCAGGCCGTTGCCCAACAGGAGCAGGCTCGCGGCGCGGGCATGGCCGAGCCGGCGTGGCAGCAACAGGCTGGCGCCGAATTCGGGGCACAGGCCGATGTTGACGAACGGCATGCGCAGCTTGGCGTTGCGGGTGACCAGCACCTGATCGCAATGCAGCAGCAAAGTAGTGCCAATGCCGATGGCGGCCCCGCAGACAGCCGCGATCAGCGGCTTTTGCAGGCGTGTGACGACTTTCATCAGGTGGAACGCCGGGGCGTCCAGGTGCGTTGGCGGATGCTGGAGGAAATCCACCAGGTCATTGCCGCTGGTAAAGCAGGCCGGGCCGCCGGTGAGGATGATCACACCGGTCTGCGCGTCTTCGTCCGCGGCCTGCAACAGGTCGGCCAGTTGCGTGTACATGGCGTTGTTCAGCGCGTTGAGCTTGTCCGGGCGGTCGATGGTCAGCGTCAACACGCCGTCGCGTTGCTCGTGTTTGATCAGGTCGGTCATCGCAGGCTCCGCAGGGTCGTTTCAGGCCGCCACTTTAAGCGCCGGACAAACCCCGGATCTATGGCAAAACGGGTCAACTGCGCTGCCGCTTTTTGCCATGCCGGTGAGCCAAAAACGACACACACCCATTCGGGGTATGGTTCCGCCCGGCGAATCGACCAATAGTGAGGGCATCCGCTCATCCAGAGCCGAACTCGCTATAAGGTGCATTTGCTATGGGCAAGACGCTGCTTAAGGTGATTTCCAGCCTGTTTGTTGTACCGCTGACATTGAATGCCTACGCCGCTCAAGTGGACGACAGCAACACGCTGCGGCTCTATAACTGGGCGGACTACATCGGTGAAAAAACCATCGCCGATTTCGAAAAGGCCACCGGCATCAAGGTGGTCTACGACACCTTCGACTCCTATGAAACGGTGCAGGCCAAGTTGCTCACCGGCCATTCCGGTTATGACCTGATCGTACTGAACGCGTCGCTTGCGCCGCCGCTGATCAAGGCCAAGGTGTTCCAGCCGCTGGATAAAAAACAGCTGCCGGGCTGGACCAACCTCGACCCGAAAGTCCTCGAGGACCTGCAAGGCTATGACCCCGGCACCCAGTACTCGGCGCCGTACACCTGGGGTAGCAACGGCGTGACCTACAACGTCGACAAGATCAAGGAACGCATGCCGGACGCACCGATCGGTTCGCTGGCGATGATTTTCGATCCAAAGATCGTCTCGAAGTTTGCCGATTGCGGCGTGACCCTGCTCGATGCGCCGACCGAAGTCATCCCCATGGCCTTGACCTACCTTGGGCGCGACCCGCGAAGCGCTGCACCGGCGGACCTGAAAGCCGCCCAGGAACTGCTGCTGTCCGTGCGGCCGTACATCCGCAAGTTCGACTCGGTCAATTACCTGACCAGCCTGCCCAATGGCGACGTGTGCATGGCCATGACCTGGTCCGGCGACTACGCCACGGCCATGGCCCGCGCCGCAGAAGCCAAGAAGAAGATCGACCTGGCGTACTTCATTCCCAAGGAAGGTTCGCTGATCTGGTTCGACAACATGTACATCCCGGCCGACGCGACCCACGTCGCCAATGCGCACAAGTTTCTTGAGTACCTGATGCAGCCGCAGGTGATGGCCGACGTCAGTGATTTCATCAACTACGCCAACAGTAACGCGGCAGCCACGCCGTTGCTGAACGCCGATGTGCGCGACAACCCGGCCATCTACCCCGATGCGCAGACCCGCGAGCGCCTGTTCCCGCAGAAGACCCAGGACACCAAGGACATGCGGGCGATTACCCGGGTCTGGAGCACCGTGAAAAGCGGCATCTGATTTGTTCGATCGTTAGTCAATTCGGTTAGAGGTTTATTTATGGCGACGCCAACACGCACCGTTTTTTCCCCAGCGGACGAGTCCCGGCTGGTCAAGGCCGACAAGGCTCACCATATGCACGGCTATCACGTGTTCGACGAACACGCCGAACAAGGCTCGCTAAACATCGTTGCCGGCGATGGCGCTTACATCTACGACACCCAGGGCAACCGCTTTCTCGACGCCGTGGGCGGCATGTGGTGCACCAACATCGGCCTGGGTCGCGAGGAAATGGCCGAGGCCATCGCCGACCAGGTGCGCCAGCTGGCCTATTCGAACCCGTTTTCCGACATGTCCAACAACGTCGCCATCCAGCTGTGCGAAAAACTCGCCAGCCTGGCCCCCGGCGACCTCGACCATGTGTTCCTGACCACCGGCGGCTCCACCGCCGTGGACACCGCGTACCGGCTGATCCAGTACTACCAGAACTGCCGCGGCAAGCCCGAGAAGAAGCATGTCATCGCCCGGTTCAACGCCTATCACGGCTCCACCACGCTGACGATGTCGATCGGCAACAAGGCCGCCGACCGCGTGCCGGAGTTCGATTACGCCAACCCGCTGATCCACCACGTCTCCAATCCGAACCCGTACCGTGCGCCCGAGGGCATGGACGAAGCGCAGTTCCTCGAGTTCCTGGTCAAGGAATTCGAAGACAAGATCCAGTCGATTGGGACGGACAAAGTGGCTGCGTTTTTCGCCGAGCCGATCATGGGCTCGGGCGGGGTGATCATTCCACCCCGGGGCTATCTCAAGCGCATGTGGGACGTCTGCCAGCGCTACGACATACTGTTCGTCGCCGACGAGGTGGTGACCTCGTTCGGGCGCCTGGGCAAATTCTTTGCCTCTTACGATGTGTTCGACGTGCAGCCCGACATCATCACCACCGCCAAGGGCTTGACCTCGGCCTACCTGCCGCTGGGCGCATGCATCTTTTCCGACCGCATCTGGAAAGTCATCGCCGAGCCGGGCAAGGGCCGCTGTTTCACCCACGGCTTCACCTACAGCGGCCACCCGGTGTGCTGCACGGCGGCGCTGAAGAACATCGAAATCATCGAGCGGGAAAACCTGCTGGCCCATGTCGACACGGTGGGGGCGTACCTGGAGGAGCGCCTGGCAACCCTGCGGGACTTGCCGCTGGTGGGCGATGTGCGCTGCCAGAAACTCATGGCCTGCGTGGAATTCGTCGCCGATAAACGCACCAAGGCGCTGCTCCCCGACGAGATCAACATCGGCGAGAAAATCCACTCGCGGGCCCAGGCCCGGGGCTTGCTGGTGCGGCCGATCATGCACCTCAACGTGATGTCGCCGCCGTTGATCCTGACGTTTGCCCAGGTCGATGAAATCGTCGAGACCCTGCGGGTGTGCATCCTTGAAGTGGCGGCCGAGCTTGAGCAGAGCGGCCAGTATTTCGGCCAATGACTTCATCCGTCAGGCTTTTACCAAGGCCCTGTTCACCCGCTAGACTGCGGGGCATGAGCAAACCAGACGACGATACGCTGATCGCAATGCCCTTCGGGGCACTGCACAAATGGCATGGGGGAATGCGCGAGGCATTCGCCCATATCGATGAGCCCGACGCCCTGCAATACCTGGCGGCGGCGTTGGGGGAACTGGTGTCCATCGAGTCGATGATGATCAGCCTGGAGCGCAAGGACCGCGCACCCCAGTTGCTGTATCAGCGCGGGATTGCCCAGGAGTATCAGGTCTCGATTCTTGAACGCTATTTTTCCGGGGGCTATCTGCTCGACCCGTTTTGCCTGGCGGTGGAGCAGGGATTGGCGCAAGGGTTCTATCACCTGGAAGAAATCGCGCCGGACAACTTCTTCGACAGTGACTACTACAAGTCTTACTACCTGAAGGCGGGCTGTTCGGAAGACAGCTACTACATCGTCGATATCGGCAATGACACGAAGATTTCCGTCAGCCTCTATCAGGGTTTCGGTGGTGAATGCTTGAGCGCCGAACAGTTGAATCTGCTACGTGCCGTAGAGCCGCTGGTGCGCGAGTTCGTCAGCGAATTCAGTCAACGCGGGATGCTGCACAATCACGAGATCCAGTGCGATAAAGACCAGGGCCTGCGCGATGATCTCAAGCTCCGGGTGCAGTCGGCTTTCGAGCATTTCGGCAGCGACGTGCTCACCGAGCGCGAGCGGGAAGTGGCGCACATGGTCCTGCGCGGGCATTCGGTGAAATCCACGGCCAGCCAGATGAGCATCTCACCGGAAACCGTGCGCATGCACCGCAAGAACCTGTACCTGAAGCTGGAGGTGGGTTCGCAGTCGGAATTGTTTGCGCTGTTTATCGAGTGGTTACGCAAGCACTGAGAATTTCAGCTCGGCACAAATCAAATGTGGGAGCGGGCTTGCTCGCGAAAGCGGTGCGTCAGTCGACATCATCAGTGACTGACACACCGCTTTCGCGAGCAAGCCCGCTCCCACAGTGGATTGAGGTTGACCACAGGATCTGCGGTCAACCAGGAGGCCTGATCAATCCTCGCGTTTGACCACCAACGTCAAAATGTCATAGCTGGCCACCAGCTCACCCAACTGGTTGGTGACTTCCACATCCCACGCCACCACCCCTTGCGGGATGCCTTGCGGGCTTTTCTTGCCCTGGTCGATCTTGCGCTTGCAGGTCAGGCGGGCCTGGATGGTGTCGCCGATGCCTACCGGGTTGATGAAGCGCAGGGTGTCGAGGCCGTAGTTGGCCAGCACCGGGCCGACGCCGGGGGAGACGAACAGGCCGGCGGCGGCCGACAGCACGAAGTAACCGTGGGCGATGCGCTTGCCGAACTGCGATTCCTTGGCCGCGATGTCGTCAAAGTGCATGTAGAAGTGGTCGCCCGACAGGCAACCGAAGTTCACCAGGTCCGCTTCGGTGACGGTGCGACGGTGAGTCAGCAACGACTCGCCGATCTGCAGGTCCTGGAAGTAGCGGCGGAACGGATGCACGTCGGTTTCGATGACCTTGGCGCCACGCACGTATTCACCGGTGACCGCTGCCAGCATGGTCGGCGAGCCTTGTACCGCGGCGCGTTGCAGGTAGTGCTTGACCGCACGCAAACCGCCGAGCTCTTCACCGCCACCGGCACGACCCGGGCCGCCGTGCTTGAGTTGTGGCAGTGGCGAGCCGTGGCCGGTGGATTCGCCGGCGCAATTGCGGTCCAGCACCAGCAGGCGACCGTGCAGTGCAGCGGCCACCGGGATCGCTTTGGCGGCGATCTGTGGATCCTTGGTCACCAGGCTGGCGACCAGGCTGCCTTTGCCGCGAGCGGCCAGGGCCAGCGCTTCGTCGAGATCGTCGTAGGCCATCAGGGTGCTGACCGGGCCGAACGCTTCGATGTCGTGGGCGCCGCCTTCGGCGTGCGGATCGCGGGCTTGCAACAGGGTTGGGGCGAAGAACGCACCCTTGTCGACGTTCACGCCGCGCGGTTCAAAACCGTCACGGGCGCCGAACAGCAGGTCGCTGCTCTGCAACAGCATTTCCAGGCGCTCGGCCACGTCTTTCTGTTGATCGTGGGATGCCAGTGCGCCCATGCGCACGCCTTCCACCGACGGGTCGCCGACCACTACTTTGGCCAGGCGATCACGCAAGCGCGTAGCGACTGCATCGATGTGCTTGGCCGGGACGATGGCGCGGCGGATGGCGGTGCATTTCTGCCCGGCCTTGGTGGTCATTTCCCGGGCGACTTCCTTGATGAACAGCTCGAATTCTTCGTCGTCCGGGGTCACGTCCGGGGCGAGGATCGCGCAGTTCAGCGAGTCGGCTTCGGCGGTGAACGGCACCGAGTTGCGGATCAGGTTCGGGTTCACCCGCAGCTTGGCCGCGGTGTCGGCAGAACCGGTGAAGGTCACCACGTCCTGGCCTTGCAGGCGGTCGAGCAGGTCGCCGGTACCACCGATGATCAGTTGCAGGCTGCCCGCTGGCAACAGGCCGGATTCGTCCATCAGGCGCACCACGGCTTCGGTCAGGTAGCTGGTGGCGCTGGCTGGCTTGACGATGCACGGCATGCCGGCGAGGAAGCTCGGGGCGAACTTTTCCAGCATGCCCCAGATCGGGAAGTTGAATGCGTTGATGTGCACCGCAACGCCGCCACGTGGTACCAGGATGTGGGTACCGGCGAACGAGCCCATTTTGCTCAGCTGCATGGCTGGGCCTTCGTGGACCACGTTGCCCGACGGCAGCTCGCGCGAGCCGAGGCTGGCGTAGGTGAACAGCGTGCTGTTGCCGCCTTCGATATCGATCCAGCTGTCGGCGCGGGTCGCGCCGCTGTGGTGGGAAATCGCGTAGAGCTGTTCCTTGCGCTCGGCCAGGTACAACGCCAGGGCCTTGAGACGCTGGGCGCGTTGCTGGAAGTCCAGCGCCATCAGGCCGCTGACGCCTTGGCGACGGCCGTGCTCGATAGCTTCGGCGAAGTCCGGGCGCTCTTCATGGGTACGGGCGATTTCATGGCCGTCGATGGCGCTGCGCAGGATTTGCGCGCCTTGTTGGCCGATCCAGCGGCCGGCGATGAAACTTTGCAGGGTAGGGGCGTGAGACATGTTGGCTCCTGGAATCAAAATAATTGGACAACCTGTAGGAGCGAGCTTGCTCGCGATGGTCGCGAACGATGACGCGTGTTTTCTGGATAAACGCGTTGTTCTCAGGTTTTTCGCGAGCGAGCTCGCTCCTACAGGGGGGGCAGTAGTCGGTGTTTTAGAGCTGGTCGAAATCCAGCACGACCTTGTCGCTGATCGGGAAGGCCTGGCACGACAGCACATAGCCGGCGGCCACTTCGTAGTCTTCCAGGGCGTGGTTGCTGTCCATCTCCACTTCGCCTTCGATGACCTTGCACTTGCAGGTCGAGCACACGCCGGCCTTGCACGAGTAGGGCAGTTCGGCGCCCACTTCGTTGCCCGCATCGAGGATGCTTTGGCTGTTACGTGGCAGGTCGAAGGCCAGGGCGCGGCCGTCGCTGATCACTGTGATCTGGCTGACCGCCGCATCGACCTGACGGGCAGCTTCGCGGGCGGCGCGTTTTTGCTCGCTGCCGGCGGCGGCGAACAGTTCGAAATGGATGCGCTCAGGCGCCATGCCCTTGGCCTTGAGGCTGTCGCGCACGGTCTCGGTCATTTCCTGCGGGCCGCAGATGAAGGCGGCGTCGAGGGCCTTGACGTCGAGCCAGCGGCTGAACAGTTGTTCGCACTTCTCGGCGTTGATCCGGCCGTTGTACAGGTCAATGTCCTGCTGCTCGCGGCTGAACACGAAGATCAGGTTCAGGCGCTGCAGGTAGCGGTTTTTCAAGTCCTCAAGCTGCTCGCGAAACAGTGCACCGGAGCTGGAACGGTTGCCGTACAGCAGGGTCACGCGGCTGTGGGGCTCGGTTTCCAGGGTGGTCTTGATGATCGACAGGATCGGCGTGATGCCGCTGCCCGCGGCCACTGCCAGGTATTGGCCATGGCGAGCCGGATCGAGTTCGACGCTGAAATGGCCGGCCGGCGGCATGACTTCCAGGGTTTGCCCGGCTTTCAGGTGTTCGTTGGCGTAGGCGGAAAAACGCCCGCCGGCCACGCGCTTGATCGCCACGCGCAGCTCACCGTCGTTGACCCCGGTGCAGATCGAGTAGGAGCGACGTACTTCTTCGCCGTCCATTTGCGTACGCATCACCAGGTGCTGGCCCTGGGTGAAGTGGAAGCTGTCTTGCAGTTCCTGCGGAATCTCGAAGGCGATGGACACCGCGTCACGGGTCTCGGTGCGCACGTCCTTGATGGTCAGGCTGTGAAATTTGCTCATTGTTGTTCTCCAGCTGGGACGGCCGATTCGCCGCTCAGATGCACTTGAAATAGTCGAACGGTTCCCGGCAATCGACGCAGCGGTACAGCGCCTTGCACGCGGTGGAACCGAACTCGCTGAGCACTTCGGTGTGCGCACTGCCGCATTGCGGGCAGACGATCACCGGGCTTTCACCGAGCAGGCTGCGCTTGCTGGAACTGCCCTCGGGCGGTGCGATGCCGTAGGCGCGCAGGCGTTCACGACCGCTGTCGCTGATCCAGTCGGTGGTCCAGGCCGGGGTCAACTTGCGCTCCAGGTGCGGCGCCTTGAACCCGGCGAGTTCCAGCGCCTCGCGGATATCGCTCTCGATCACTTCGGTGGCGGGGCAGCCGGAGTAGGTCGGCGTGACCACCACGTGCAAGTGACCGGCCTGCCAGTCCAGGTCGCGGACGATGCCCAGGTCGACCACACTGACCACCGGCACTTCCGGGTCCATGACCTCTGCCAAAATCGCCCATGCGGCAGCCAGGTCGGTCGGTTGAGCCGGCCGGGCGCCGAGGTCGCTGGCGATCAGCTCACCAGGTTGCATCAGGGTACGCTCGTGGCAGGAACTGCATTTCGGCGAGCAGGATGCCTAAGTGTTCGGTGTGCAGGCCCTTGCGCGCATTCAGGTAGAAATAGCTCGGTGCGGCCGGCACGGGCAGGGTGGCGCTGGCGAAGATCTGCTCGACTTTGGCTTGCCACTGCGTGGCGACGCTGGCGATGTCCGGCGTGATGCTGGCTGCGCACAGGCGCTGTTCGCTGTCATCGGCGGCGATCAGCTCAACGGTGAAACGCCAGACCTCGGGGATCGCCGCGAGCATGCGCTTGTGGCTTTCCTCGGTGCCGTCACCCATGCGCTCGACCCACTCGCCGGAGCGGCGCAGGTGATAGGTGACTTCCTTGACCGCTTTGGCGGCGATCCCGGCGATGCGCTCATCGCTGGACTGGCTCAGGCCCTGCAACACCGGCAAATGCCAGGCGTCGTAGAGGAACTGCTTGAGCATGGTCACCGCGAAGTCGCCGTTGGGTTGTTCCACCAGCAGCAGGTTGCGGTAGGCACGCTCGTCGCGGCGGAACGCCAGGTGATCGGCGTCGCGGCCGTCGTCCAGCAGTTCAGCGGCGTATTCAAGCCAGTTGCGCGCCTGGCCCACCAGGTCGAGGCCGACGTTCATCAGTGCCAGCTCTTCTTCCAGTGCCGGGGCCTTGCCGCACCACTGGCATAGGCGCTGGCCCTGGATCAGGGCGCTGTCACCGAGGCGCAGCAGGTATTCGATCAGATCAGTCTTGTTGTCCATGGTCGACCTCACATGTGCCCGACTTCGGCCGGCAGCTCGTAGAAGCTGGCGTGGCGGTAGACCTTGTCGTCCGACGGATCGAACAGCGGGTCTTTTTCATCCGGCGACGAGGCGGTGATCAGTGCCGACGGCACGACCCACAGGCTCACGCCTTCGCTGCGACGGGTGTACAGCTCGCGGGCGTTTTCGATGGCCATGGTGGTGTCGGCGGCGTGCACGCTGCCGACGTGCTTGTGGTTCAGGCCGTGCTTGCTGCGCACGAAGACTTCGAAGAGGGTCCACTCGGACATTTCAGTTACTCCACATCAGGTGGCCGGATCAGGCGGCGTTCTTGTTTTGTTTTTTGCGGGCGTGGGCGACGGCGGCTTCACGCACCCAGGCACCGTCTTCAATCGCCTTGCGGCGGGTGGCGACGCGTTCCTGGTTGCACGGTCCGTTGCCCTTGAGCACTTCGTAGAATTCGTTCCACTGGATTTCGCCGAAGTCGTAGTGGCCGCGCTCGGCGTTCCACTTCAGGTCCGGGTCGGGGCAGGTGCAGCCCAGCAATTCCAGCTGCGGGATGGTCTGGTCGATGAAGCGCTGGCGCAGTTCGTCGTTGCTCTGGCGCTTGATTTTCCAGGCCATGGACTGGGCGCTGTTCGGCGAGTGTTCGTCGCTCGGGCCGAACATCATCAGCGACGGCCACCACAGGCGGTTGATCGCGTCCTGGACCATGTCTTTTTGCGCCTGGGTACCGTGGCGCATCATGGTCAGGAGGATTTCGTAACCCTGGCGCTGGTGGAAGCTCTCTTCCTTGCAGATGCGGATCATCGCCCGCGAATACGGGCCGTAGGAGGTGCGCTGCAGCACCACCTGGTTGACGATCGCCGCGCCATCCACCAGCCAGCCCACCGCGCCCATGTCGGCCCAGTTCAGCGTCGGGTAATTGAAGATGCTCGAGTACTTGGCCTTGCCGCTGTGCAGCTTGGCGATTTCTTCATCGCGGTCGGCGCCCAGGGTTTCCATGGCGCTGTACAGGTACAGGCCGTGGCCGGCTTCGTCCTGGATCTTGGCCATCAATTGCAGTTTGCGTTTGAGCGAAGGCGCGCGGGTGACCCAGTTGCCTTCGGGCAGCATGCCGACGATTTCGGAGTGGGCGTGCTGGGAAATCTGCCGGATCAGGGTCTGGCGGTAGGCATCTGGCATCCAGTTCTTGGCTTCGATCTTGATTTCTGAATCGATTTTTTCCTGGAAGGCGCGTTCCTCTTCGGACATCTCCGAGAGGTCTTTTATGCGCTTGACGCCTGTTTCTACTAGCTGTGCGTACATTTCGGTCTCCGGCCTCTTTTTTGTTCAGGGGCATTTCGAGGGCATGGATAACTTTATAAGCGATACAGAAATTAATATCAAACACAAAATGACGTGTCGTATTTGTTTTTTGTATCGCTTTGGCTTGCGTGGGGTTTGGGTTGGGGGTGCATATCCGTTGCTGCGGTAACGGCGGCTTAGGGTTTCGCCCTTACGGCGACTCACTTTTTTTGACAAGCGCCTCAAAAAAAGTAAGCAAAAAAAGCGCTCGCCCCGAACGTCCGGCCCCTCGCCAGGGCTCGGGGTTCCTTCGCTCCGGCATTCATCCGGGGGCATTGCCCTCCGGTCGGCTTCGCGCGACCTACATGCAATGAGTTCGACTGCGTCGAACGGCGCTGCGCGCCATTTCCCGGATGAACGCCTCCGCTCAGCCTGCCGAGGGGGCGGGTGGATCAAGATCAAGAGCGGCAGGCGAGCTAACGCTCGGCCTGTGGTTTGGTGGGTGTACGCCGTCCTCTGCGGGAGCGCGTACCTGTGGGGGCTGGCAAGTCGGATCGCCGCACCGCAGCTCCCACAGGAGATTGGGTACACCGGCAAAAGCCAGGTCGCCTTGCTTTTGCTTTTGCTTTTGCTTTTGCTTTTGCTTTGGCTTTTGAGGTGTACGCCCCCTCGAGAGGCTTCGTTCCGGTTCTGCGCAGTGGGCAACCCGGCATGGATGCCGGGTTAGTCGCGTACGGCCAGGGATGGCCGATCGCGGCGGGCCCACGGAGCAGGACCGGAGCGAGGGAATGCCGAGCCTTGGCGAGGCACCGAACGTCAGGGGCAAAGCGTTTTGGTTACTTTGGCGCTTTTCCAAAGTGACCCGCCGTAAGGGCGGAACCATAAGCGGCCGTTGCCGCAGCAATGGATATGCAAAAAAAAGCCCCGCATAAAGCGGGGCCATAAAGGGTGCAGCAGTCATGCTTTAGGGCGTTTATCCACCACGTGGCAGGCCTTGCCCTCGGATCGCTTGATCGAGTGGAAAGGCTGCAACACGATCCGTGAACTGATCCCGATATACGTCTTGATGTGCTTGCTCAACTCGCCACAAACAGCCTTCTGCTGTTCGTCGGTCAGGTGCTGATGCTCGGCCTTCAACTCCACATGCACGTCAACGCTGTCCAGGTTGCCGTTGCGATACAGATGGATCTCATAGCACTCGGCAAGTTGTTTGACTTTGAGGACCTGCTCCTCGATCTGCGTCGGGAACACGTTGACCCCGCGGATGATCAGCATGTCGTCGCTGCGCCCGGTGATCTTGTCGATGCGGCGCATGGGGCGCGCGGTGCCCGGCAGCAGGCGCGTCAGGTCGCGGGTGCGGTAGCGGATCATCGGCAGGGCTTCTTTGCTCAGGGAGGTGAACACCAGTTCGCCCATCTGTCCGTCCGGCAGTACTTCGCCGGTGACCGGGTCGATGATTTCCGGGTAGAAGTGGTCTTCCCAGATGGTCGGGCCGTCCTTGGTTTCGGCGCATTCCATGGCCACGCCCGGGCCCATGATTTCCGAGAGGCCGTAGATGTCCAGGGCGGTGATGCCCATGCGTGCCTCGATGGCGCTGCGCAGTTCGGCGGTCCATGGCTCGGCGCCGAAGATGCCCAGGCGCAGGGCCAGTTTGTGCGGGTCGATGCCCTGGCGCTCGATTTCATCGGCGATGTTGAGCATGTAGGACGGCGTGACCATGATGATGTCCGGCTGGAAATCCTTGATCAGTTGCACTTGTTTTTCGGTCTGGCCGCCGGACATCGGGATCACGGTGCAACCCAGGCGCTCGGCACCGTAGTGCGCGCCGAGGCCACCGGTGAACAGGCCGTAGCCATAGGAAATGTGCACTTTGTCGCCGCGACGACCGCCAGCGGCACGGATCGAGCGGGCAACGACGTTGGCCCAGGTGTCGATGTCGTTCTGGGTGTAGCCGACCACGGTCGGTTTGCCGGTGGTGCCGCTGGAGGCGTGCAGGCGTACCACATCGCTCATCGGCACGGCGAACATGCCGTAGGGGTAGTTGTCACGCAGGTCGGACTTGGTGGTGAACGGGAATTTCGCCAGGTCGTCGAGGGACTTGATGTCGTCCGGGTGCACGCCCAGCGCATCGAAGCGCTGACGGTACAGCGGCACGTTCTGGTAGGCGTGTTTCAGGCTCCAGCGCAGGCGTTCCAGCTGGTGCGAACGGAGTTCGTCGACACTGGCGGTTTCCAGCGGGTCCAGCACAGGATCAAGCGTGGATTGGGAAATTGGCATGTTCATGGTTTCACTCGAATTGTTTTTGTGTTCAAGCCCCTTCGCAGCGGGGCTTTGAGTGCATGCCCCAAGGATACCTCTGGGCTCCTCGGGAATCGCGGTTCTTTAGTGGGATAGACGCTCGATGATCAGCGCGATCCCCTGGCCGACACCGATGCACATGGTGCACAGGGCGTAGCGGCCATTCCGTTCCTCAAGCTCGTGCAGGGCAGTGGTGACCAGTCGTGCGCCGCTCATGCCCAGCGGATGGCCAAGGGCGATGGCGCCGCCGTTGGGGTTGACCCGTGGATCGGTGTCGCTCAGGCCCAGTTCGCGCAACACGGCCAGGCCTTGTGCGGCGAAGGCTTCGTTGAGCTCGATCACGTCCATGTCCGCCAGGCTCAGGTTGGCCAGTTCCAGCACTTTGCGGGTGGCCGGTACCGGGCCGATGCCCATGATGCGCGGCTCGACGCCTGCGGTAGCCATCGCAACAACGCGGCCACGGGCGGTCAGGCCGTTGCGCTTGGCGACTTCCGGGCTGGCCAGCAACAGGGCGCAGGCACCGTCGTTGACGCCCGAAGCGTTGCCGGCGGTGACGCTGCCGCCTTCGCGGAACGGCGTACCCAGTTTGGCCAGTTGCTCCAGGGTGGTGTCGCCACGCGGGTGCTCATCGTGCTCGACCACTTTGGCCGGGCCTTTGCGCTGGGGGATTTCTACCGCGACGATTTCTTTGGCCAGACGTCCATTGGCCTGGGCAGCGGCAGCGCGTTGCTGGCTGCGCAGGGCGAAGGCGTCCTGGTCGGCCCGGGAGATGTTGAACTGTTCGGCGACGTTCTCTGCCGTTTCCGGCATGGAGTCGATGCCGTAGGTCTTTTTCATCAGCGGATTGACGAAGCGCCAGCCGATGGTGGTATCGAAGATTTCGGCCGCACGGGAAAACGCCTGCTCGGCCTTGCCCATCACCAGAGGTGCGCGGGACATGGACTCAACGCCACCGACCAGCATCAAGCCGGTTTCGCCGCTGCGAATCGCCCGGGCGGCGGTGCCGATGGCATCCAGCCCGGAGCCGCACAGGCGATTGAGGGTGGTGCCCGGCACGCTGACCGGCAACCCGGCCAGCAGCGCCGACATGTGCGCGACGTTGCGGTTGTCTTCGCCGGCCTGGTTGGCGCAGCCGTAGATCACGTCGTCAACCGAGTTCCAGTCGACTTGCGGATGGCGGCGCAGCAGTTCGCGCAACGGCACCGCGCCGAGGTCGTCGGCGCGCACGCCGCTCAGGACGCCAGCGTAACGGCCGATCGGAGTGCGTACCGCGTCGATGATCAGGGCGTCTTTCATTCGGGGATCTCCTGCGTCAGCACCGGGCCGCGCACTTTGTAGGATTTGCCATGGAACAGGGCGATCAGTTGGCCCTGCTGGTTTTCGATGCGTACGTCGTAGTTGCCGGTGCGCCCGGAGCGGCTCTGCTCGGTGCAGTCGGCGTTCAGCGTGTCGCCCAGGTGCGCCGGGGCGATGTAGTCGATGCTGCAGCCGATGGCCACCGTGGCCTCGTTGTAGCTGTTGCAGGCAAAGGCAAAGGCCGAGTCGGCGAGGGCGAACAGGTAGCCGCCGTGGCAGGTGCCGTGGCCCTGGAGCATATCGGCCCGTACCGTCATGCCCACACGGGCAACACCCGGACCGGCGGACAGCAGGCGCATGCCCATGGCCTGGCTGGCGGTGTCGCGCTGGAACAACGCTTGCGCGCAGTCGCTGGCCAGGTTCATCGCTTCGCGGTTAGTCATGGAAGTTTCTCCCTTCGGCAACCCGGCGGCGCAACAACAGCGATGGCCGGTAGCGTTCTTCGCCGTAGGCGGCTTGCAGGTTGTCCAGCACGGTCAGGATGTGGGGCAGGCCGATGGCATCCGCCCAGGCCAGCGGGCCCTGCGGATAATTGACCCCGGCGCGCATGGCCAGGTCGATGTCGGCGGCCGAGGCCACGCCTTGCAGCAGGGCGTCGGCGGCTTCGTTGGCGAGCATGGCGACGGTGCGCAGGACGGCGAGGGCCGGGCTGTCGCTGAGCAGGCTGATCTTGAGCCCGGCCCGTTGCAGCAGGGCGACGCCCTGTTCGAGTGCCAGCGGATCAATGCCATTCGAATAGCTGATGGCGATGCGCTGGGCCTTGGCGTAATCGTGGGCCAGATCCAGCAGGATCAGGTTGCGCAGCCCGTCTTCCCGGGCGCGCTGGCAGGCCATGCGGCCGTCGCTCAGGGCCAGCACCGCGTCACCCACCCGCAGCAACCCGCGACCGTCGCGGCGGATGACTTCGACGCCTTGCTCGCTCAAGCGCGCCAGCAAACCCTGGGCGATGCCGAGGTCACCTTCGGCGATACAGGTCTCGACGCTCGCGCTGCAGCTGATTTCAGCGGCATGCGGGCGTTCGGCGCCTTGGGCGTAGCTGTAGAAGCCTTGTCCGCTTTTGCGCCCCAGACGTCCGCCGTCCACCAGTTCTTTCTGGATCAGCGACGGCAGGAAGCGGGTGTCCTGGTAATAGGCGTCGAACACCGAGCAGGTCACGGCGTAGTTGACGTCATGGCCGATCAGGTCGGTCAGTTCGAACGCGCCCATGGCAAACCCGCCGGCTTCGCGCATCAGCGCATCGAGCGTCGGGCAATCGGCAACGCCTTCCTGAAGCATGCGCAGGCTCTCGGCGTAGAACGGCCGGGCCACGCGGTTGACGATGAAACCCGGTGTGGAGCGGGTGTGCACCGGTTTCTTGCCCCAGGCTTTGGCGGTGTCGTACAGGCATTCGGCGAGTGCCGGGTCGCTGGCCAGGCCGGAGACGACTTCCACCAATGCCATGACTGGCGCCGGGTTGAAGAAGTGCAGGCCGAGCAGGCGCTGTGGATGATCAAGTTGCGCGGCGATGCTGGTGATCGACAGCGACGAGGTGTTGCTGGTCAGGATGCAGTGCTCGCCGCAGATGCCTTCGAGCTGGCGAAACAGCGCGCGCTTGACCTCAAGGTTCTCGACGATGGCTTCGATGATCAAATCGCAGTCGGCCAGGGCTTCGATGGCTTCCACCGCTTGCAGCTTGGCGATGGTGGCGCTGCGCGCTTCGGCGGACAGCTTGCCGTTTTCGACGCGTTTGCCCAGTTGCCGGTCAATGCCTTCGATGGCCTGGGCGGCAGCACCGGGACGATTGTCCAGCAGCAATACCGGATGACCGGCTTGAGCTGCGACCTGGGCGATACCGGCACCCATGGCGCCGGCGCCGATCACGGCGACGCGTTCAGTTTTATTCAATGCGGTCATGACTCAGCGTCCCTTGAAGCTTGGGGTGCGTTTTTCCATGAAGGCGCCGACGCCTTCGCGGTAATCCTCGCTACGCCCGGCCAGGCGCTGCAGGTCGCGCTCCAGGTCCAGCTGCTCGTCGAAGCTGTTGCTCATGCTGGCGTTGAGGCTGCGCTTGATCAGCGCCAGGCCGTAGGTTGGCTGGGTGGCCAGGTGTTGCGCGAGTTTCAGCGCTTCGTCGCGCAGTTCGGCGTCTTCAACGCAGCGGTAGATCAAGCCCCATTGCTCGGCCTGTTCAGCGGTCAGGCGGTTGCCGAGCAAGGCCAGGGCCTTGGCGCGGGCCATGCCGACCAGGCGCGGCAGGGTCCAGGTGCCGCCGGAATCAGGGATCAGGCCGATCTTGCAGAAGGCCTGGATGAAGCTTGCCGAGCGCGCGGCCAGTACCAGGTCGCAAGCCAGCGGAATATTGGCGCCGGCCCCGGCTGCCACGCCGTTGACCGCGCAGATCACCGGCATCGGCAGATCGCGCAGTTGGCGGATCATGGGGTTGTAGAACTTCTCGATGGATTCGCCCAGGTCCGGCACGGCGGCGCCTGGCGCGACATTGCGGTCGCTCAGGTCCTGCCCGGCGCAGAAGCCGCGACCTTCACCGGTCAGCAGCAGTACGCGCACGTCCGGGTTCTGCCGCACTTGCTTCAACGCTTCTTTCACTTCGCCATGCATCTGGGTGTTGAAGCTGTTGAGCTGGTCCGGGCGGTTGAGGCTCAGCAGGGCAACGCCGGCCTCGATGGAAAACAGGATGTGTTCGAAGTTCATGGTTTGGGCGCTCTCTGGGAGTTCTCGAATTCGGTGATTACTGGCCGGTAAAGGTCGGTTTGCGCTTTTCCTGAAAGGCCTGGATGCCTTCATCACGATCGCGGGTGCCGGCCAGTACGGTGAAGGCGTGGCGCTCGAAGCGCAGGCCGCTGGCAAGGTCGGTGTCCATGGCCTTGAGCAGCGCTTCCTTGGCCAGGCGCACAGCCAGTGGCGCCTTGGCTGCAATGCTGCGGGCGATGTGCAGGGCGCGCTCGACGGTGAACTCCGGTTGGGTCACTTCGCTGACCAGGCCGGCGCGCTGGGCCTGGCGGGCGTCGATCGGCTCGCCGGTCAGCACCATCTGCATGGCCATGGATTTGCCGACGGCGCGCAGCAGGCGTTGGGTGCCGCCTGCGCCGGGCATGATCCCGAGGTTGATTTCCGGCTGGCCGAAGCGGGCGTCTTCGCCGGCAATGATGATGTCGGCATGCATCGCCAGTTCGCAGCCACCGCCGAGGGCGAAGCCGTTGACTGCGGCGATCAGCGGTTTGTTGAAGCGGGTGATGGTTTGCCACGAGGCCTGGCGCGGGTCGTCGAGGATGCCGACCAGGTTGCGCTCGGCCATTTCCTTGATGTCGGCGCCGGCGGCAAAGGCCTTGCGGCTGCCGGTGAGGACCACGGCGCGGGTGTCCGGGTCGGCCTGCGCGGCATTCAGTTCATCGGCCAGTTCGCCCAGCAACTCGGTGGTCAGGGCATTCAGCGCTTGCGGGCGCTGCAGGGTAATCAGGCGCACGCCAGTCTCGATCGTTTCGACGGTCAGGGTTTGAGGCACGGCGGTTGCCCTCACGGTGTACGCACGGCGGTGATGCCGGCTTGTTATTGGATCGGCCGCAGGGGCCGGTTTTGCCCAAGTATAGCTATAACGTGATACGTAAATACAATACGAAAATAGATTTAATGTGTCTGATTGCTGTGGCTCTCTATTGATTTTCTTCTGGGGTCAGGGACTGTGATTGCGGATTTACCCCTGAGTTTATTGGGTTTTAGCCCAATTCAAGCCGCCTGTGGGCATTCGTCGGAAAGCACGATTTCAAGTGATACGCTTTTTAGTCTTTGTGCTTGTAAAAGTGATGTGATACAAAATAAGCCAATATTTGCATCGCTTTGTGAAGGACGCTTTCATGACCTGCTACAGCCTTGATGGCCTGACCCCGGTGGTTGACCCGAGCGCCTATGTGCACCCGACTGCGGTATTGATCGGCGACGTGATCATCGGCCCGCATTGCTATGTCGGTCCGCTGGCCAGCCTGCGCGGGGACTTCGGGCGGATCGTGCTGGAGGAGGGCGCCAACCTGCAGGACACCTGCGTGATGCACGGTTTCCCCGACAGCGACACCGTGGTCGAGCGCAATGGCCACATTGGCCACGGTGCGGTGCTGCACGGTTGCCGGATCGGCGCCGACGCCTTGGTGGGCATGAATGCCGTGGTGATGGACAACGCCCGGATCGGCCCGCGTTCATTCGTTTCGGCGGCCGCGTTCGTCAAGGCCGGCTTCGAATGCCCGGAACAGTCGCTGGTCATGGGCGCACCGGCGAGCATCAAGCGCACCCTCAGCGATCAGGAAGTGGCGTGGAAACAGGCGGGCACACGTGAGTACCAGGAACTGGCCAAGCGGTGCCTCACGCAGATGCAGGTTTGCGAACCGTTGAGCGAGCCGGAAGCTGATCGCCCGCGCATCAGCGACAGAGGGTTGCGGCCCAAGGGCAGTGCCTTGTGAATACAAATCCCCTTGTAGGAGCGAGCCTGCTCGCGATGGACGTCAACGATGACGCGGGCTGTCTGAATGCCCGTGTTGGCCCGACGTTTTTCGCGAGCAAGCTCGCTCCTACAGGGTGGATTTGCGATTAACAGGCAGGATTTAGGTATATTCCTTTTCTTTTTTTGCACGGAACGCCCATGTCGTCCCTGACACCCTTGAACCATCTGATTACACGCTTCCAGGAACAGACGCCGATCCGCGCCAGTTCCTTGATCATCACGTTGTACGGGGATGCCATTGAACCCCATGGCGGCACCGTGTGGCTGGGCAGCCTGATTCAATTGCTCGAGCCCATCGGCATCAACGAACGGTTGATCCGCACGTCGATCTTTCGCCTGACCAAGGAAGGCTGGCTGACCGCCGAGAAAGTCGGTCGTCGCAGTTATTACAGCCTGACCGGCACCGGTCGCCGGCGTTTCGACAAGGCCTTCAAGCGCGTCTACAGCACCACGATGCCGGCCTGGGATGGCTCCTGGTGCCTGGTGATGCTCTCGCAACTGACCCAGGACAAACGCAAACAGGTGCGCGAGGAGCTGGAGTGGCAAGGCTTCGGTGCGATTTCGCCGGTGGTGCTGGCTTGTCCGCGCAGTGACCGTTCCGACATCAACGCGAGTCTGCTCGACCTCGGCGTGCAGGAAGACACCATCGTCTTCGAAACCACCGCCCAGGATGTACTGGCCTCCAAGGCGCTGCGCCTGCAAGTGCGCGAAAGCTGGAACATCGAGGAGCTGGCTGCGCACTACAGCGAGTTCATCCAGTTGTTCAGGCCGCTGTGGCAAGCGCTGCGCGAGCAGGAAAACCTGCAACCGGCCGACTGCTTCCTGGCGCGGGTGCTGTTGATTCACGAGTACCGCAAGCTGCTGCTGCGCGACCCGCAACTGCCGGACGAGTTGTTGCCCGGCGATTGGGAAGGCCGTGCCGCCCGCCAGTTGTGCCGCAACATTTACCGTTTGATCTACGCCAAGGCCGAAGAATGGCTGAACGCTGCACTGGAAACGGCCGACGGCCCGTTGCCGGATGTGGGTGAAAGCTTCTATCGGCGTTTTGGCGGATTGAAATAGCACGTCATTGTTCAGGGAGCGGTGCTGTTCAGGAGACTTGAAGCATCCGATGTCGTGTGGATTGACGTAGACAATAAAAATAAGCCTGCGCGAGGCCTGACATGATTTCTACAACAGCACAGCGCCATGATGGGTTCGACCAGTGGATCCATCAGATCAACCAGATCTGTGGCGCTTTCAACGCACAACCCCTGGGCAGTGAATTTGCCGGGCGCATCCGCGAATACCAGAGCGATGCGCTCAAGCTCAGTTTCGTCGACGCATGCCAGGCGCGTTTGTACCGTACGCCCCAGGAAGTCGCGGCGGGCGAGGGCGGCAAGTATTTTGCGGTGTTCCAGCTCGACGGCACGGCGGGCATGGCCCAGGGTGACGACAAGGTCCTGTTGTCCCCCGGTGACATCACGCTGATCGATGCCTCGCGGCCCAGCGACTTCATCTACAGCGAAAACTCCCGGCAGTTGTCGTTGATCCTGCCGTATCAACTGGTCGAGCAAACCCTGCGCTTCAATCAGGTCAAGTGCGGCCACCGGATTGCTGCCAGCTCGCCCATCGCGATGCTGTCGCACCGGCTGATCCTCGATGCTTCCCGCCAGCAGCACCTGACCCGCCAGGAAAGCGAAGCGACCCTGGAGGCGATTGTCAGCCTGCTGCGCCCGGCGATCAGCCAGGCCGACGACTGCACCGATGCCCATGAGCGGATCTTTCGCAAGACGCTGACCTTCATTGACGAAAACATTCGCTCCGAAGACCTGTGTCCGGAATGGCTGGCGCGGGAAGTCGGCATGTCCACCCGTGGCCTGTACCGGATGTTTGCCAAGAAAGGCCTGGTGGTGGCGCGCTACATCAAGAACCGCCGCCTGGACCTGTGCGCCGAATCCCTGCGCCAGTCGGGCAAGGAACAGAAGTTGTCGGTGCTGGGGTATTCGTGGGGTTTTTCCGATTCGAGCTACTTCTCCACGGCGTTCAAGTCGCGCTTCGGCATTGCGCCGGGGGAGTACCGCAAGCAGCATGCCTGATAGATTTTCGGAACATGACATAACCCTGTAGGAGCGAGCTTGCTCGCGATGGTCGTGAACGATAACGCTTACAACCAGATGCCCAACGGTGCCATGGCGTTTTTCGCGAGCGAGCTCGCTCCTACAGGGGGTAGACGTTTTACGTGCCATTGCGGAGCAACTGGCCCAGCGTCTCCAGCTCGCTTTTTTCCACGTCTGACACCAGCACGAAGCGCATGTGATTTTCTTGCCAGGACACCACGTTGAAGCCGCGGATCGTTTCGCTCTGGCGCGTTTTGTCGGCCTGCGGCGTGGGCAGGATGAACACATTGATGATGTGCTTGTTGCGCCCGTAACTCAGGGCCGCTGTGGTCTGGTGTTGCAGATAATCCAGGCGCCCGCCCAACAGTGGAAAACCCTGCGCCGAGTAATCGGATACCGGTGGCGAGAAGTCGAGTTTGCCGGTGAACCAGGGTTTCACGGTGTGGCGGTCGGACGACATCACATCGTTCAAATGCTCGCCCATCAATGAGCGAACGTGGCTGGAGACAGCCTCGTCCATCAACGGCTGTTCGCTGCCAGGCGTTGCCACATACAACACCATCGCCAAGGCCAGCGCCGCCGCTGAAAACGCTGGCGCGAACCACGCTCGCCAACGCTCCAGAGTACTGGGAGCAGGCGCCTCGGGGGCCAATACCCGGGCGGTCAGCGACGCCGGTGCCGCGTAGTACGGCGCCCGTTGCTTGACGCTGGTCATCAGCAGCCTTGCCTGATCGTGCTGGTGCGCACACTCGGCGCACTCGGCCAAATGCCCGGCCACTTGCGCTGCGGTTGCAGGGTCAAGTTCCTGGTCCAGATAGCCATGCATCAATGTCTGGCAAACCGTGCAGTCGAGTTCATTCATGATCGTGCAGCTTCAGTAGTTCGAGCTTGAGCATGGCACGAGCCCTGGCCAGTCTCGACATGACGGTGCCGAGGGGAATATCGACCACCAGGGCGATGTCCTTGTAGGGCATGTCTTCGAGCTCCTTGAGAACAATCACCTCACGGAACGCCGGTGGCAGGGCGCACAGGGCTTGCTGGACCAGCGCGGCATTTTCCGTGTGAATGGCCAGCAACTCCGGGGTCTGGTCGTGGCTTGATGCTCCCGGGTCCTGGGCAACATCGTCGCCGAAAGCGACCCAGCGGCGCCCGGCCGTGGCCTTGAGCCAGGTGTAGCTTTCATTGCGCACGATGGTCAGGAACCAGGCCTTGGCGTTGCCATCGACAACACGCTGGGAAAACCGGAAGGCGCGCAGGGCGCTTTCCTGCACGACATCGCGCGCGGCGCTGTCGTTGCCGGTGAGCCAGCGTGCGAGGTTGTAGGCGGCGTCCAGGTGGGGCGCAAACAATTCCTCAAATCGCGTCATGGTGGTTCCCGCACTGTCCCTCTTCTATAACTGTGGCCCGTGGCATTTTATTCCCCGGAAAAAGAATATTTTTCGACCGGGAATAAAGATCGGTCCCACAAGGTTTTACCTCGTGTCAGCTGCATCACTGTAGTTCGCCTGCGAGGGAAAACCGATGAACATTCATTCAAAACACCAACGACGCGTCGACGACCTGCTCAATCCTGACCGCCGCACGCTGCTCAAATGTTCGGCGTGGGCCGGGGCCGGCGTGGTCTGGGCCCTGTGCGGCGGCATTCCCCGGGCTTTCGCCCTGGATGACGCGGGAAATGTCACGGATCCCAAGGCACTCGCCAGCAACTTCCACTTTGTGCAGGTCAGCGACTCGCACATCGGTTTCAACAAGGAGGCCAACCCGGATCCGGTGAAGACCTTGCAGGTGGCCATCGACAAGGTCATCGCGCTGCCAAAACGGCCCTCGCTGATCCTGCATACCGGCGATATCACCCACCTGTCCAAGGCCGAAGAGTTCGACACCGCCGCCCAGTTGCTCAAAGGCCTGCCGTCCACCGTGCACTACGTGCCGGGCGAGCACGACACCCTTGATGAAGGCGGCGGCAAGCTCTATCTGCAACGCTACGGCAAAGGCACCAAGGGCAATGGCTGGTACAGCTTCGATGACCACGGCGTGCATTTCATCGCGCTGGTGAATGTCTTCAACTTCCAGGCGGGCCACGAAGCGACCCTTGGCGCCGATCAACTGGCGTGGCTGGCCGACGACCTGCGCGCTGTTACAAGCAGCACGCCCATCGTGGTGTTTACCCATATTCCGTTGTGGACGATTTATCAGCCGTGGGGGTGGGGCACCGAGGATGGCGATAAGGCGATTGCCATGCTGCGCCCGTACGGTTCGGTGACGGTATTGAACGGGCATATCCATCAGGTCATCCAGAAGGTCGAAGGCAATATCACCTTCCATACCGCCCGTGGCACCGCGTATCCGCAACCCGCACCGGGCACGGCGCCGACGCCTGGGCCGATGACGGTGGCCGCCGATCAATTGCGCAATTATCTGGGAGTCACCGATGTGCGGGCGACGCAGGGTGAGCATCCGCTGGCGCTGATCGATTCGACACTGGTCTAGGGGAGGGTAAGCGAATGAAAACGCGATGGTTGGCGGTAACCTGCCTGATGCTGGCGATGCCGGCAGGGGCTCAGGAGGTGAAGGTCAATATCAGGGAGTTCATGTTCGGACCCAAGGATCTGGCGGTCGCCGTGGGCACCAAGGTGACGTGGGTGAACGACGACGAAATCCCGCACACGGTGGCGGAGACGCACAAGGTATTTCGCTCGGCGGCGCTGGACACCGGTGACAGTTATTCCTGGGTGTTCAACACGCCGGGGGAGTACGAGTATTTTTGTGCGCTGCATCCGCAGATGATCGGCAGGATTGTGGTCAGCCAATAATCCGCGGATCCGCTGATCACCTGATCACCTGATCACCTGTAGGAGCGAGCTTGCTCGCGAAAAACGTCAGGACAACGCGGGTATTCAGACAGCCCGTGTCAGCGTTGACGTCCATCGCGAGCGAGCTCGCTCCTACAGGGTTGTGTGTGTGCCTTATTTCGGTGCGTTGAGGTTCAGGGTCGGCGTTTCATCGAAGAAGTTCCACGGTTTCAACAGTACGTGCACCCATTCGGTCGGCATGATCGGCCATTCTTCGGCACGGGCGATGTGGGTGGTGCCGGTGGTCAGCCAGACCACATCGTCGGTGTTGTCGATGGAGTGGTTGTCCTGGGTGAATTGCCCCAGGCCAGAGTCCTTGTCCGAGCGGTTCGGGTACTTGCCTTCCGGGTATTTTTCCTCGGGGCTGTATTGCGTCACCCACAGCTGCTTGTCCATGAAGCTCAGGCGGTGGTAGAGCCATTCGTCCTTGCCGAAGTTGGCGCCCTTGGCCACCGGGTGCGTGCCGCCGGCGTACGGAATCAACTGATAGGAAACCGGGTTGCCGACCTTGTTTTCCTTGCTGAAGTTGGTCAGCAGGCGCACGGTCGACGGGTCGAACTTCTGCGCCGCCTGCTGCTCGTTGCCGACGACTCTGGTTTCGGTTTGCATGGTGCTGGTGCGCGGGCCGCCACGGTCGTTCGGCAATACCACCGGGTTCACTTCCACCAGTGAGTTCTGCTCGCCGTCCACGTCCATGTCGAGGCGGAAGTTGTAGATGTGCTGGTGCGTGGTGCCGACGATGTTGTGGTCCAGCAGGGTGCCGTAGCGCGTGTCTTCCTTGGCGGTGTCTTCGTGCATGGTCTTGGATTTCACACCCTTGACCGCTTCGATGCCGGTGGCGCCGGCGTCGATGCCGATGGTGCCGTTCTGCTGGAAGACCCAGTCGAAGATATAGTCGTAGTTGCCCACGGTGCTGATCCAGCGCACCACCAGTTCACGACGCTCGGTGCTGAGGTTGGGCTGGCCCATTTCCTGGTGTTTGTATTCCGGGCCGGCGTAGCGCTCGAACACTGCGATGGCGCGCGGGATCGCGGTTGGTGCGCCGGTGTAGTCGGCGATGGTAGCGTCCAGCAACACGGCGTTTTCCGGGGCGTCTTTACCGCGGGCAATCGGTGAAGTCAGGGTGCCCATGCCGTAGTCGCCGGAGTCGAGGTAGGCCTTGAAGTACCAGCCGACATCCGGGTCGCCGTAAGGCACGATCATGCCGCCCAGCGAGCCTTCGTACATGATCTTGCGTTTCTTGCCCTTGTCGTCGTAGGTGACGGTGGACAGGATCGGGCCGACCCGCGAATCGAGGCGAACGTGGAAGTCCCAGTTCTGCCAGTGAATGCTGTTGCCGCTGATGGTGTAGTTCTTGCCCTCGGGCTCGGTGATTTCCAGCGGCTTGACCTCGACGCCCTTGCGTCCGCGCCCGTCATACGGCGTCGGTTTCATCGGCACCGGGATCAGCGCTTCGTCTTCGATCTTGATCAGCTTTTTCTGTTCCAGATCGACAATTGCCACCAGGCCTTCAATCGGGTGCGCCCAGTAGTTGCCGTCATCGGTGTTGAGGTAGCTGACGATTTTCAGCAGGCGCTTGTCCTGCGCCAGGCCGTCCTTGCCGTCGAAGTAACCGACGGTCAGCGGCGTGGCCACGACCTTTTTCACATCGTTGATACCGCGCTTGGCCAAGGCCTGGGCGTATTCCGGGCTGGTCTCGACGGCCGATTGCACCGTTGCGAAGTCGTCCAGCAGCACCATGCCGTGGGCGCCTTCGATCGGCTTCCAGGATTTGAGTTGTTTGCTGTCGAGATCGACCAGCGCCTCGATCACGTGCTTGCCGTCGAGCACCACAATACTCGCCTGGCGCGGCTGGGCGACGTTCTGCCCGGTCAGGGCGAAGTTCCACACCTGATCCTTGGGCGGTTCCTTGATCGAGACTTCGGTAAAGCGGAAACCGGGCTTGTAGTTTTCCGACTTCTTGACGATGTCCACAGCCGTGGTGATTTCGGCGGCGCTCAGGGGATTGAGCGGGTTGGGGCGGGTTTCGACGACGAAGGTCTTGTCCAGGCCGGACTGGAACACCTGGTTGATGAAGTCCGTGGACATGAACGCCGTATGGTCCTTGAACACCACCGGCACTGTCAGCTCGATCCGCTTGCCATTGAGCATCGCCACTTTGCTGTCGGGCTTGACCTTGAGGTAGACCCCGTCCTTGGCAATGGTGAACAGGTTGGCGTAATCGTCCCATTTCACCGTGGCACCAAAGGCCTCCAGACCCGCTTGCAGCGGCACCATGTCGGCGTGACCGCCGTGGGCCTGGGCAGTGTTCGCCCAGAAAGGCAGGCCGAGGGTGCTCAGGGTGATGGCCAGGGCCAGACGGGCAAGCGGTGTTCTTTTAGGCAATGCTTTGGAGCTGAACATGTGTGAATTCCTGGGGAAAAGCCGGGTACAGGCATTGCTGCACTGTGTTCCAACCCGTCAATGGTTGCATTTGAATGCCTGCCAGATTTCTTTGGTTCCGTGCCGCAAGCCAGCTTTCCTGACGAAATGCATCCTGGCAAGCGGACAAAGTGCCCGGTGCGGGGATCGCAAGTCATTGCTTCCGGTTAATAGGAAGCATTACTATTCGCACCCCGTCTCCACAGCACAGCGCAATGACCCTCAAGCTGCCCCGCAGACACGGCTTTTTCGAGCATTACGAAGAGTTGGTTGGCACCTGGACCCGTCGCCTGAGAAACCGTCAGCAGGCCGAGGACCTGGCCCACGATACCTTCGTGCGGGTGCTCGAGTCCGATTCGGCGCGGGTGGAGCAGCCCCGGGCGTATTTGCACCAGACCGCGCGCAACATCGCCGTGGATGGTTATCGGCGTGAGGACCGGCGGGGCGCCATGGAGTCAGAGGCGATTGATCTCAGTGAGTCGCCGACCGGCGACCCGGAGCATTTCATGCACGCGATCCAGTTGGCCGATTCCATCGAACGGGCGCTCGCCGAGCTGCCGGTCAACTGCCGCAAGGTGTTTGTCTGGCAGAAGATCGAGGGCCTGACCCAGGCCGAAATCGCCGAGCGCCTGGGGCTGTCCAGGAACATGGTGGAAAAGTATATGATCCGCACGCTTCGACACCTGCGCGATCGCCTGGACGGGTTGCAGTCATGACCGGCCGCGCCTTCTTCTCCCCGGCCAAACAGGAACTTCCATGATGGATACTCGTGATTGTGCGTGCGGGCAAACAACGGTTCGCGATGACGCGGCGCAGTGGTTTGTGCGTTTGCAGGAGCCTGTGGTCGATGTCGACGTGCGTCGCCGGTTTCAGGCCTGGCTGGACGAACACGCCCAACACCGAGACGAATTCGCAGTGCTCCAGGGTTTGTGGAGCGCCGCCGAGCTGGTGCCGGCGGCGCGTTTGCGTGCCTTGTGTGAAACCCCGCCAGCCCTGAAAAAGCGCCGCCCCGTGCTGCGTTACGCGGTGGCCGCCAGCGTGCTGGCAGTGGCGCTCGGCCTGGGCCTGTTCAGCGGCCTGAATCATCCTGCGCCGTACACCGCCGAGTTCTCGACGGCCCTGAATGAGCGACGCCATGTGGCGTTGCCGGATGGCTCGGTGGTGGACCTGGACAGCCGCAGCCGGATTCAGGTGCGCTTTGAAAAGGGTCAACGCAACGTCGAGCTGAGCGAAGGCGAAGCGATGTTCAGCGTCGAGCATGACACCCGCCGGCCTTTCGTGGTCGCGGCGGGCAGTGGCAAGGTCACGGTCACCGGCACCCGTTTCGATGTGCGTCGCGGCGCCAGCGAAACCCGGGTGGTGGTGGAGCAGGGCACCGTCAGGGTTCAAGGTCGCGACGCCGCCGACAGCGACTTCATCAATCTGACGGCAGGCCTTGGCACCCATGTCGATGCCCAGGGCAACGTTGCCGCCGCCTATGCGGTCAACCCGGCGGAAATGACTGCCTGGCGCAGCGGCAAACTGGTGTTCAACAACGCCAGCCTGGCCGATGTCGCCGAGCAGGTCTCGCGTTATCGGGAGAAACCGCTGAAGGTCGGCAACGCGACAGTGGGCAATCTGCGCCTGACCAGCGTGTTCAAGTCCGACAACACCGACGCGCTGCTCAAGGCCTTGCCGAGCATCCTGCCGGTGGCCGTGCGCACCCTTGGCGACGGCAGCCAGGAAATAATTTCAAAATAAAATTCAGGTTTTTTTCGAGTTCTTCGTCTTCCTGTTCAACTGCAACTGGTTTGCATTAACAAGCGCATGCTCTTGCGATCCACAGGACTACGTTCGACGTGAAAAACCCCACCGCTAAAAACAACAAACTCCCCTGGTTGCCGCTGGCCCTCGCGCTGGCGGTCAACGTTGCGCTGCCCCAGGCCTTTGCGGCCGACGGCATCCACATTCCGGCGCAACCCTTGGGACAAGCTTTGAGCCAGTTGGGCCAGCAAACCTCGCTTCAGGTGTTCTTCAGCCCTGAACTGGTTGCCGGCAAGCAGGCTCCGGCGGTGGATGGCAACCTTTCCCCGGAAGACGCGCTGCGCCAGTTGCTGCAAGGCAGCGGCCTGCAATACCAGATCGATGAAGGTTCGGTGACGCTGATGCCGGCACCAGCTTCGGCGGCCAGCGGTCCACTGGAACTGGGCGTGACGGACATCAAGGTGGTCGGTGACTGGCTTGGCGATGCCGATGCCGCCGTGGTGCAGAACCATCCCGGCGCACGAACCGTGATCCGCCGCGAGGCCATGGTCGAGCAGGGCGCGATGAACGTCGGCGACGTGTTGAAACGCGTTCCTGGCGTGCAGGTGCAGGACGCCAACGGCACCGGTGGCAGTGATATTTCCCTCAACGTCGGCGTGCGCGGCCTGACTTCGCGCCTGTCGCCACGCTCCACCGTGCTGATCGACGGCATCCCGGCGGCGTTCGCGCCTTACGGCCAGCCGCAACTGTCCATGGCGCCGATTTCCTCCGGCAACCTCGACAGCATCGACGTGGTGCGCGGTGCCGGTTCCGTACGTTACGGACCACAAAACGTGGGTGGCGTGATCAACTTCGTGACCCGGGCAATCCCGGAACAGGCCTCCGCGGAAATCGGCACCACCCTGGAAACCTCGCAGCACGGTGGCTGGAAACACATCGACACCGCGTTCATGGGCGGCACCGCCGACAACGGCATGGGCATGGCGTTGTTGTATTCCGGCGTGAACGGCAACGGTTACCGTGAAAGCAACAACGGCAACGACATCGACGACGTGATCCTCAAGACCCATTGGGCGCCGACCGATGTCGACGATTTCAGCCTCAATTTTCACTACTACGATGCCAAGGCCGACATGCCCGGCGGCCTGACCCAGGCGCAGTTCGACGCCGACCCGTTCCAGTCCGTACGCGACCACGACAACTTCAGCGGCCGCCGCAAGGATGTGTCGTTCAAGTGGGCGCGGCAGATCGATGATCGCACCCAGGCCGAAGTGCTGACCTACTACACCGACAGTTTTCGTGGCAGCACCATCGCCGCCCGTGACCTGAAGACCCTCAGCTCGTACCCGCGCAGCTACTACACCTTCGGTATCGAACCACGGGTGTCTCATGTCTTCGATGTGGGCCCGACCACCCAGGAAGTCAGCGTCGGTTATCGCTACCTCAAGGAAGGCATGCACGAAGAGGCCAGCCGTGTGGCGCTGGTCAACAACGAGCCCGTGGTGCGTCCGGGGGCGGACGGCCATGTCTATCAGGACCGTACCGGTGGAACCGAGGCCAATTCGGTCTATGTCGACAACAAGATCGACGTTGGCAACTGGACCGTCACGCCGGGTATTCGCTTCGAGCACATCAGCACCGACTGGCACGACCGCCCGGTACTCGACACGGCTGGCAAACGCGTGCCGGAGAAAAAACGCAACATCGAAAGCAATGAGCCGCTGCCGGCCCTGAGCGTGATGTATCACATGTCCGATGCCTGGAAACTGTTCGCCAACTACGAAACCTCGTTCGGCGCGCTGCAGTACTTCCAGCTGGGGCAGGGCGGTATCGGCGACAACACCGCCAACGGCCTGGAGCCGGAAAAGGCCAAGACCTACGAAATCGGTACGCGCTACAACGATGACGTGTGGGGCGGCGAGGTGACGCTGTTCTACATCGACTTCGACGACGAACTGCAATACATCAGCAACGATGTGGGCTGGACCAACCTCGGCGCGACCAAACACCAGGGCATAGAGACGTCGGTGCACTACGATCTGGCCGCGCTGGACCCACGCCTCGACGGCCTGACCGCCAACGCCGGTTTCACCTACACCCGCGCCACCAGCGAAGGCGATATCCCGGGCTTCAAGGGGCGTGACCTGCCGTTCTACTCCCGTCAGGTGGCCACTGCCGGCCTGCGTTACGACATCAACCGCTGGACCTGGAACCTCGATGCGTTCGCCCAGTCCAAACAGCGCTCGCCGGGCACCGGCGTGAACGCCGACGGCAGCTTCAACGGCAACTACATCACCGAAGGCACCGCCGACGGCCAGTTCGGTGACATTCCGGGTTACGTGACCTGGAACATGCGTGGCGGCTATGACTTCGGCCCGCAGGTGTCGAACCTGAAGCTGGGGGCCGGGGTGAAAAACATCTTCGACAAGCAGTACTTCACGCGCTCCAGCGACAACAACTCGGGCATGTACGTCGGCGCGCCGCGCACGTTCTTCGTGCAGGCCAGTGTCGGGTTCTGACAGGCCGAGATGTACCCGGCTTGTCCCCACAGGTTGCATTAAATCCGTGGGGATCTAGTCGACGATTACTCGGGTAGTTTGAAGTCGGCAACAGGAGAAGGATTCCCGGCAAGGTCGTTTGTTTTAAGGCAGACGACTACCTGACCGCTCTCGACAGATACTTCAAACACGCCGATTGATCCCTGGACGGGCCTATATTCCGCATCGTCCAGGCAATTGGTCTGGTTGGTTGGGCCGGCTTTATACTTATACTGATAGGCGTTCAGATCGGGACTAACGGGAAACACTCTGATTTCATAGGTAACTTCGTCCATTTGGGTAATGGTATAAATCGGAGCAAGCTTGTTCGGTCCTTCCATCATCCAGCGCCAGTAAACTCTTGCGTTTCGCGCATCCCATTGGCCCGGAACACTGATTTTATCGTTCTGGCCCATGATGCACATCAAGTACATGCCGGCTCCGCTCTCGACTTTCTGACTGAGTTCGTTTTTCCTGCCTTCAATGCTGGTGATGGGGTCGCTATAGCCACTCAGAGTCCGGCAGTCCGCCAATGTTCGTGTGTACTTGTAGCGGTAGTAAGGCTGATCGATAGAAAAAAGTTCTGTCCATTGCCAGGGCACAACGGCTCCAGCATCATCACGCTCAAGTTTTATGTGATTCTGTTCCGGCAAGGAAGAATCAAAAGTAAACGCTGGCCCGAGGCTGCAAACTCCATTCTTTCGATTGAATTTACCTGCTGTAAAACACTCCTGAATACCGATGGTTTGTGTGGCGTAGTTGGTATCCGTGGCTTTGCTGATTGCGCCATTGATTACTTCACAAGGGGCACCACTGCTGCATCGGGAATGCCCGCTACCACGTGTAGTGGTGCCTACTACGGCGACGACTTCGTTAGTGTAGCGATCCAGGACAGGGGAGCCGGAGATACCTGACACGACATCCAGGCACCGATTGCTGATTTGATCCTGCCATGCCCACATACTTTCGATAACCCCAGCCGAGTGCTCCTGCGGGCAAGCCATACGTTGAACATGGCTGCCGACAGGTGATCCGACGATCAGTATGTCGCTCCCTTGAGATAAGGAGCGGGTCGCCAATTTCAGTGGAACAATGCCTTGATCGATGAGTTGCCCGAGTGTCTGGTCGAGTTGGATGATGGAAACATCCTGTCCCCGGATGGTGCTCCAGTTTATCGTGGTGATGGGGAACGACTTCTGTTTCTCGGCAGTGTCCTGAAAATAGTTAAAAGAAACATGACCCTTGGCAACCTCATTTTCGAGCACCGTGTCAGGGTTGAGGTGGCTGCAATGTCCCGCAGTCAATACATAGGCCGGATCATCCAGTCCATCGGGTTTGTGGCGTGTATCAATCAACGTACCTGAACAAGTCATGCCGCCTTCAATTTCGACTCGACCGATTGACTGCCAGTGATCGTACTGGCCCGTAGCGTTTTTCAGCGATTGCGCAGCAGAAAAGTTGGGTGTCCCTTCCCCCCAATCCTGTTGTTTTCCCATTGCGGAGTTCAGGCCTCCCAAGGTAAACAACAAGACAGAGCATGCGTTCACAAACGATGTTTTTTTCATGATGGAGATCCAGAGATGAACTTCTCATGTCAGGATCAAACTGCAGAAACTTCTTGTCTACTGTCATAAATGACAGTTTTATGTGCCGTTGGTCCACTTGTTTCGAGCAACCTGTAGCCGGTTCCAGATGGCGTGTACGTCTTAGACCTTCAACACCTTCCCGCCAATCGCCACCGCCACCAGCAGCACCGCCATCAAGGCAAAGGCAAAACTCAGGCTGCTGCCATGGGCGATGAAGCCGATCACGGCCGGCCCCGCCAGGATGCCCGCATAACCCAGGGTGGTAATGGCCGGCACGGCGATGCTCTCGGGCATGACGGTCTGCTTGCCCACGGCGGTGTACAACACCGGCACGATGTTCGAGCAACCGGCCCCCAGCAGTGCGTAACCCACCAGCGCCGCCTCCCAACCCGGTGCGAATGTCGCCAGCAACAAGCCTGTGGCGGCTGTCAGCCCGCCGAACACAATCACCCGGGTCGCGCCCAGTCGCCGTACGATTTTGTCACCGGTCAGGCGTCCCACGGTCATGGTCAAGGCAAACGCCGCATAACCGAGCCCCGCATAGGCGGTGTCGATACCCCGTTCCTGGGCCAGGAACACCGCGCTCCAGTCCAGCGCCGCGCCTTCGGCCAGGAACACGATGAAGCACATGCCGCCGATGAACAGGACGATGCCATGGGGAACGGCAAACGCCGGCCCCGAACTCTCGCTGCCATAGGGCAACAGGTGTGGCACGGCCTTGGCCAGCGCGATCAACAGAAGCACGATCACCACCAGCGTGGCCCCCAGTGGTGAAATCCCCAGGCCAAGCAACCCGCTGACGCCCGCCGCGCCAACGATCCCGCCAAGGCTGAACAGGCCATGGAACCCCGACATCATGTTTTTGCCGCTAGCGCGTTCGACGATCACCGCTTGCAGGTTGACCGTCGAATCCACGGTGCCGAGACCCGCGCCGAACATGAACAAGGCAGCGATCAGGGCCGGAATCGACGACACCGTCGCCAGCAGCGGCAGGGCGGCGCAGATCAGCAGGGTCCCGCCGGTCGCCACGCGCCGGCAGCCGAAACGCGAGGCCAGGACCCCGGCCAACGGCATCGCCAGAATCGAACCCACGCCCAGGCAAAGCAGTAACAGGCCCAGGGTGCCCTCATCCAGCCCGGCCCGGGCCTTGGCATAGGGCACCAGCGGCGCCCACGCGGCGATGCCGAACCCGGCGATGAAAAAGGCGATGCGCGTGGACATCTGTTCCAGGCGGCCGGGAACGAAGGTGGTTTGGTTGTTGAGGCTGGTCATATCAATCCCTGGCAAAAAAACGTCACGTCCTCAACGGACAGTGATCGACCGGCGAGGGTTCGATCAGTGCCCGGAAAGTTTGCGGTCAATCAGGGCGACATCGTTGCACAGCGCCGCTGTGTTTCGCGATATGTTGAGTCATTCCAATGACACACGGAGGGCGCCATGGCGCAGAGGTACGACGCACGGGGCAATATCTACATCGTGGTAGCGCCCGAAGAACTGCGCCGCCAGGGCATCGACTTGCCCGCTCAGGCCAGCCAGGCTGCGCAAACCCGTCAGGCATGGGCCGTGGCGGCCATCGAGGCTTGCTGTAGCTGGGCACCCGGCACGCAGCCGGCCGGCGGCAAGGATCATCGCAGTGACGGATTGCTGGTCGGACCGTTCCAGTCGTCGTCGCCCTTCGATCTGCTGATCGTCAACACCGACGGCACGCTGGCCGAGCGCAGCGGCAACGGGCTGACGATCTTTTCTCAGGCGCTGAGCGACCAGGGGCTTTTTGCGCAGGGCGAAACCTGTGAACTCAGGGTACATCACGATAAAACCGACACGCCTTCACCGGGGCAGACTTCGGTGAAAACCGCTCAAGTCGAGGGCGTGAAGGGTTTCTGGCTCGACCTGGGGCAGCCGGGATTCGGGCCGGCAGCGGTCAGTGCCCACGGGGTTGAGGCTGTGGTGTTCAATGGTCGTGAACTCAGCCACGTTGAACCCTTGGCGGCACTCAATGGCGCCTGGTCGCGCAGTCAGTTCGCGCGGGTTGGTAATCCGCATTGCGTGACGCTGGTGGACAGTGCCGAGGATCTGCCGAGCAACGAGCAGATGCGTGAACCGGCGTTGGGTGACGGGTTGATGCGGATCGCCTACGCGATGCCGGTTGGGGAAGGCAAACCGTGCCCGGCGGGGATCAATCTGCAATGGGCGATGCGCTTGTCCGAAGGGCACATCGCCGCGCGGGTGTTCGAGCGGGGTGAGGGGCCGACGGCGTCGTCGGGGACCAGCGCCAGTGCGGTGGCCAGTGCGGCCTGGCGGGCGGGTTGGGTCAGCGCCGGGGAGGTGAAGGTGACGATGCCAGGTGGCACGGCACCGATCTTGCTGGAAGAGGAGCAGGGGGAATTGAGTCGGGTCAGCTTGTTTGGTACGGCTCGAATGATGGATTGAATGAGACACTGATTTCTTGATCTTTGCTCTGAGCTGAGTCTTTTAAAGACTTCCACCACAATTGGGAACTGCGTGAGGGACGGTCAGATTTTTTGTAGTGCGTCCTACAGAACTAAGCCGGCGCATAGGTAGGAAAGATCTGAATTCACCGTTTGGCAGTCTGCATCAGTCAATACTTGGTCACAAAACCGTACATTCGCCCATGGATGATTTTATAAAAACTCCCCAAAGCCAAGGAGCGGTTGTATGGCACTCGATGCATTTATCAAGATCAATGGAATCCCTGGTGAAGCCCTTGATGAGCAACACCGGGACTGGATCGAAATTACGGGCTACCGCTTCGGCACTCACCAGGGAACCTCAGCTACTGCCAGTTCAGCCGGGGGAGCTTCTACTGGACGAACGACCGTTACCGACTTTACGTTTACCAAAAAACTGGATAAGTCCAGCTGCAAGCTTATGGAGGCAAGCTGCGCAGGTGAGCATCTGAAAGAAGTTGTTTTGAGTTTGCACCGCGCTGGCGGCGACAAGCTCAAATTTTTCGAAATCAGGCTGGAAGAGGTCATTATTTCCAGCTATTCACAAACAGCAAGTGATGGTGTTCCGTCTGAAAGTATCAGTCTTGACTACGGTCGCATAAAAACGGTTTACACCCTGCAGAAACGCGTGGATGGCGCTGGCGGCGGCAACGTAGCTGGCGGTTGGGATCGAATCAGTAACAGCAAGTGCTCCTGAGGTTCCCTCCATGTCAAAGGCATATGTTTTTGTAAATTCCCACGTGCAGCCATATTCATATTTGAAGTCGAACTTTAACCTTGGACAAAAATCCAGTGCGAAGTTTGATGTGCTGAATGCACATGTTGTCAATGCCGTGGTGTTGCCGGGCGAGATAATTATTGTAGGCGATGAGTCAGTATCGTCCTGTACTGCCGAAGAAGCGTTTTATATGCAGAAGGCTTCGCAAGTCCATTTGGCCATAATGGCGAATGGGATGCAGAGCGACGGATTTTTAGTAGAGAATCATGAGTTTCTGACTAAGGCGCTTGGGTATACATCTCTAGGGATCGGCGCCGTGGGCGGCGCCTGGAGCAAGCACCTTGATGGCATCAAGAAAACCCTTGAAGAAATTGAAGCCGCTCATGGTGATCTCCTCAGAAATGGCGGCACTCGGAATCGAGACGCTTTTTATTTAAAGCGAAAGGTTCTATTTGAGAAACTTGATGGTCAGTTAAAGAAATTTGCCCGATTTGGATCCGGCTTACGCAACCAAGGTTCCATCAAGGAAATGCTGGGCATATCCACCAAAAGTTACTTGCATACAGGGACCATAACCGGCTATGCCGAAACTATTAATGGTGTGGCGAAAGCGTCGAGTCTTCTTAAAAAGGGTACGTACTTGGGTGTCGGTTTGAATGCAGCTGCGGCAGGTATCTCTATCTATACCGCATGCTCAACTGGGCGTGAAGAACAATGTAGAAAAGCTAAATATGTTGAAGGTGGTAAATTGTCCGGGAGCCTGATTGGGGGATCTTTTGGAGGTTTATCCGGTGGTTTCGCAGCTACGATCGGGTGCGCTGTGGCCTTCGGAGTCGTTACCGGCGGAGCCGGTGCACTAGCCTGTGCTGTGGTTGGGAGTGGAGTCGGCGGTTGGGCAGGAGGAGAAGTTGGTGGCGGTATGGGTGAGATGGGCGGTGAAGTAGTTTATGAGTACCTGCAAAGGTGAGGGTCGTGTTGGGTTTTTTTGCGATATTCATATTGTTCCTCATGTGTCTGACACTGTTCTGGATACTTCTATCCTCCAGTCGATATACGGAATTAATAGAGAGTTACTTAAGCAGAAGTAAATTTGTAGCGAATAATCGTGAGGCTTTTTCGGGGTTGGGGCTGATTGGTAAAGCTCTCAAGAATGGGTCGATTGCATTAATGTTCTTGATTCCTCGGCTAAGCGAAAGACGTGGTCTTATAGAAAAAGATGAATTGTTAAATTTGCCTCCACACCTGAAGCGAAAGCTGATAGCACCCTGGATCACGGGAGGAGTGTTGTTTTTTGTGATGTTCGTTTTTTGGCTTTTTTTTGTTTGATTTTTGTGCTGTGGCCTTCGGGTTGGTTGCCGGAGGTCCCGGCTCACTGGCTTGCGCTGTGATTGGAGGCGGGGTAGGTGGTTTGGTTGGCGGTGAGGTTGGTGGAAGCATGGGAGAGATGAGTGGCGAAATCGTTTATGAGTTTATGTCAAAATGAGTGATATTGCGTTTGCGATCATTTCGATATTTATAATGGTCTCCATGTTTCTAGTGATGTGCTGGATATTTGTGTCGTGTTATCGGTTTACGGAATTAATAGAAGGTTGTCTAAATAAAAGTAAGTTTGTGGCGAATAATCGAGCCGTATTTTCAAGTTCGGGTTTTATTGGGGTGGTTGTCAGAAACTGTTCCATGGCATTAATGTTCTTGATTCCTCGACTCTGCGAGAGGCGTGGTCTTATAGAAAAAAACGAGTTGTCGAATTTGCCACCACACCTTAAGCGGAAGCTGTTAGCACCTTGGATCACCGGCGGGGTGCTGTTTTTTGCGATGTTCGTTCTTTGGTTTTTTTATGTTTGATTTTTACTTTCGGTTATCGCCGGGTGTTATCCCGGGTGTCATTAAAAACGACCCGGGGATCAGCTCACCCCACTGAACTCCACCACCGGCATCGTCCGCTTCATCAACACCTTGCCATCGCGCACCGAGTACAGCGGCAACCCTTGGCTGCGGATGACTTCGTAGTCACTCTCCGCCGACAGGATCAGCAGGTTCGCCGGTCGCCCGCGCTCCAGGCCATAGCGATCGCCGAGGTTCATGGCCCTGGCGCTGTTGTCCGTCACCAGGTCCAGCGCACTTTGCAGGTTGCGATAACCGAGCATGTGGCAGATGTGCAGGCCGGCTTCGAGCACCCGCAAGATGTTGCCATTGCCCAGCGGATACCACGGATCGACGATGGAGTCCTGGCCGAAGCACACGTTCATGCCCGCTTCCAGCAACTCGTTGACCCGGGTCACGCCCCGGCGTTTCGGGAAATTATCGAAGCGCCCTTGCAGGTGGATGCTTTCAGTGGGGCAGGAGACAAAACTGATGCCCGAATGCCCGAGCAGGCGAAACAGTTTGGCGCAGTAGGCGTTGTCGTAGGAGCCCATGGCCGTGGTGTGGCTGGCCGTGACCCGCGAACCCATGTCGCGGCTGCGGGCCTCTTCGGCGAGCACTTCGAGAAAACGTGACTGCGGGTCGTCGGTTTCGTCGCAGTGCACGTCCACCAGGCAACCGCTGCGTTCGGCCAGGTCCATGAGGAACTTCACCGAACTGACGCCCTGATCGCGGGTGTATTCGAAATGCGGAATGCCACCCACCACGTCCGCGCCCATGCGGATCGCTTCTTCCATCAACTCGCGGCCATTGCGGTAGGACTCGATGCCTTCCTGGGGGAACGCGACGATTTGCAGGTCGACCAGGTGCCGGCTTTCCTCGCGCACTTCGAGCATCGCCTTGAGCGCAGTCAGTTGCGGGTCGGTGACGTCGACGTGGGTGCGCACATGCTGGATGCCGTGGGCGGCGAGGGCCTGAATGGTTTTTTTGGCCCGGGCCTTGGTGTCCTCCAGGGTGATGGTCGCCTTGCGTTCGCCCCAGCACTCGATGCCTTCGAACAGCGTGCCGCTCATGTTCCAGCGCGGCTCGCCGGCGGTCAGGGTGGCGTCGAGGTGGATGTGCGGCTCGACAAAGGGTGGCACCACCAGATTGCCGCCGGCATCCAGATCGTCAGGGCTCAGGGTCGGGGCTTCGGTCTGGCGGGCGATGCTGCTGATCCGGCCGTTTTCCAGGAACAACTCATGCAAACCTTCCTGATTGCGCAGACGGGCGTTGATGATGTGCATCGGGCGGATCCTTATGGCCAATCGTATAGTCGATACTTCTACGTTAGCTCGGTGATGGCAATTCATGCCAGTGACATTGGCCAGCACCCTCCAGATGTGGGATCGGATTTGTTCAGGAAGATTGTTGCAAAGGCAAAAACCGCATCAAGGCAGCAACGACCGCTTCAGGCGCGTCTTCCTGGACCAGGTGCCCGGCGTTGGGTATCGGATGGAACTGTGCGCCGGGAATCATCTGCTGCAAGGCCCGCCCGCGTTCGACGGGAATCCACCGGTCGTCTTCACCCCAGAGAATCTGCACCGGGCAGCGAATCGTCGGGTACAACCCCTGCGCCTCAAGGGTGTAGCACTCGTCCATCTGCGCGATCTGCCGGTAGAACGCCGCTTGCCCCGGCTCTCCCAGCCATGGCTGTACGTAGGGGGCGAGTTCGGCGTCGGGGATTTCGCGCTGGATGGCCCCGCGAATATAGGCCGGTACGATGGCGCGCTGGATGTAATCGGGCAGTCCGCTGAACGCCGCTTCATGCTGACGCACATGCTGCACGAACGGCGAACCCCAGGGCGTCAGCGCCACCGGGTCGATCAGCGTCAGGCTGCGGTAATCCTTGCCATTGAGCAGATGCGTGCGCAGGGCGGTGGCGCCGCCGAAGTCGTGGGCCACCACGTCGGGGCGATCCACGCCCCAATGCTCCAGCAGTTGCGCCAACAGCCGGTTTTGCACGCCCAGGGACACATCGTCATCCGGCTGTGCGGATTGCCCGTAACCCAGCAGATCGAAGTAGTGCACCCGGTGTGTGGTGATGAAGTGCGGCGCTATGCGGTGCCACACCCAGGAAGAAAAGGGCGTGCCATGCACGAACACCAGCGGCGGGCCGTCGCCGTGTATGGCGTAGCGCACCTGATGTCCGTTGAAGTCGAAGACCTGATCCAGCGGCCAGTCGATCATTGCTTCCTGATCCTTCCTCACTGTAGGAGCGAGCTGGCTCGCGATGGGCATCAACGATAACGCTGGGCATCTGGCAGCCCGCGGGGCTCAGGCGTCCATCGTCGGAACGCCGCCCGGAGCTAGCTCGCTCCTACAGAGGGGGCTGTGTTTTTATTCGCCGCGATAGATGCAACCGCTGGTGCAGGTTTCGTGGATGCGGATCGCGCTGAGTTCCGGCAGCAGAGGCTTCAGTTCCTGCCAGATAAACTTGGCCAGCACTTCGCTGGTCGGGTTTTCCAGGCCAGGGATGTCGTTGAGGTAGTTGTGGTCCAGACGCTCGTACAGCGGCTTGAAGATCTCTTTGATTTCCGAGAAATCGCGGATCCAGCCAGTGTGCGGGTCGAGGTCGCCGCTCAGGTGAATTGCCACTTTGAACGAGTGACCGTGCAGGCGCCCGCACTTGTGGCCGTCCGGTACGTGGGGCAGGCGGTGGGCGGATTCGAAGGTAAACTCTTTGAAAATTTCCACAGTATCTTCAGCTCTGTTCAGGTGGCGTTCGCCGCAAAGATTCGGGCAGGTGGCGAGTTTATCAGTTTGTCCTGACTAAAGGGTCAGCAAGCGCTCGCCCAAGCGACCGTTGGCGGCCAGTTCGAGGAATTCGTCGCCCATGCGGCGGCTTTCATCCATGGTCGTGCGCCAGTATTTCTGCCGGCTCGGGGCGTCACCCATGAAGCGCTTGAAGTCGTTACGGTCTGGCAGCTTGCCGTAGGGCAGGCGCGCCAGGTAGTCCTTCGACGGCGCCAGCAGCAGCACGTTCTGCAAGCGCGCCGGGCAGGCGCGGCGCCACGGCAGGGTCTTGTCGAACCAGCCGGGAATCACCCGGTCGGTGAAGTGTGGGTAAAGCACGATGTCGTTGCCGCTGTAGGGCAGGTCCAGGTGGTAGTCCAGCAAGCCGCCGTCGCGGAAGGTGCCGGCGCCAGCGCCCGGCAGGTCGCGCACGCCTTCCATCACCATCGGGATCGAGCCTGAAGCCAGCAGGGCCTGGCGCAGATTGCCGGCGTTGAGGGCGACAAAGCGCGACGGGAAGTCGTTCAAGGCGTCGACCGGCGGCGCCAGGCGCGGGTCGTGGATGATCAGGCGTTCGAAGTGCCGGGCCAGCCGCGCCCGGCCGCGCAGGTTGTCGGCGATGACCGAGGACAGGCCCAGCCCGAGGCGACCGCGATGATCGTCGGCGAGCAGGCCGTGGCTTTTGACCACCATGATGTTCAGGCGGTAATCGCTGTTGTCGAGGATCGAGGCATCGCGACCGTCGAGCAGGTCATCGAGCATGCGCCGGGAGCTCTGGCTGATCTGCGCCATGGTCACGCCCTTGGCGAAATTCTGCTCGGTGTACAGCTGCCCCAGGCGCCGGATGCCTTCGGCGGCGTCCGGCAGGCAGGCACTGGCGAAGCGCCAGGAACCCACCGATGCACCGATCAGCGAGCGTTCCCGCGGTGCCGCCGGCAGCCACTCGCCGAACAGCGCCAGGTCCAGCCCCTGAATCCCCAGCGCCTTCGGACCGCCGGCCGCACCGGGCAAGGTGCCGACTTCGGCCGCCTCCAGGCCGTTGGCGCGGATGTGCGCAAAGGCGCGCGGACCGGCCTTGAGGGTCAGAGAAGGGAACTTGATGTGGATGGCGGTCATTGCGGTCTCGGAGTGTGGCAAGCGGGGATTATAAAACCTGTACTTCATGTATACGAACAACCTGTGGGAGCGGGCTTGCCCGCGATGGCGTCTGCACATCCGGCATTGATGTAGCAGATACACCGCTATCGCGGGCAAGCCCGCTCCCACAGGGAATGTGTAATGGCCAGCAATGATGGCAATTCAGTTTCAATTAAGTTCATCCGGCTAAGGTGTACCCACGCCCGGGAACCTGGCCCGGATCAAGCGCCGGGATTGTGCGACGCTGGTACCATTGCGGCTTTCGAGACGCTCACGCCACTCGCACTGGCCAGTTCTACCAATAATTGGCAGCAGGATATCGACCGGGCTCTGGAATTAGACGCGGTCAGCGGGCAGTGACTCAAGGATCATCAGGATTGGTAATGAAGGTGTTTCTACTCAATCGATGCGCCGGCAGCCGGATGGCGCTGCTGCTTCTGGCATTCTGCTCGGCGGTGATGGCCCGCGACCTGGACCAGGATGAAGCCCTGCGCCTGCGTCAGCAAGGTGTGATCCTGCCGCTGGAGCAACTGCTGCAGCAGGCGATGGATCGCTACCCTGGGGCAAAACTGCTGGAAGCCGAACTCGAAGAGAAGCACAACATCTATCTTTATGATGTCGAGTTGTTGACGCTCGAAGGCGTGGTCCGTGAGCTGCACATCGATGCGACTGACGGCCGCTTATTGAAAGACAAGGAAGACTGATCCATGCGCTTGCTCCTGGTGGAAGACCATGTGCCCCTGGCCGACGAACTGCTGGCCGGTCTCAACCGCCAGGGTTATGCGGTGGACTGGCTGGCCGACGGTCGCGACGCGGTGCATCAGGGCAGTACCGAACCTTACGACCTGATCGTCCTCGACCTCGGCTTGCCCGGCATGCCGGGGCTTGAGGTGCTGGCGCAATGGCGCGCGGCGGGGCTGGCCACGCCGGTGCTGATCCTGACGGCCCGTGATTCCTGGGCCGAACGCATCGAAGGCCTCAAGGCGGGCGCCGACGATTACCTGACCAAACCCTTTCATCCCGAAGAGCTGTTCTTGCGCATCCAGGCGTTGTTGCGCCGCTCCCATGGCCAGGTCAACCAGCCGACGCTCAAGTCCGCCGGGCTGCACCTGGACGAAGGTCGCCAGTGCGTTGTCCGCGACGGCGCCGACATTCAGCTGACCGCCGCGGAGTTTCGCCTGTTGCGTTATTTCATGCTGCACCCCGAACAGATCCTCTCCAAAAGCCATCTCGCCGAACACCTCTACGACGGCGAGACCGAGCGCGATTCCAATGTGCTGGAGGTCCACGTCAACCATTTGCGCCGCAAGCTCGGCAAAAGCGTGATTGAAACCCGTCGCGGCCAGGGTTATCTGCTCGGCGGACAAGCCCGGTGAGATCGATCCAGCGCCGCTTGAGCCTGGGCCTGATCAGCGTGATGGTGGTCGTTGGCCTGGTGCTGGCGCAAACGAGCCTGTGGCTGTTCGAAATGGGGTTGCAACGCTACCTCGAAGCCGGGCTGCGCAACGACAGCGAGAACCTGCTGGCGGCACTGGTGCGCGGGCCGCAAGGCTTGCAACTGGATGAACGACGTTTGTCACCGGCCTATCAGCGGCCGTTTTCCGGGCATTATTTCCGCATCGATTTCGCCGATGGCCATTGGCGCTCACGTTCCTTGTGGGACCAGGAACTGCCGGCACTCGATCAACCCGGCCTGCACGACAACCTGCAACTGGGGCCGGAAGGGCAGCAGTTGCTGGTGCTGCGTACGGACTATCGACGTTCGAGGGTGCCGATTTCCATCAGCGTCGCCGAGGATTACACGCCAATACGCGAAAGCTTCCGGCGCATGCAACAGCTCGGGTTGGGCCTCGGTCTGGCAGGGCTGTTGCTGATTCTGCTGCTGCAGCGGATTACCGTGCGCCGCGCCTTGCGTCCGCTGGAACAGGCACGCGAGCAGATCGCGCAATTGCAACGGGGCCAGCGCTCGCAACTCGATGATCAGGTGCCAGTGGAGCTGGAGCCTCTGGTGGCGCAGATCAACCACTTGCTGGCCCACACCGAGGACAGCCTCAAGCGCTCACGCAACGCCCTGGGCAACCTCGGCCACGCGTTGAAAACACCGCTGGCGGTGCTGTTGAGCCTGGCTTCAAGCGAACAGCTTGAGGCGTACCCGCAACTGCGCAAGACCCTCAAGGAACAACTGCAGCAGGTCGAGCAACGGCTCAATCGCGAACTCAATCGTGCAAGGCTGTCCGGCGATGCGTTGCCGGGCGCACTGTTTGATTGCGATGCCGAGCTCCCCGGATTACTGGCAACCCTGAACATGATCCACGGCGAGCACTTGGCCCTGAGCTACCGCGCACCGACCGGCCTGCAATTGCCATGGGATCGGGAAGACCTGCTGGAGCTGCTGGGCAACCTGCTGGACAACGCCTGTAAATGGGCGGATGCCGAGGTTCGCGTGAGCGTGGCCGAAACGGCGGGCGGGTTTGAACTCTGTGTCGAAGATGACGGCCCGGGCATCCCCGAAGAGCGTCGCGATCAGGTGTTCAGCCGAGGTACGCGGCTGGATGAACAAACCCATGGGCATGGCCTGGGGCTGGGCATCGTGCGCGACATCGTCGATAGCTGGGATGGGAAGTTATTGCTGCTGGACAGTGAGTGGGGCGGGCTGAAGGTCGTCATCGAGTTGCCCAGGCACACTTGAAATCTACCGGTCAGGACTCTGAACCTGTGGGAGCGGGCTTGCCCGCGATAGCGGTGGCACAGTCAATGGTGATTTTGAATGTGACGGCCTCATCGCGGGCAAGCCCGCTCCCACAGGGACTGTAGGGGTCGGATTCAGGTGTGATGAATCTCCCGATCCTTGGTTTCCGGCATGAAGAAAATGCCCAGCACGGCCGTCATCACCGCGATGACGATCGGATACCACAGCCCGTAGTAGATATCCCCGGTGGCCGCGACCATGGCGAACGCCACCGTCGGCAGGAAGCCACCGAACCAGCCGTTGCCGATGTGGTAGGGCAGCGACATCGAGGTGTAGCGGATGCGCGCCGGGAACAGTTCCACCAGCCAGGCGGCAATCGGCCCGTAGACCATGGTCACGTAGATCACCAGGATCGTCAGGAGCAACAGCACCATCGGGTAGTTGGTTTTCGCCGGGTCGGCCTTCTCGGGGTAGCCGGCTTCCTTGAGTGACGTGGCCAGCGTGGCGGTGAACGCGTCGTTCTGGGTCTTGAAGTCGGCGGCCGGCATGCCGGTGCCTTCGAAGCTCTGCACCACTTTATCGCCAATGCGCACCTGCGCCACGGTGCCCGGCTCGGCCTTCACGTTCTCATAGGGGATGGCCCGTTTGGCCAGCACGGTCTTGGCCAGGTCGCAGGAACTGGTGAATTTGGCCTTGCCCACCGGGTCGAACTGGAACGAGCACTGGGCGGGATTGGCGATGACCGTGACCGGGTTTTTCTCCTGGGCGACGAACACGTCGGGGTTACCGTACTGGGTCAACGCATGGAAGATCGGGAAATAGGTCAGGGCCGCGAGGATGCAGCCGGCCATGATGATGCCTTTGCGGCCGATGCGGTCGGACAGGCTGCCGAAAAAGACGAAGAACGGGGTACCGATCAGCAGCGAGCCGGCAATCAGCAGGTTGGCGGTCTGCGGTTCGATCTTCAGCGTCTGCAGCAGGAAAAACAGCGCATAGAATTGCCCGGTGTACCAGACCACGGCCTGGCCGGCGGTGCCACCGAGCAGGGCCATGATCACGATCTTGAGGTTGTCCCAACGGGCGAAGGATTCGGTCAGCGGTGCCTTGCAGGACTTGCCTTCAGCCTTCATTTTCATGAACACCGGTGACTCGCTGAGCTGCAGGCGGATGTACACCGAGATGATCAACAACAGGATCGACAGCAGGAACGGAATCCGCCAGCCCCAGGCCTCGAAGGCTTCGGTGCCCAGCACGGTGCGGCAGGCGAGGATCACCAGCAGTGAAAGAAACAGGCCGAGGGTTGCGGTCGTCTGAATCCACGAGGTGAAGTAGCCGCGTTTGCCCTTGGGGGCATGTTCGGCCACGTAGGTGGCAGCTCCGCCGTACTCACCGCCCAGCGCCAGGCCTTGCAACAGGCGCAGGCTGATCAGGATGACCGGCGCGGCCACGCCGATGGTTGCATAGCCAGGCAGCATCCCCACCACGGCCGTGGAGACGCCCATGATCACGATGGTGATGAGAAAGGTGTGTTTGCGTCCGATCATGTCACCCAGCCGGCCGAACACGATGGCGCCGAAGGGCCGCACGGCGAAGCCTGCGGCGAAGGCGAGCAGGGCGAAGATGAAGGACGTCGTTTCGTTGACACCGGCGAAGAAGTGCTTGGCGATGATCGCCGCCAGGGAGCCGTACAGGTAGAAGTCATACCATTCGAACACGGTACCCAGGGACGACGCGAAAATGACCTTGCGCTCCTCCCGGGTGATCCCGTGGTTGGGCGTGCTGCCCGCGGATGTGCCGTAGATTGCCGTCATGAGTATTCTCCGTCTTGCTCTTGTCGTAGGCCGGAGTTCCCACCATCAATTACCGTACCCAGGCCCTGGGGCTGAAGTCATCGGATCACGGGTCTTGCATTGAGGTTGACGCCACAAAATGCTGCAAGGTTCCTTGAAGCATAATCGGCCTGTGGCAGATATCCACTTGCCACCATTTTATTGAACAGCTCGACATTTGTAGGAGCGAGCTTGCTCGCGATGGAGTGTCAGATACCTTGGTGTCGACTGACGCACCATCGCGAGCAAGCTCGCTCCTACAGAGGGGGCTGGGTTTAAACGCGGAACTGATCCATCAGGCTCTGCTGCTGGTTCGCCAGGCTGTTGAGCGACTGGCTGACCCGTGCCGATTCATTGGCCTGGCCCGACAGCGATTCGGTCACGTCGCGAATGGTCGCCACGTTGTTGTTGATCTCCTCGGCCACCGCGCTTTGCTCTTCGGCGGCACTGGCGATCTGCATGTTCATGTCGTTGATCACCGTCACCGCATCACCGATCTGGCGCAGTGCCGTCACGGCCTGGCCTACCTGTTCGACACTGCCCTGGGCCTGACGATGGCTGTTGTTCATCGAACTCACGACATCCTGGGTGCCGTTTTGCAGTTGTTCGATCACCAGGCGGGTTTCTTCGACAGACTCCTGGGTCCGTCGCGCCAGGTTGCGCACCTCATCGGCGACCACGGCAAACCCGCGTCCGGCCTCACCGGCACGGGCCGCTTCGATCGCGGCGTTGAGGGCCAGCAGGTTGGTCTGCTCGGCGATCGCACGGATCACCTCCAGTACCGTACCGATCTTCTCGCTGTTGGCTGCCAGGCCTTCGACCTGAACCATGGCCGCGCTCATGTCGGCGGCGAGGTTGTCGATGCTGGTGGTGGTGCGGTCGATCACAGTCAAGCCCTGACGGGTCGCCTGATCGGCATCGCGGGCGGCATGTGCCGCTTGTGCGGCGCTGCGGGCGACATCCTGGGCGGTGGCGCTCATTTCATGGGACGCCGTCGCCACCTGATCCACCTGGCGGTATTGCTGTTCCATGCCGGCGCTGGTCTGGGTGGCGATGGCGGACGACTGGTCCGCGGTGCTGCGGGCGTCCTGCACCGAGCGTTTCACTTCGGCGATGATCGGTTGCAGCTTGTCGAGGAAACGGTTGAACCAGCCGGCCAGTTGACCCAGTTCATCCTTCTTGTCGTAAGCCAGCCGACGGGTCAGATCGCCTTCGCCGCTGGCGATGTCTTCGAGCATGTGCGCCACGCCGAGGATCGGTTTGGTGACGCTGCGGGCCATCAGCCACACCAGCACCAGGCCCAACAAAGCGGCGAGTATCCCCAGGCCGAGCTCGACCAGCGTACCGGCGGTGTTGCTGTCGTCCAGTTGCTTTTTCAGGGCTTCGGCGGGGCCGACCAGGACTTTCTCCGGGACGTCGAGCAGCACGCCCCAGGATTTACCGCCAGGAATCGGCTGGAACGGTGCCAGCACTTTCAGTTGCTGATTGCTGCTCAGGCTGTCGGTCTTGCTACTGGCGGCAAGCATGCGCAGCAGTTCGGCGCCACTGGCCTTGTCCACGGCCTCCAGGCGCTGGCTGAGTTTGCTGGCGTCCGGGCTGTAGCCGGCGAGCAGGCCGGCCGGGCTGACGATGCTGACACTGGTCTGGCCGTCGTAGAGTTTCTTGCTGGCGCCCAGGCTGACCGCTTGCAGGCTGTTGAGGTTGATGTCCACCGACAGCGAGGCGATGACCTTGCCGTTGACCGTCAGCGGGAAAACGATGCTGGTCATCAGCACGTTCTGGCCGTCGATCTCATAGAAGTAGGGTTCGATCACGCACGGCTTGAGCGTGGTGCGCGGGCAGGTGAACCAGGCGTTGGCCGCTTCGCCGCTGGGGCCGGTGCTGGTGTCGGCCATGTCCTTTTCCGGCAACGCCATGGACGTGACTTTGCCCGGCGTCGGCTGCGACCAGTAGAGGGCGAAACGCCCCTTGTCGTTGCTGCCCAGTTCGGCCTGACCGATGAACAGTTCGTCCTTGCCATCCAGCCCGTTGGGTTCGAACACCAGGGACAAGCCGAGCAGGTCCGGGTTGGCCTGCAGGGCCGACTTGACCTGGCGGGTCAGGTCTTCGCGCAGGTCAAAGGCATCGAGAAAGCGCTTCTCGGCCTGCTCACGCAGGAACAGCACCTGGCGGGAGAAGCCGTGGCCGTACTGATAGGCGTCCATGAACTGCTGGCGAATTCCCAGCGCCTGGTTTTCGCCCTGGGACTCGATCCGGGCCTGGGCCGCTTCGGTCAACATCTCCATGTTCGAGGCTTTCACCATCTCGGAGCTGTGCTCCATGCGGTACAGGGAAAGACCCACCAGCAGGGTCACGATGCCCGCCAGGCACAGCCCGGCCAGCAGGGTGATTTTCCATTGAATGGAAAGTTGTCTGAGCGACATGGAGACGTCCTTATTCGATAAATATCTGAGACTTTGCACTGTAACGGCCGGGATTTCGGTTTCTTTATCCCTTTTATCGGCGATCAAACAGTGCCCTCTGTAGGAGCGAGCCTGCTCGCGATGGTCGCCAACGATGACGATGGAAACCTGATACCCCACGGTGCTCACAAGTGCATCGCGAGCTCGCTCGCTCCTACAGGTCATCACATGCCGTTACATATCGACAGCGCCGGGGTGCTTTGACAAGGAGGTGATGCTGCGGCACAGTGCGCGCCCTCTAATAAAACCCATTCCTTAATCCGCTGGCGGCTCTTCGCAGACTGCCGGACGGAGTCTTTTCGTTTGTCTCGAGGTAATGAAATGAATGCAGTAATTGCCGCGGTCGGCATCATGCTGGTACTCAGCCTGTCCCGCGTGCATGTGGTGATTGCCCTGATCGTCGGCGCGCTGGTCGGTGGCCTGACCGGTGGCCTGGGGATCGAGGCGACACTCAAGGCTTTCAACAGTGGCCTTGGCGGTGGGGCGACGGTGGCGTTGTCCTACGCCTTGCTGGGCGCTTTCGCCGTGGCCATTGCCAAGTCCGGCATGGCCCATGCGCTGGCCGACAAGGCGCTGGCGCTGGTCGATCGCCAGCACGCCAGCGGCGGTGGCCAGGTCAAATGGCTGCTGATCGGCCTGCTCTGGGTCGTGGCCATTGCTTCGCAGAACATCCTGCCGATCCATATCGCGTTCATTCCGTTGCTGGTGCCGCCGCTTCTCTATGTGCTGACCAGGCTGCAACTGGACCGCCGACTGATCGCCTGTGTCATGACCTTCGGCTTGATCACGCCCTACATGTTCCTGCCGGTGGGATTCGGCAACATCTTCCTCAATGAAATCCTGCTGGCCAACGTCGCCCGCAGCGGAGTGGACATCAGTGGCATCAATGTGACCCACGCCATGGGCATTCCGGCCCTGGGCATGGTGGCGGGCCTGTTGATCGCGTTTGTCAGCTACCGCAAGAAGCGTGTCTACGACCTGGAGAAGATCGAACAGGTCGAGCAAGTGGCGGTGCAATACAACCCGCTGAGCCTGATGGTGGCCGGCGTGGCCATCGCGGCGGCGTTCATCATTCAGCTGTTGCTGGATTCGATGATTATCGGTGCGCTGGCCGGTTTCCTGATTTTCTCGGTGTCGGGCATCGTCAAATGGCGCGACACCGACGACCTGTTCACCGAAGGCATGAAAATGATGGCGATGATCGGTTTCATCATGATCGCCGCCTCGGGCTTTGCCGAAGTGATGAAGGCCACCGGTGAGGTGCAGACGCTGGTCGAGTCGTCGGCCTCGTACATCGATCACAGCAAGGGCATCGGCGCCTTGCTGATGCTGCTGGTGGGGCTGCTGGTGACCATGGGCATCGGCTCGTCGTTCTCCACCGTGCCGATCCTGGCGGCGATCTTCGTGCCGCTGTGCGTGCAACTGGGCTTCAGCCCGCTGGCGATCGTGTGCATCGTCGGCACGGCCGGTGCCTTGGGCGACGCCGGTTCGCCGGCTTCGGACTCGACCCTTGGCCCGACCTCCGGCCTGAACATCGACGGCCAGCACCATCACATCTGGGACACCGTGGTCCCGACCTTCCTGCACTACAACCTGCCGCTGCTGGCGTTTGGCTGGGTGGCTGCGATGGTCCTGTGACCCCGATACCACTGTAGGAGCGAGCTTGCTCGCGATGGTCGTTAACGATAACGCGTGTTTACTGACTAAACGCGGCGCTCTTGAGCCCATCGCGAGCAAGCTCGCTCCTACAGGGGCTCGCAAGTCCATCTCACCGCGTTCAACTTTTGCCCTGGCGTGCCGTTAAAGCTTTTAACCACGCCAACAACATCAAAAGAGTGAACGTCATGCGCATGAGCCTCAAGGCTAAGGTCCTGTCCCTTGCCGTCCTCCCGGTATTGCTGTTTGCGCTGGTCATCAGCCTGACCACGCTGTTCATTCTTCAGGATCAGGCGCGCAAGGAAGTCGAGCAGACCCGCGAACGCCTGCTCAGCGATGCCAAGGCGACCTTGCAAAGCTACGTGGCCGTGGCCATGACCGCGATCAAACCGCTTTACGACGCGGCCGCCCCGGGTGATGAGGCGGCGCGGGCCCAGGTGATCAAGCTGCTGTCGAGCATCACCTATGGCAAGGAAGGCTACTTCTTCGGCTACGACTCCAACACCGTGCGCCTGTTCAAGGCCAACAGCCCCGAAGGCGTGGGCCAGAGCTTCAAGGACAACCGCGACCCGAACGGTGTCTACGTCAACCGCGATCTGGTGAAAGTCGCCAGGGACGGTACGCACTACCTGCAATACAGCTCGCCATTACCCGGCAACAGCCAGGTGCTGGTGCCCAAGCTCGGCTACACCGAATACCTGCCGAAGTGGGACATGGCGGTCGGTACCTCGGTCAACCTCGACGGCATTGAAGCGCAAGTGGCGGTGGTCGAAGCCAAGGTCCAGGAGCGCATGCAAGGCATGGTGCTGAGCATCGTCGGCGTGGCGGTCGTGGTGCTGCTGGTGATTGCCGCTGCCGGCATGTTGCTGGCCAACACCATTCTGCGTCCGCTGCACCTGATGAAAGCCAACCTCGACGACATCGCGGCAGGCGAGGGCGATCTGACCCGTCGCCTGACGCTCACCAGCCAGGATGAGCTCGGCGAACTGGCCGGCTCGTTCAACCGTTTCGTCGACAAGATTCATGGACTGGTGCGCCAGATCACCGAAATGACCTCGCAACTGACCGGGCTGGTGAGTCAGGTGTCCGACCAGGCTCATCGCTCGGACCAGGCCATGGAGCGCCAGCGCCATGAGACCGATCAGGTGGCCACGGCGATCAATGAAATGTCGGCGGCAGCCCAGGAAGTGGCCAAGAGCGCGCAGAACGCCGCGGTGGCAGCCCAGCAGACCGACGAAGAAGGGCAGGCGGCCAAGCGTGTGGTGGCTGGCAGCATCGAGAAGATCCATGCGTTGGTGGACGATATCCGCAGCAGCGGCGTGTCCCTCGACAGCCTGCAAAAAGACGTGTCGTCGATTGTCAGCGTGCTCGGGGTGATCCGCTCGATTGCCGAGCAGACCAACCTGCTGGCGCTCAACGCGGCGATCGAAGCCGCCCGCGCTGGCGAGGCCGGGCGCGGTTTTGCGGTGGTGGCCGATGAAGTGCGGGCGCTGGCCAGCCGCACGCAGATCAGCACCCAGGAAATCCAGGGCATGATCGACCGTTTGCAGGCTGGCACCCAGTCGGCGGTGGAGGCGATGCGTCGCTCCAGCGAGGCGGGCGACGGCACCTCGGCCCAGGCCAACGAGGCGGGGGCGTCGCTGGACACCATGGCCCAGTTGATCGGGACCATCAACTCGATGAACGCACAGATCGCCAGCGCCGCCGAAGAGCAGACCGCCGTGGCCGAAGAGATCAATCGCAGCGTGCACCAGATTGCCGTGGCGGTGGATAACGTCGCCGACGAAACCCAACTCGGCGCGCAAACCTCCCGTAGCCTGGCCGACCTCGGCCAGCGCCTGGGCAGCCTGGTCGGGCAGTTCCGTATCTGACAGAACAGAGACAAGACCTGTGGGAGCGGGCTTGCTCGCGAAGGCGGTGTGTCAGACAACAATTATCGTGACTGACACTCCCTCTTCGCGAGCAAGCCCGCTCCCACAGGGATTTGTAATCGGCAGGAGCGACAGCCACTACACTTATCCTGTGCATCCGAGCACGGGACGACCTTGCTAGAGGAGTCAGCTCCATGATTGACCGTGAAAGTATCTGCGATTGTCCGAAATGTACCTGCAAACTCGGTGAACATCCGATTGCCCGTCACGGCAAGCACTATTGCTGCGAAGCCTGTGCCAAGCATCACGAGCATGGCGAGGAGTGTGCTTCCCAAGGCTGCAAGTGCGCCCACTGAAAACCACGGTACGCGCAAAAGTGGAGCCTAGTCCGGCTCCACTTCCAGCCTGAGGCTGCCATCCTCCAGGCGTTCGCTGTAGCGGACGGTGCCCTGCAGGCGCCGTCCTTCGACCCGCAGCACCAGGGTTCTGGCTTGCTCCAGATCTTCCGGCAGTGGCGGCGGGATGCGTAGGGCGAAGCAAAAGGCGTCATTTTCGACCTGTTCCAGTCCGATCCGGCACTCGGCGCTTTTGCTGATGCGGCCGAGCGACGTGTCCAGACCGTATTCCAGCTGCGCAAGGCTGCTGACGGGTGTTGCGCTCATGTTCCTTCCCCCCGAACCTGATGGTTGCCAGAGATTAGTTCGCCGGCCGCCACTTGACGTTTTCCACGCCGAATTTCTCAGCCATCGGCTTGCTGGTCTTTTGCACCTTCTCGCGTCCAAACCGGGGGATTCGCCCCACCCCAGCGTCACAGCTCGCCCAATGCCAGGCTTCGGCGTTATCCATTTTTTCCAGTCGGATAATGAAAGACTTTGGAGCGCCATGGAGCGTGTACTCGATGACGAATAATTTTGCGCTGTTCATAAAACCCCGGTTCCTCCCTGTTGTACATAGAAGGATCGCGTGCCAGCGGGAAAATTCACTCGGATTGTCGGACGGCGGCGGTTGCTGGCGACAAATCCGGTGCCCCGTTACCATGCAATCTTCCCGTCCCCCCAATGAACATTGACCATGGCCCTCGCCGCACCGCCTGACCTGAGTGACACCGATGTGCCCGTGCAGCCGCTGGCCCGCACCTATCCACGCGGGTTGTACATCGAGCCCCATGAGCACGTCTGGGGGCAGTTGCTGTATGCGATGAGCGGGGTGATGTGGGTCGAGACGCCCCACGAGGCGCTGGTGGTGCCGCCGCAGCGGGCGGTGTGGCTGCCGCCCGGCGTGCCCCACGGGATTCGCGTGGTGTCCGACCTGCAAATGCGCAATATCTACTTGCGCCCGTCCCTGGCGGCGACCCTGGATGACAGCGTGCAAGTCATCGAGGTTGGTGGCTTGCTGCGCGAGCTGATCGTCGGCCTGGTGGAGCAGGGCAACGACGGGCCGCCCGAGTATTACGACGCGCTGGTGGGCCTGGCGCTGCTGGAGCTCAAGCGTGCCAGGCGTTCGCTGCTGAAGATCCCGCTGCCGGACGATTCCGACCGACGGCTGATGAACCTGTGCCAGGCGGTCATGTCGGCGCCTTCGCTGGATATTCCGTTCGAACAGCACGCGGAAACCGCCGGTGCCAGCGTGCGGACCCTGGCGCGGTTGTTCAAGGACGGTTTGGGCATGGGCTTCGCCGAGTGGCGGCGTCAGGTGCAACTGGCGACGGCGGTGGCCGAGTTGATCCAGGGCGTACCGGTCAGCGCGATTGCCCGGGAGCTGGGTTATTCGCCGAGCAGTTTCAGTGACATGTTCCGTCGTGAATTGGGGGTTGCCCCTTCACAGTTTCCGGCGGCGCAACGCCAAGGCTGAATTCGCCGGGCCATGTTTTGGCCGAAATTCAGAAGCACTTGACCGATGCTCGCAGGCTGCGCCCTCTAGACTCAGCGCATACCTCAATTGCCCTGGAGTCTGCCGTGAATTATCTCATTTCACTGGCCATCGGCCTGGGCGTCGGTCTGCTCTACGGCGCTCTGGATTTTCGTTCCCCCGCACCGCCGGCCATCGCGCTGGTGGGCCTGCTCGGCATGCTCGCCGGTGAAAAGCTCTGGCCGATGGGACGAGAGCTGGTGGCTGGCTGGATCTCCTGAACCCTCTTTGACTCGATGGATACGCCCATGAAAGCTCTGCAATTCGATAAAACCGGTGATCTCTCGGCCCTGCGCTATGTCGAGGTACCTACTCCTGTTCCCGGTGCCGATGAAGTGCTGGTCGAGATCAAGGCCGCTGGCCTCAACCCCAGCGATGTGAAAAACGTGCTGGGACGTTTTCCCTACACCACGCTGCCGCGGATTCCCGGTCGCGATTTTGCCGGTGTGGTCGTGGCCGGCCCGCAGGCGTTGATCGGTCAGGAAGTCTGGGGCACGGGCAAGGAACTGGGTTTTTTCGCCGACGGTTCCCACGCGCAGTTCGTCAAGCTGCCGGCCAAAGGCGTGGCGCTCAAACCCACGCACCTGAGCTTCGCCCAGGCCGCCAGCCTCGGCGTGCCGTACACCACGGCGTGGGATGCGCTGGAACGCAGCCTGGTGACCGCCGAAACCCGCTTGCTGGTCATCGGCGGCGGGGCGGTCGGCAGTGCCGCGCTGGCCTTGGCCAAGGTGCGCGGTGCCCGGGTGCTGGCGGCCGCGCGGCGTCCCGAACAGGTCAAGGACTTGCAGGACCAGGGCTACCAGACCCTGCAACTGGATAAACCCGAAGACCTCGGGGCTCAGGTCAACGCTGTCTTTAGCGGCGGTGCCGACGTGATTTTCGACACCACCGGGTTCTGGCTGCCGGCCTCGGTGCCGGCCCTGGCCGCATTCGGCCGCATCGCGATCATCGCCGCGCCCGTGGACGGTCACGTGCAGTTGCCGGCCCTGGCGTTGTACCGCAAGGGTGGCTCGGTGGTGGGGATCAACTCCTTGCTGTACGGGGTCCAGGCGTGTGCGGCGATGCTCGAGCAGTTTGGCCGGTTCTTCGATCAGGACCTGTTGCCGTTGCCGCAGGGCTTGTTCGAGTCGCCATTGGCCGAGGGTCTGGAGCGTTATGCCGAAGTGAATCAGGGTAGTGGCGACAAGGTGATTCTGCTGCCATAACCACGATCAATGTGGGAGCGGGCTTGCTCGCGAAAGCGGAGTGTCAGGCGGCAGGGGTGTTGGTTGTGATGCCCCCTTCGCGAGCAAGCCCGCTCCCACAAGATCCGTGGCCGCGCAACGCCTTGCCCATACCTCGCTCTGCTAGAATCGGCCTCATTGACCCAATGAGGTACCCCCATGAGCGAGCCGATTCGCCTGACCCAATACAGCCACGGCGCTGGATGCGGTTGCAAGATTTCCCCCCAGGTGCTGGAAGTGATCCTCGCCGGCAGCGGGGCGCAGAACCTCGACCCGAAACTCTGGGTCGGCAACGCCTCGCGCGACGATGCGGCGGTGTATGCCATCGACGAAGAGCGCGGAGTGGTCTCGACCACGGATTTTTTCATGCCGATCGTCGACGATCCCTTCGACTTCGGTCGAATTGCCGCCACCAATGCCATCAGCGACATCTATGCGATGGGCGGCGATCCGTTGATGGCTATTGCGATTCTCGGCTGGCCGGTGAACGTGCTGGCCCCGGAAATTGCCCGGGAGGTGATTCGCGGTGGCCGTTCGGTGTGTGACGAGGCGGGCATCCCGCTGGCCGGTGGGCACTCCATCGACGCGCCAGAGCCGATCTTTGGCCTGGCCGTCACCGGTCTGGTGCAAAAGCGCCACATGAAGCGCAATGACACCGCCACGGCCGGTTGCCTGCTCTATCTCACCAAGCCCCTGGGCATCGGCATCCTTACGACGGCCGAGAAAAAGGGCAAGTTGCGCAATGCCGACATCGGTCTGGCCCGGGACTGGATGTGCACCCTGAACAAGCCCGGCAGCCGTTTCGGCAAGCTCGACGGCGTAACCGCGATGACCGATGTCACCGGTTTCGGCCTGCTCGGGCACCTGGTGGAAATGGCCGACGGCAGCCAGCTCACGGCGCGTATCGAATATGACCGCGTGCCGCGCTTGCCGGGTGTCGAGTATTACCTCGAACAGGGCTGCGTACCGGGCGGCACGCTGCGCAATTTCGACAGCTATGCGAGCAAGCTCGGGCGGCTGCAGGAACTGCACAAACGCGTGCTTTGCGATCCGCAGACCAGTGGCGGCCTGCTGATTGCCGTCACGCCGCAAGGCAACGAGCAGTTTCTCGCGGTGGCCGCCGAACTGGGCCTGAGCCTGGAACCGATCGGTGAACTGGTCGAGCGACAGGGCAACGCGGTCGAGGTGTTTTGATGTCAGTCGACTGCAGCGATTACCGCGACATCTTCCTCAACGACCGGCCCATGATGGACGCCCGCGCGCCCGTCGAATTCAACAAGGGCGCATTTCCCGGTGTGATCAACCTGCCGTTGATGAGTGACCTTGAACGCCAGCGGGTCGGCACGTGCTACAAGCAGCATGGCCAGCAGGCGGCTATCGAACTGGGGCATCAACTGGTGTCGGGCGCGGTCAAGGCCGAACGCATCCAGGCCTGGGCCGATTTTGCCCGGGCGCATCCGGATGGCCTGCTGTATTGCTTTCGCGGCGGCCTGCGCTCGCAGATAGTCCAGCAATGGCTCAAGGACGAGGCGGGCATCGATTACCCACGGGTGGGCGGCGGCTACAAGGCCATGCGTACCTTCCTGCTGGACACCCTCGATCAAGCGGTGACCCAGTGTGATTTCGTCCTGTTGGGCGGCATGACCGGCACTGGCAAGACCGAAGTGCTCAAGCAATTGGGCAACAGCGTGGACCTTGAAGGTCATGCCAACCATCGCGGTTCCAGTTTCGGCAAGCGCGCCACGGGCCAGCCATCGAACATCGACTTCGAAAACCGTTTGGCCGTGGATGTGCTGAAAAAACGCGCCAGTGGCATCGAGCAGTTCGTATTGGAAGACGAAAGCCGCGCGGTGGGCAGTTGTGCGTTGCCGTTGCCGCTGTACCAGGGCATGCAGCAGTTTCCGATGGTGTGGCTGGAAGACAGCCTGGAAGGTCGGGTCGAGCGGATCCTTCGCGATTACGTGGTGGATCTGTGCGCAGAATTCATCGACGTACATGGCGAGGAGGGCATTGCGCTGTTTTCCGAACGGTTGCTGGAGAGCCTCAACAATGTGCAGAAACGCCTGGGTGGCGAGCGTCATCGGCGCATGCTGGTTTTGATGGAAGAGGCATTGGCGGAGCAGGCCCGCAGTGGCGCGGTGGATCTGCACCGGGGCTGGATCGAAGGGTTGCTGCGCGAGTATTACGATCCGATGTATGCGTTTCAGCGGGAGAAGAAAGACGCGCGGATCGAGTTTGCCGGAGAGCGGGGGGCGGTTCTCGAGTATCTGCGTGAGCGAGTGAATCAACGGAAGTGATGTAGGTTTTACTGGCCCCTTCGCGAGCAAGCCCGCTCCCACATTCGATCTCCAGCGAACACAAACTTTGTGACCGCCGCTGATTAAATGTGGGAGCGGGCTTGCTCGCGAAGGGGCCCGAGCAGGCAGTGCGCAACCTCAGGTCGGGCAGGTTTGCGGGCCATTATCCAGGCCTTGCTTGTACACATGGCTCTGCAAGCTGGCCTTGCCGTTGTGCCAGGTCAGGGTGAGCACATACAGCGAGTCATAATCGCTGGATTCCCAGTCTTCCACGATGGACATTTTCTTGCCGGTGGCTTCGCCGGCCACCGTGTTGATCAGCTCCGGCAGGTAGCCGTGTGACCAGGCGGTGTAGATGACCGAGTTGTGATACTTGTCTTGAAGCAGCTCTTCAGCCAGGTCATCGGTGTCATTGGCGGAAAAATTGATGTTCACCGGCAGGCCGAGCTTGATGGCGCTGGGGCTGATGGTCAACAGGGGACGAATGTAACTGTAGGAATTGTCGAACTCGCCTTCCTCGACGTTACGGGTCGGGTTTGCGGCAAACACATAGTTGGCCTTGCCAAACTTTTCCGGCAGCAACGTCGCCAGGTCGATGGCGCGGTTCAACCCCTGGCAATTGAGCTGGCCCAGGCCACCGGCGGGTTTTTCCCCGTGGCGCAGGAAGACCAGTGTCTGGGTGCCATCCAGCTGTTGGGCGCGGCTTTGACTGGCCTCCAGCGACAGGAACACCGCACTGACCGCCAGCAAGACGGGCAGCAGCAGGTAGGCGCGATGTCTGAAGCGTTTGGCAAGATTGGACAAATTCATGAATATAGGGTTCTTCAGCGCAATTCGGTTAAGGCTGACAAACCTTATACACCACGATGTTCCTGCGTCGGGTGATTTCCATGTCAATGAAACCGGTCTGTTCTCAAAGCGATGGTGCTCAGAGTCCTCTGAACCCGTTTTGGTTCGATTCCGGTCGAGGGTGCGGCAATGTACCGGTAACCTTCAACGATTTGCAGTGAAGGTTATCGACAGGATGTTGCCAAATTGTGGACACGCTACACCGGATGGTGTTGAAACGGTCGTGATCTCTTTTGATCTCTTCTATCAGCGAGATTAATGGCTGCAAGGGATCGCTGCGCCGATATCTCCATTATGATCGTCACTCTCAATGTCTTCGTGGATCCAGCCCATGACCGATTTGTCCGCATTTCCCATCACCCGCAAATGGCCGGTCCAGTACCCGGAGTGGATTCAGCTGTACTCCTTGCCGACCCCCAATGGCGTCAAGGTCTCGATCATGCTCGAAGAGATCGGCCTGCCGTATGAACCTCACCGGGTAGGCTTCGACACCAACGACCAGATGTCCCCGGAGTTTCTTTCCCTCAATCCCAACAACAAGATCCCGGCAATCCTCGATCCCCACGGTCCGGACGACAAGCCGCTGGCGCTGTTCGAGTCGGGAGCGATCCTGATCTACCTGGCCGACAAGAGCGGACAACTGCTGGCCCAGGAATCGGCAGCGCGCTACGAAACGATTCAGTGGCTGATGTTCCAGATGGGCGGCGTTGGCCCGATGTTCGGCCAACTCGGGTTTTTCAACAAATTCGCCGGCAAGGACTACGAAGACAAGCGTCCCCGTGACCGCTACGTCGAGGAAAGCAAACGCCTGCTCGGTGTGCTCAATGGCCGCCTTGAAGGGCGCGACTGGATCATGGGCGAACGCTACACCATCGCCGACATCGCCACCTTCCCGTGGGTGCGCAACCTGATCGGCTTCTATGAAGCCGGCGATCTGGTGGGCATCCAGAACTTCCCTAATGTCACGCGGGTGCTGGAACGCTTCCTGGCGCGGCCGGCGGTGGTGCGCGGGTTGCAGATACCAAGTCCCGTCTCCAGCTGATCCACCGCATAACCTGTGGGAGCGGGCTTGCTCGCGAAGGCGGTGGGTCAGCCACTATAAATGTCGCCTGACACTCCGCCTTCGCGAGCAAGCCCGCTCCCACATTTCGTCCTCTGAAATTCAGGAATACCCATGTCCAGTCAGTTCCCCGAAGCACGCCCACGCCGTCTGCGCCGCAATGCGAGCCTGCGCAGCCTGTTCCAGGAGACCGAGTTCAGCCTGAACGATCTGGTGCTGCCGATTTTCGTCGAAGAAGAGATCGACGACTTCGTGCCGATCAAGAGCATGCCCGGTGTAATGCGCATTCCCGAGTCGAAACTGGCCGGCGAGATCGAGCGCTATGCCCGTGCCGGGATCAAGTCGGTGATGACCTTCGGCGTGTCCCATCACCTGGACAGCAGCGGCAGCGACACCTGGCGCGATGACGGCCTGGTCTCGCGCATGTCGCGCATTGCCAAGGATGCGGTGCCGGAAATGATCGTGATGTCCGACACCTGCTTTTGCGAATACACCGACCACGGCCATTGCGGCGTGTTGCACAACCATGAAGTCGACAATGACCAGACCCTGATCAACCTCGGCAGGCAAGCGGTGGCGGCGGCCCGTGCCGGTGCCGATGTGATCGCCCCGTCGGCGGCGATGGACGGGCAAGTCCAGGCGATTCGCCGCGCCCTGGATGACGCCGGCTTTACCCAGACGGCGATCATGGCCTATTCGACCAAATTCGCTTCGGCGCTCTATGGCCCGTTCCGCGAGGCCGGTGGCAGTGCACTCAAGGGCGATCGCAAAAGCTACCAGATGAACCCGATGAACCGCCGCGAAGCGGTGCGCGAATCGTTGCTCGACGAACAGGAAGGCGCCGATGCGCTGATGGTCAAGCCGGCCGGTGCCTACCTGGACATCATCCGCGACATTCGCGAAGCCTCGCGTCTGCCGCTGTCGGCGTATCAGGTGAGCGGTGAGTACGCGATGATCAAGTTTGCCGCCCAGGCCGGGGCCATCGATGAAGACCGCGTGGTGCGCGAGAGCCTGGGGGCGATCAAGCGTGCCGGGGCCGACCTGATCTTTACGTACTTTGCGATGGACCTGGCGCTGGCCGGGATCTAGGTACCAGCGCATATCCCCCTGTAGGAGCGAGCTCGCTCGCGATGGTCGTTAACGATGACGCGTGTTTACTGACTAAACGCGGCGCCCTTGAGTCCATCGCGAGCAGGCTCGCTCCTACAAGGGAGGGATGTAGTGTTCTCAGGGCGCGCCAAAGAACGGCCGTATCCCGCGGTCACGCAAGTACCGTTCGATCACTTTCGGGTCCGAGCACGTCTCGGCGATCGCCACATAGGTATCGGGCCGCAGCAGATAAAACCCGTTGCGCCCCAGTCCCGCCGCCTCAAACGCCGGACGCCAGTCGAACACGTGCAGTGGCAGATGGTGCTCGTGGCACCAGGCAATCATCTCGTCGCTGGTGTCGCCATAGACATGCACCTGCCAGGTCAGGCACTTGAGCGATTCAAAATTATCTCCCTCACCGTCATGGGCCCAGGGCAGGCGATCACCGCCATGCACGTGCCCGGCAATACCTGCGCTCAAGGGCATGCCCCGATAGTTCAGGGTGATCTGCGACACCGTGCGAAACAGGAATTCGCGGGAGGTTTCGAACGAGGTAATTTTCGGTAACAAGAGCGGTGCCAGGCGTGTGCGCAGCAAATCGGCGATCCGCCCCTCGGCGGTGACGAAGTTGAATACCCGGTCAGTGGTGGCCACCAGTCTGCGGGCGAAGGCGATGCGCTCGGTTTCATAGGTGTCGAGCAGTCTGGCCTCGGCCGCACCGCTCAACACGGCCGCCAGTTTCCAGGCCAGGTTGATGGCATCGCCAATTCCGGTGTTCATGCCCTGGCCACCCGCCGGGCTGTGGACGTGGGCAGCATCACCCAGTAAAAACGCCCGGCCGTTGCGAAAATGATCGGCTACCCGGTGATGCACGCGGTAGGTCGAGAACCAGTTCAACTGCTCGATCTGCACCTTCATATGCTCGATGGCCCGGCTGCTGACGTCCTCGAAACGCAGGGTCTCGGCGTGTTCGGCGCGCTCGTCGCGCACGGTGCCGATCAGGCGGGCACGACCACTGTCTCCCAGCGGGAATACGGCAAGGAAGTCCGCCTCGTCGAGATCCACATGCAGTTCGCCGTTGAACGTCGGGCCGCTGGCCTGCACGTCGGCGACGTAGAAAATCTGCTGGTAGGTGCCGCCGGGAAACCCTGTATCCAGGGTCTTGCGCACGATCGACCGGGCACCGTCGCACCCGGCCAGGTAACAGGCCTGGCAGATTTCCTGTTGACCATCGGGCAGGTGCAGCGTGGCCGTGATGCCGTCTGCGGTTTGCTCGAAGCCTGTCAGTTCGGTGTTGCGTTCCACCACGATACCGAAGGTTTCCAGGCGCTCGATCAGCAGCCGTTCGTGTTCGTCCTGCGGGTATATCTCGAGAAAAGCGTAGGGTGTCAGCCCCTCGCCAATCTGGCTCAGCGGCAAGTGCGCCACGGGTTCGCCCTTGACCCAGAAGTTGCCGGCCGTCACCCGATGGCCATTTTGCACCACGGCGTCGTCCAGGCCGAGCTGGCGATACAGCTCCAGCGTCCGCGCCTGGACGGCCAGCGCCCGGGAGGTGGTGCCGGGGGCCGAGGTTTTGTCGAGAATCCGCACGCGCACGCCCAGTTTGCTCAGCCACAACGCCAGGACCAACCCGGTCGGGCCGGCGCCGATGATCAACACGTCGCTGCGGTGCATGAGCCTGTCCTCCTCGCTACGTGGATAAAGTATGGTCCAGTCGGGGAGCGCGGCAACCATCGGGCTACCGCGGCCGTAGCCGTTGGCATGCCATTGGTCGTATGGTTGGCCCGGACCAACGGATCAGATGGAACGACATGCAAGCCAACCGATTGATTTCAAGCATCGCCGCCTTGCTGGTACTGGCCGGTTGCGGCAGCCAACGGACCCAGGAGCCGGCGGCGCGCAGCCCGGCCGAAGTGAAGGCCGAGATTGTGCGTCTGCTGCCGGCGAAAGCGGCCGATCCCCAGGGTTGGGCCACGGATATCCAGGTGGCGTTTACCGCGCAGGACATCTCGCCGACCACGAAAAACCTGTGCTCGGTGCTGGCCGTGACCGAGCAGGAGTCGACCTTTCAGGTCGATCCGAGCGTACCGGGGCTGGGCAAGATCGCCCGCGACGAGATCGACCGTCGCGCCGCCAAGGCACACATTCCTGGCCTGCTGGTGAGCGGAGCGTTAATGCTCGATTCGCCCAATGGCAAAAGCTACAGCGAGCGCCTGAATGCCGCGCACAGCGAAAAGGAACTGAGCGCCATTTTCGACGATTTCATCGGCATGGTCCCGATGGGCAAAAAACTGTTCGGTGGCTTCAATCCCGTGCATACCGGCGGGCCGATGCAGGTCGCGATTGATTTTGCCGAGCAGCAGGCCAAGGGCTATCCGTACCCGGTGCAGGGCTCGATTCGCCATGAAGTGTTCACCCGGCGCGGCGGCATGTATTTCGGTATCGCGCATCTGCTTGGCTACCCGGTGAGCTATCCGCAGCCGCTGTACCGTTTTGCGGATTTCAACGCGGGTTGGTACGCCAGCCGCAACGCCGCGTTTCAGAACGCGGTGAGCCGGGCCTCCGGTATCCCGCTGGCGCTGGATGGCGACCTGGTGAACTACGGTTCGATCCTGCCCGGCACCACGGAACTGGCCGTGCGTAGCCTTGGCAGGCAGCTGGACATGCGCAATCCGACGATCCGGGAGCAACTGGAGGAGGGCAAAACCCTGGCGTTCGAAGACAGCAAACTCTATCGGCGGGTTTTCGAGCTGGCCGAACGGGCCGAAGGCCGGCCGCTGCCCCGTGAAGTGTTGCCGGGGATCGTGCTGCAAAGCCCGAAAATCACCCGCAAACTCACCACCGCGTGGTTCGCCAAGCGGGTCGATGAACGTTACCAGCGCTGCATGGCTCGGGCAGGGAAGTAAACGCGGGGTAAACAAACATGAAAAACCCGGCGGGTGAGGCCGGGTTTTCGTTGGGTCCTGCGGTAAAGCACTGCATTCAGACTGCGCGGCTTTCGATCAGGCGATCCGAACCGCCTTCGGCAACGCGGTTTTGCAGGAGCTTATCGGAACCGCCTTCAGCGACGCGGTTCTGCAGCAGTTTGTCGGAGCCGCCTTCAGCGACGCGGTTTTGCAGCAGTTTGTCAGAACCGCCTTCAGCAACACGGTTTTGCAGGAGCTTGTCGGAACCGCCTTCGGCGACGCGGTTCTGCAGCAGTTTGTCGGAGCCGCCTTCAGCGACGCGGTTTTGCAGCAGTTTGTCAGAACCGCCTTCAGCAACACGGTTTTGCAGGAGCTTGTCGGAACCGCCTTCGGCAACACGTTTTTCCAGCAGGCGATCCGAACCGCCTTCAGCCACACGATTCTCGATCAGGCGATCGGAACCACCCTCGGCTACACGGCTTTCAATCAGACGATCCGAGCCGCCTTCAGCGACTACAGGTTGAGCAGGGGTAGCGGCGAAAGCGTTAACTGCGAAAACCGAGAAAGCGATGCTGAGGAGGGTATGGCGTTTCATGATGGTGTGCTCCGGGGTGCTTATGGGTTGGTATGGAGCAGATGTTACGCCGCAGATTTTTTAAGAGAACTTCATTGAGGTGATGGTGAACATCGACGGCAATGATAGGTGCGATGCCATACCTCTTGTGAGCGTGATGGTGCAATCGTCGGACGGTCGCTGCGTGGCGGGTGGCGGCTTCTACACTGGATAGCTGGCGTGTTCGTCTGCCGGGACGGTTGACGGGGCGCCGCAGAGATCGCGGTGTGCAAGGAGACGTTCATGTACCAGCTCTACGGTCATCAGAACTCCGGGGCGGCGGCCATCGAGGCTGCCCTTGAACTCTGTGATATTCCTTATCGCTTCATCGATGTCGAGACGTCTGCAGAGGCGGCCCAGGCGCTGGAGAAACTCAATCCGCTGAAACAGATTCCGACCTTGCAGTTACCCAATGGTGGCGTCCTGACCGAGAGCGCGGCAATCCTGATCCATCTCGGCCTGACCTTCCCCAAATCGGGATTGTTGCCGCACGCCCCGGCCGAGCGGGACCAGGCCATTCGTGGCCTGGCCTACATCGTCAGCAATTGCTATGCGGCCATCGGCATCATTGACTACCCCGAACGCTGGCTGGTCGAAGCGGACGAGTCGTCCAGGCAGAACCTCATGGCCGGAGCCCGCCGGCACCTGCACCGGAGTTGGGAGGTGTTTGCCGATCAGTTCTCGGGCGAGCTGTACCTGGGCAGCGAGAAGCCTGGGGCCCTGGATGTGCTGGCGGCGGTGATCTCGCGATGGGCGGGCAGCCGGGAGCATTTGCGCACTGCCCGGCCGGGGTTCTTCGCCTGGCTGGAACGCATCGACCGCCACTCGGCACTGGCACCGGTGTTCGCCCGGCATTGGCCGGCCTGAACACCCAAAAACCAAATGTGGGAGCGGGCTTGCTCGCGAAGGCAGTGTGTCAGTCAATGTAGATGTTGAATGATAAGCTGCCTTCGCGAGCAAGCCCGCTCCCACAGGGGATCTTCGGTGTGTCGAATTATTATTCCCCGCGAATGTACTGTTCCAGCTGGCGAATCAGCTCCGCCTGTTCGGCAATGGCTTCCTTGACCAGGTCACCGATCGACAGCAGGCCGATCAACTTGCCGTTTTCCACCACCGGCAAGTGACGCAGGCGTTTGTCGGACATGATGCCAAGGCAGGTATCCACGGTTTGATGGGTGTCGACGGTAATCACCGGCGAAACCATGATGTCGCGCACCGGCGTGCCCACCGAAGAACGGCCGTGCAGCACCAGTTTGCGCGCATAGTCCCGCTCGCTGATGATGCCCACCACTTCATCATTGTCCACCACCAGCAAGGCGCCGACGTTTTTCTCGGCCATCTTCATCAGCGCTTCAAGCACCATGTGATCGGGTTTGATCTGATGCACTTCCTGATTCTTCTGATCTTTGAGCTTGAGCAGTTGGGCGACGGTTTTCATGGTGGTTACTCGGGTGTTGTCGTTGTCCTTGAAGCATCGTAGACGCAAGCGTTCAGGGCAAGGGCGAAAGCGGCAGACAACACGCAAAAAACGTCATTTGGCGGTTTTTATTCGGCAAATCCCAGATTTCAGGCCAATGGATTACCTGTGGGAGCGGGCTTGCCCGCGAAGAGGCCAGCCCATCCAACATCTTTGTCGGCAGGTAGTCCGCTTTCGCGGGCAAGCCCGCTCCCACAGGATTGATGTTGACCGCCGATACCGGCGGTAAACGCGCTATCCCGACCGATGACGGGTAGAATCCCCCTCTGAATCAACGTTGAGGTTTGCAGTGGTGGATCTACAGCAGGGCTTCGTCCTGACCCGGCATTGGCGCGACACCCCGGCCGGTACGGAAGTCGAGTTCTGGCTGGCGACCGACAGCGGTCCCCGGCGCATCCGCTTGCCGCATCAACCCTCGGTGGCGTTCATCCCTGCCGGGCAGCGTCAGCCGGCCGAAAGCGTTCTGCATGACGAGAAGAACGTCGAGCTCAGGCCCCTGGCCCTGCTGGATTTCGAACATCGCCCGGTCCTCGGGCTTTACTGCCAGCAACATGGCCAGTTGATCCGCCTGGAAACCGCGCTGCGCCGGGCCGGTGTCGAGGTGTTCGAAGCCGACGTGCGCCCGCCGGAACGCTACATGATGGAGCGCTTCATCACCGCGCCGGTGCGCTTCAGTGGCACGCCGGATGCCGAGGGCCTGCTGCTCGACGCACAGATGAAACCTGATCCCGGCTACCGGCCAAGCCTCAAGCTGGTGTCACTGGACATCGAGACCACGGCCCAGGGCGAGTTGTATTCCATCGCCCTGGAAGGTTGCGGCGAGCGTCAGGTGTACATGCTCGGTCCGCCCAATGGCGACGATAGCCAGGTGGATTTCCAGCTCGAATACTGCGATTCGCGGACCCTGTTGCTGAAAAAGCTCAACGAATGGTTTGCCCGGTTCGACCCCGACGCGATCATTGGCTGGAACGTCGTGCAGTTCGACTTGCGGGTGCTTCACGAACACGCCCGGCGTCTGGCGGTGCCGCTAAAGCTGGGGCGTGACGGCGAGGAAATGCAGTGGCGCGAACACGGCAGCGGCAATCACTACTTCGCCTCTGCGGCTGGCCGCCTGATCATCGACGGTATCGAGGCCCTGCGCTCGGCGACCTGGAGTTTCCCTTCGTTCAGCCTGGAAAACGTCGCGCAAACCTTGCTCGGCGAGGGCAAGTCCATCGACAACCCGTACCAGCGCATGGACGAAATCAATCGCATGTTCGCCGAGGACAAACCGGCGCTGGCCAAATACAACCTCAAGGATTGCGAGCTGGTCACGCGGATTTTCGCCAGGACCGAGTTGCTCACCTTCCTGCTGGAGCGGGCCAGCGTCACCGGTTTGCCGGCCGATCGCATGGGCGGTTCGGTGGCGGCGTTCACGCACCTGTATATGCCCCTGATGCACCGTCAGGGTTTCGTTGCGCCGAACCTCGGCGGCAAGCCCCCCGAAGCCAGCCCTGGCGGTTTTGTCATGGATTCGCAACCGGGGCTGTACGAATCGGTGCTGGTGCTCGACTACAAAAGCCTCTATCCGTCGATCATCCGGACCTTCCTGATTGACCCCGTGGGGCTGATCGAGGGGCTCAAACACCCGGACGATAGCGAGTCGGTGCCGGGGTTTCGTGGCGCGCGTTTTTCTCGCACCCGGCATTGCCTGCCCTCCATCGTCGCCCGGGTGGCCGAAGGTCGGGAAGCCGCCAAGCGCGAGCACAACGCTCCGCTGTCCCAGGCGCTGAAAATCATCATGAACGCCTTCTACGGTGTACTCGGCTCCAGTGGTTGTCGCTTCTTCGACACGCGTCTGGCGTCGTCCATCACCTTGCGCGGGCACGAGATCATGCTGCGCACCCGCCAGTTGATCGAGGCCCAGGGGCATGCAGTGATTTACGGCGATACCGATTCGACCTTCGTCTGGCTGCGTCGCGCCCATGGCCAGCAGGAGGCGGCGCAGATCGGCCAGGCGCTGGTGGCGCACGTCAATCAGTGGTGGCGTGAGCATGTGCAGCAGGAGTACGGCTTGCAAAGCGTTCTCGAACTGCAGTTCGAAACCCACTACAAGCGCTTCCTGATGCCGACCATCCGCGGCGCCGAAGAGGGCAGTAAAAAGCGCTACGCCGGCCTGGTGACCCGTGCCGATGGCAGCGACGAAATGGTCTACAAAGGCCTGGAAACCGTGCGCACCGACTGGTCGCTGCTGGCCCGGCAATTCCAGCAGGAACTCTATTCGCTGATCTTCCTGCGCAAGCCCTATCAGGATTATGTGCGTGACTACGTGCGCAAGACCCTGGCCGGTGAGTTCGATGACCGGCTGATCTACCGCAAACGCCTGCGCCGCAGCCTCGATGACTATCAGCGTAACGTGCCGCCCCACGTGCGCGCGGCGCGCCTGGCCGACGAGTTCAACGACCGGCAGGGTCGTCCGCGGCAATACCAGAATGGCGGCTGGATCAGCTACGTGATTACCGTTGCCGGCCCTGAGCCGCTGGAAGTGCGCAGCGCGCCCATCGATTACGATCACTACATAACCCGGCAACTGCAACCGGTGGCGGACGCGATACTGCCGTTTGTCGACGACGACTTCTCAACCCTGATTGGGGGGCAACTGGGCCTGTTTTGAATCCAGAAGCGACAGGGTCCAGTCATCCAGGATGCCGTGGAAGTACTGGTTCAAGGCTTGCTGGAAAAGGCTGTCGGCGGCGGCGACCTGGGCAAACAGGGTCATCGAGGAGTGAAACTTCAGGTCGTCGGGATGACCGAAAATCCCGGCCACCGAACGCTCCCGGATGTTCAGCACTTCCTGGGTGCAGGTACGCAACCGGGCGCCCAGCAACGGATGTTCAAGGTAAGCCAATGCTTCTTCCCGCGAGTGGATGGCATAGCGGCGCGACATCTCGCTGCCGCCGAGCCCGGCAAACTGCGGAAAGATGAACCACATCCAGTGACTGCGCTTGTGCCCATTGTTCAGCTCGGTTTGAACCCGGTCGAATATCGGTTCCTGAGCCTGGAGAAAGCGTTGCAGATTGAACGGATCCTGGTGGTCGGTGCTTCTCATGGCGAAGCTCTCTGACTGACTGCGGTGGTTCAGACCATGGCCAGCCGCTGTTTGCGTTGTGGCGCGTGAAACGCTTGGTCCAGCGCCTCCAGATCCCCGGCTTCAAGCTGCAAACGGGCGGCTTGGGCGTTGAGCTGCACATGCTCGGGGCGGACCGCTTTGGGGATGGCGATCACGTCGTCCTGACGCAGAATCCAGGCCAGTGCCACTTGTGCTGGCGTCACGTCATGTCGGGATGCCACCTGTTCGAGGGTGGCGTTGGCGAGCATTTTTCCACCCTGGCCGATCGGGCAATAAGCCATGACCGGCAGCCGCTGCTGTTGGCTCCAGGGTAACAAGTCAAATTCTATGCCACGCTGTTGCAGATTGTAGAGCACCTGATTGGTGGCACAGGCCGGGGCGTTCAGCTCCTGCATGTCATCGAGGTCGAAATTGGACACGCCCCAACGACCGATCTTGCCCGCTTCGCGCAGGCGCTCGAAGGCTTCGACCGTTTCCTCCAGCGGATACTGGCCGCGCCAATGCAGCAGATACAGGTCGATATACTCGGTGCCGAGCCTGCGCAGGCTTCGCTCGCACGCCTGGGGAATGCCCTGGCAGCTGGCGTTGTGCGGGTACACCTTGCTGACCAGGAAGACGCTGTCGCGCCGGCCGGTGATGGCATCGCCGACCACTTCCTCGGCGCCACCTTCGGCGTACATCTCAGCGGTGTCGATCAGGCTCATGCCCAGTTCGATACCTTGGCGCAGGGCCGCGACTTCTTCCTTGTGCCGCGAGCGGTCTTCGCCCATCTGCCAGGTCCCCTGGCCGATAACCGGGACCCTGGCGCCAGCCAATTCGAGCGTGCGCATGCAAACCTCCTTCATCAATGCCGATGGTCAAATCAATGGGCAGCAGAATAGTCAATCGGTTCCCCCGCCAGGTTGTCGCAGGCGGCGATCTGTTTGAACTGCACCTTGCCGGTGATCGATTGCTCTGTGCCGATACTGCACTTTTTCGAAATGTCCGGCTCTATCCATGGCAGCCTGCGGCGATCCCCACCGTCGGCCCATGCCCAAGTTCAAGAACCCATGGCTCGAGTTTCACCCGCGAACAGTACAAACATCCGTCGTCGTTGCCTGCTGCTGGCAGGTCTGTCGATGTTCTTCGTCACCGGTTGCAGCCAGCAACAGGGCGGCGACATCCTTACCCAGATGCGCGAAGGCAAGCCCCAGGAGTTCCTGCAAACCAGTGTCGACCGCATGGCCACCCTGACCATGCGCGACAACCTCGACAGCCTTTACCTGCTCATGGGCAAGCTCTACCTGCGCAACCCCGATGAGCTGAAAAAGTCCGGCTTCCTTGACGCCCGTACGGCCGGCAAGCAGGTGCGCATGGCCATCGAACTGCAGCAGCCGTTACCGACCCTGGGCGGCAAGAAGGACCTCGCAGCCCTGCGTTTTGCCATGAGCCCCGAGTTTCTCGGCGATCGGGTCGGGGCGTTCATCTATGCCATCGGCAGCATGCTGGTGACCGCCCATGGCAATCGCCTGGCGTTCTACATGACGGATACGATCAACCCGGTATTCGTCAGCAATGCCGCACGCAATATCGAGGTCGCTACCTGGATCCTCAGTCAGCGACAAGACAAAGAGGGCCAGCCCTTGCTGTTCTCCAACGAGATCTCAGAGGAGGGCAGCAACCTGAGCTTTGCCGTCGAGTTCGGCAAGATCGTCGCCCGGCTGGACCTGCTGACCCAGGTGCTTGACGAGCGTTACCGGCGCATTGGCCTGAACTATGCTCAGAGTCTGCTGTTCCTGAATTTCCTGCCGGTCCAGTGAATCCGCTACAGCCTCCCTCCAGGGAGCGGGCTTGTCCGATGAAGTCACTCCGGTGCAACTGAAAACGCATCGAACACCCAAGTGCCACATTGGTCTGCTCTCTATATCACCAAACCTCATCAATCACAGGAGACGCTGCCATGTCCGACCCCATGACCCTCAATCAACGCATTGTCCTGGCTTCTCGCCCGGTGGGCGCACCAACGCCGGAAAACTTCCGCATGGAGCGGGTGGCGCTGCCGGACCTGGCCAATGGCCAGGTACTGCTCAAGACTGTTTTCCTGTCGCTGGATCCCTACATGCGCGGACGCATGAGTGACGCACCTTCCTACGCCGCGCCGGTGGAAATCGGCGAAGTCATGACCGGCGGGGCAGTCAGCCGGGTCGAGCGATCGCTCAATCCGAAGTTCCAGGAAGGTGATCTGGTGGTCGGTGCCACCGGTTGGCAAAGCCACAGCATCAATGACGGACGCAGCATCATCCCGGTGCCGTCGGGATTGCCAAGTGCCTCGATGGCCCTTGGGGTGCTGGGGATGCCGGGCATGACCGCGTACATGGGCCTGATGGACATCGGCCAGCCCAGGGCAGGCGAAACCCTGGTGGTTGCCGCGGCGTCCGGCGCAGTGGGCTCCGTGGTCGGGCAGGTGGCGAAGATCAAGGGGCTGCGCGTGGTCGGCGTGGCCGGAGGCGCGCAAAAGTGCCGTTATGTGGTCGACGAATTGGGCTTCGACGCCTGCATCGATCACAGGAGCCCGGATTTTGCTGACGAGCTGGCACAGGCCTGCCCCAAGGGCATCGACATCTATTATGAAAACGTCGGCGGCAAAGTGTTCGACGCCGTGGTGCCGTTGCTCAATCCCAAGGCGCGGATTCCACTCTGCGGTCTGATTGCCTCCTATAACGCCTCAGAGGCGCCGAGCGGGCCGGATCGCCTGCCGCTGTTGCAGCGCACCCTGTTGACCAAGCGGGTGCGCATCCAGGGGTTCATCGTGTTCGATGACTACGGTGATCGCCAGCCGGAATTCCTCAGTGCCATGGCGCCCTGGGTACGTGATGGCAAGGTGAAATTCCGCGAAGACGTGGTCGATGGCCTGGAGCAGGCGCCCGACGCGTTCATCGGCATGCTCGAAGGACACAACTTCGGCAAACTGGTGGTTCGGGTTTCCCGCAACTGAGTGATTGACGCTGCAATTTGACGCTCAACCGAGGCGCGGGTATAAACCGCGTCTCGTTGTTTTGTCGGACTTTTCCACCATGAGCTTCAGCCCTTTGATTCGCCAACTGATCGACGCCCTGCGAATTTTGCCAGGCGTGGGTCAGAAAACCGCCCAGCGCATGGCGTTGCAGTTGCTCGAGCGTGACCGCAGCGGCGGCTCGCGACTGGCGCTGGCCCTGAGCCAGGCCATGGAAGGGGTCGGTCACTGCCGCTTGTGCCGTACGCTGACGGAAGATGACCTGTGCCCGCAATGCGCCGATACCCGTCGCGACGACACCTTGCTCTGCGTGGTGGAAGGCCCGATGGACGTCTATGCGGTGGAGCAGACCGGTTTTCGCGGGCGCTATTTCGTGCTCAAGGGCCATCTGTCGCCGCTCGACGGCCTAGGGCCGGAAGCCATCGGCATTCCGCAATTGATGGCACGGATCGAAGAAGCCGGCACGTTCACCGAAGTCATCCTGGCCACCAACCCGACCGTGGAAGGTGAAGCCACCGCGCACTACATCGCCCAACTGCTCAGCAGCAAAGGCCTGATCGCCTCGCGTATCGCCCATGGCGTACCGCTGGGTGGCGAGCTGGAGCTGGTCGATGGCGGCACGCTGGCGCATTCGTTTGCCGGGCGCAAGCCGATCACTCTGTAATTTGTGTTGTTCGGGTAGACGCCTTCGCGAGCAGGCTCGCTCCCACAAGGGATCTGTGGCGTAAACAAATCCAATGTGGGAGCGAGCCTGCTCGCGAAGGGCGCAGCTCGGTTTCACTGACTCACACAATCCTGTTGAAAACCAAGCAAGCGCTCGGTTAACTTCACTGACCCCTTCAGTGGAGCTCGCCGATGCCTGCCTTTGCGGAATACTTCGACCCCAGCCACCAATTGGTCCGCGACAGCGTCAGACGTTTCGTCGAGCGCGAGATTCTTCCTGATATCGAGCAGTGGGAAGAAGCCGAAAGCTTTCCTCGCGAGCTCTACCTCAAGGCCGGCGCGGCGGGGATTCTCGGCATCGGCTACCCGGAAGTTTACGGCGGCAGCCACGAAGGGGATCTGTTCGCCAAGGTGGCCGCCAGTGAAGAGTTGATGCGCTGCGGCTCGGGCGGCCTGGTTGCCGGCCTGGGCTCGCTGGATATCGGCTTGCCGCCCATTCTCAAGTGGGCCCGGCCCGAAGTGCGTGATCGTGTGCTGCCGCAGGTGCTGTCGGGAGAGAAGATCAGCGCCCTGGCCATCACCGAACCCGGTGGCGGCTCCGACGTCGCCAACCTGCAAACCCGCGCCGTGCGGGAGGGCGATTTTTACCGGGTCAGTGGCAGCAAGACCTTTATTACCAGCGGCGTACGCGCGGATTTTTATACCGTGGCGGTGCGAACCGGCGAGCCAGGTTTCGCTGGCATCAGCCTGTTGCTGATCGAGAAAGGCACGCCCGGTTTCACTGTAGGACGGCAACTGAAGAAAATGGGCTGGTGGGCGTCTGATACGGCTGAACTGTTCTTCGATGATTGCCGAGTGCCCGCAGGAAATCTGATCGGCGCCGAGAACATGGGCTTTGCCTGCATCATGGGCAATTTCCAGAGTGAACGCCTGGCCCTGGCGCTGATGGCCAACATGACCGCACAGCTGGCGCTGGAGGAGAGCCTGAAGTGGGCGCGCCAGCGTGAAGCCTTTGGCAAACCGATCGGCAAGTTTCAGGTGATCAGGCATCGTCTCGCCGAGATGGCGACCGGGCTGGAAGTGTCCCGGGAGTTCACTTATCGCCAGGCCGCGAAAATGGCGGCGGGGCAGAGCGTGATCAAGGAGATATCCATGGCCAAGAACTTTGCGACCGATACGGCAGACCGGATCGTCACCGATGCGGTACAGATACTCGGCGGGCTGGGTTACATGCGCGAGAGTCTGGTGGAGCGGCTGTACCGCGACAACCGGATCCTGTCGATTGGCGGCGGGACGCGGGAAGTGATGAACGAGATCATCAGCAAGCAGATGGGGCTTTGAGCCGACCTTGAATTTAGTGGTGTAGCCACTGACGCCATTCGCGAGCAAGCCCGCTCCCACAGGGGATTGCATTCTGCCTGACAGAACGCGGTCAATGTGGGAGCGGGCTTGCTCGCGAAGGCGTCAGTACAGGCGCCAGATTATTTGTCGGTCAGGGCAAACTGCGTCAGGCAGAACGTCGGAATACCCATGTCTTCCAGACGCTGCGAGCCACCCAGTTCCGGCAGGTCGATAATCGCCGCCGCTTCATGCACCCGGGCGCCCATGCGGCGGATCAGGTTTGCGGCGGCAATCAGGGTGCCGCCGGTCGCGATCAGGTCATCGAACATCACCACCGAATCGCCCTCGCACAGACTGTCGGCATGCACTTCCAGGAAGGCTTCGCCGTATTCGGTCGCATAGCCCTCGGCCAGCACGTCAGCCGGCAGCTTGCCTTGCTTGCGGAACAGCACCAGCGGCTTGTTCAACTGATAGGCCAGTACCGAACCGATCAGGAAGCCACGGGCGTCCATGGCGCCGATGTGGGTGAAGTCGGCCTCGACGTAACGGTGCGCGAAGCTGTCCATCACCAGGCGCAGGGCCTTGGGTGACTGGAACAGCGGGGTGATGTCGCGAAAGATCACACCCGGTTTCGGGAAGTCGATGACAGGGCGGATGAGGGATTTGATGTCGAAGGAGTCGAAGGCCATAGTCGGAGAATCCTGGCAGGGCTGCAAACGGCGCAGTATAACGGCGGCTGAACCGTTTCGCTCAGCCGCAACGGTTTGATTCAGCTTTCCAGTGAGCCACCGGCCAGGGCACACAGCTGGATCGGGTCGATAATGCGGATTTCCTTGCCTTCTGCCGCGATCAGTTCGTTTTGCTGAAAGCGCGTGAAGACGCGGGACACGGTCTCTACCGCCAGGCCCAGGTAGTTGCCGATTTCGTTGCGCGACATGCTCAGGCGGAACTGGTTGGCGGAAAAGCCCCGGGCGCGAAAACGTGCCGAAAGGTTGACCAGGAACGTGGCGATGCGTTCGTCGGCGGTCTTTTTCGACAACAGCAGCATCATTTGCTGATCGTCACGGATTTCGCGGCTCATCACGCGCATCAACTGACGGCGCAACTGCGGCAGTTGCAGGGCCAGTTCGTCGAGGCGTTCAAAGGGAATTTCACACACCGAGGTGGTTTCCAGGGCCTGTGCCGACACCGGGTGCTTTTCGGTGTCCATGCCCGACAGGCCGACCAGCTCGCTGGGCAGGTGGAAACCGGTGAGCTGTTCTTCACCGGTGTCGCTCAGGCTGAAGGTCTTGAGGGCGCCAGAACGGACTGCGTAGACAGAATCGAAGGTATCGCCCTGGCGAAACAGGAATTCGCCTTTTTTCAGCGGTCGGCCGCGTTTGACGATCTCGTCCAGCGCATCCATGTCTTCCAGATTCAGCGAAAGTGGCAGGCAAAGAGGGGCCAGGCTGCAATCCTTGCAATGGGCTTGATTATGAGCGCGCAGTTTTACTGGCTCGGACATTTCTTCAATCCTTGTGGGAATTCACACATAAGACGTAAGGGTAACTCACCATAGGATATCGAGGCCAGTCTGGGGCGCTTGCTTGCAGAATTAGACTACCCGTGAAAAGCGCTGGCGACTGTGTTGTTCCAGGTATGCGTCGAAGACCATGCACACAGCGCGCACCAACAGTCGCCCGGCGGGCAGGACGGTGATTCTGTCGCGCTCGAGCTCGATCAGCCCGTCTTTGGCCATGTCTTGCAATTGGGGCCAAAGTTCGCCGAAATAGCCTTGAAAATCGATGTTGAAGGCCTGTTCGATGTCGGCGTATTCGAGACTGAAGTTGCAGATCAACTGCTGGATGACCGCACGCCGCAACCGGTCATCGGCATTGCACAGCAGGCCACGACTGGTGGCCAGCTGCATTGATGCCAGGGTGTTCTGATAGTGGTTCAGGTCGCTGCTGTTCTGGCAGTAAAGGTCGCCGATCTGGCTGATGGCCGAGACGCCGAGACCGATCAAGTCGCAGTGACCGTGGGTGGTGTAGCCCTGGAAATTGCGTTGCAGGGTCGATTCTTCCTGGGCAATCGCCAGCTCATCGTCGGGGAGGGCGAAGTGGTCCATGCCGATGTAGCGGTAGCCGGCGCTGATCAGTTGCTCAATGGTGCGCTGCAGCATTTCCAGTTTCTGCGCGGGTGTCGGCAGTTCATCGCTGTTGATGCGCCGCTGCGGCATGAAGCGTTCCGGCAGGTGGGCGTAGTTGAACACCGATAACCTGTCCGGTTGCAGGCGGATGACCTCTTCGACGGTGCGGGCGAAGTTCTCCGGCGTCTGTCGCGGCAGGCCGTAGATCAGGTCGATGTTGATCGAACGAAACTGCAAGGTGCGGGCGGCGTCGATCACCGCGCGGGTTTCTTCCAGGCTTTGCAGGCGGTTGACCGCTCGCTGGACCGCCGGGTCGAGGTCTTGCAGGCCGATGCTGACCCGGTTGAAGCCCAGTTCGCGCAACAGGCCCATGGTCGACCAGTCGGCCTCGCGCGGGTCTATCTCGATGCCGTAGTCGCCGGAGTCGTCGTCCAGCAAATTGAAGTGTTTGCGCAGGTGCGCCATCAATTGGCGCAGTTCGTCGTGGCTGAGAAAGGTCGGTGTGCCGCCGCCGAAGTGCAGTTGTTCGACTTTCTGCGTGGGATCGAGGTGGCAGGCGATCAACTGGATTTCCTGTTCCAGGCGCTGCAAATACGGCTGTGCCCGGCCGCGATCCTTGGTGATGACCTTGTTGCAGGCACAGTAGTAGCAAATGTTCGCGCAGAACGGCACGTGCACGTACAGCGACAACGGGCGTTGGGCCTTGCGGCTGTCGCGCAGGGCGTGAAACAGGTCGAAGGTGCCGACCTGGCTGTTGAATTGCACGGCGGTCGGGTACGAGGTGTAGCGCGGTCCCGCCAGGTCATAACGGCGGATCAGATCGGTGTCCCAACGAATGGCGTCGAGCAACATGCGGGCATTCCCCCGGATAGGCTGGCAGTGTCGGCCACTTTATGCGAGGGCGGGTTGGGGGATCTTGATTTGCATCAAGGCTCGGGAGTTGTGCGCTTGGTGCGGGCCTCATCGCGGGCAAGCCCGCTCCCACAGGTTTTTTGTTTGGGCCAAAAATTGAGGCAATCCTCAAACCCTGTGGGAGCGGGCTTGCCCGCGATGGGCGCGCCGCCGGTTTAATGCCCCATCAACCAATGCTGATGCGGCCCCGGCAGTGTCCAGAGACCAAACACCATCACCAGCATCCCGCCGGCCATCCGCACGCTGCGTTTGCGCAGCAGCGCGGTGATGCGCTCGGCGGCAAGGCCTGTCGCCAGCAGTACCGGCCAGGTGCCGAGCCCGAACGCGAGCATCAGCAATGCACTGTCCAGTGCGTTGCCCTGGCTGGCCGACCATAGCAGGGTGCTGTAGACCAGGCCGCACGGCAGCCAGCCCCAGAGCGCACCCAGCAGCAGCGCGCGTGGAATGCTCGATACCGGCAGCAACCGGTTGGCGACTGGCTGGATGTGCCGCCACAAGCCTCGACCGAGGCTTTCGATGCGGGTCAGGCCGCTCCACCAGCCGGCCAGGTACAGGCCCATGGCGATCAGCAGCAGTCCGGCGAGGATACGCATGAACATCGCCGCCGGGCTGCTGGCCACGGCCCAACCGGCCAGGCCGATCAGCAGTCCGGCGCAGGCATAACTCAGGATCCGCCCCAGGTTGTAGGCCAGCAGCAGGCGAAAGCGGCGGCTGCGTTGTTCCTTGGGAATCGCCAGGGTCAACGCGCCCATCAAGCCGCCGCACATGCCCAGGCAATGACCGCCACCGAGCAAGCCGAGGATCACCGCAGACACCAGCAGGGGTGCCAACTCAAGCATGGGGTGGGGCCTTGTCTTGCGGTTTGGCCGGATGGGGCGGTTGACCGCTGGCCTCATCGACGGCAGCGGTGTGGTTAGGGTCCTGGTCGTCGAACAGGATGCTGTGGGCCGGGCCGTCGAGGTCGTCGTACTGACCGCTGTCGACCGCCCAGAAGAAGATATAGACGGCGATGGCCACGATCAGCAGCGCAGCGGGAATCATCACGTAGAGAGCTGGCATCTGGACTCCATGCCCGCGCGGCTCAGGCCGGCAGCGGACGGATTTCTGGCGTGGTGGAGAGGGCGGGCGCGCTCGGCATCCGAGTCAGGCGCAGCGCGTTCAACACCACGGTCAACGAACTGATCGACATGCCCACCGCAGCCCATACCGGGGTGATCCAGCCGAGGGCGGCGAAAGGCAACATGAGGCCATTGTACAACCCTGCCCACAGCAGGTTCTCGATAATGATCCGACGGGTGCGCCGCGCCAGGCTGAAGGCTTGCACCAGCGCGTCGAGGCGATTGGACAGCAGCACGGCATCGGCACTGGTTTTCGCCAGGTCGGTGGCCGAGCCCATGGCGACGCTGATGTCCGCAGCCGCCAGTACCGGCACGTCATTGACCCCGTCACCGAGCATCAACACCTTGCGACCTTCCTTGTGCAGTCGTTGCAGGACCTGCAGTTTATCGTCCGGGCGCAAACCGCCGCGGGCTTCATCGATACCGAGTTGCGCCGCCACGCTGGCGACCATCGGCGAGCTGTCACCGGACAACAGCAGCGTACGCCAGCCACGCGCCTTGCACGCGGCCAGCAATGCCGGCGCATCGGCACGCAAGCGATCATCGAGGACGAACCAGGCCAGCGGTCCCTGGCTGTCGCCGAGCAGCAGCCACTGGCCGGCTTCTTCGGGTATCGATGGCACCCCGGCGCCACTGAGTTCGCAGACGAAACGCGGTTGGCCGATGCGCAGGCGTCGCCCGTCAACCAGTCCTTCCAGGCCAAGGCCCGGCGTGCTGTGGACTTCTTCGGCGGCCATCGGCGCGCGTCCGAAAGCACGGGCGATCGGATGTTCGGAGCGGTTTTCCAGGGCGGCGGCGAGGCCCAGGCATCGATCGCTGTCGAGCGCGCCGAGCGGGCGGATCGAGCGCAATGCCAGGCGTCCTTCGGTGAGGGTGCCGGTCTTGTCGAAAATCACCGTGTCGATCTGGTTCAGGCCTTCAAGGACATGGCCGCGGGTCAGCAACAGGCCGAGTTTGTGCAGTGTGCCGGTGGCCGCGGTGAGGGCGGTCGGCGTCGCCAGCGACAAGGCGCACGGACAGGTCGCCACGAGCATCGCCAGCACAATCCAGAAAGCTCGCGAGGCATCCAGTTGCCACCACAGCAGGCCAATCGCGGCGGCGGCGATAAGCGACAACAGCAGGAACCATTGCGCGGCGCGGTCAGCGATTTCCGCCAGCCGCGGCTTTTCGGCCTGGGCACGATCGAGCAGGCGAACGATGGCCGAGAGGCGAGTGTCCTGGCCCAGGGCTTGAACCTCGACGGTCAGCGCACCTTCGACGTTGAGGGTGCCAGCGGTGACCGCATCGCCGAGGGTGCGTGGTTGCGGCAGGTATTCGCCGGTCAGCAGCGACTCGTCGACGCTCGACTGACCGTCGAGGATCTTGCCGTCAGCCGGGAGAATCGCCCCCGGATGAACCAGTACCCGGTCGCCGACACGCAGTTCACTGAGCAGAATGCGTTCGCTCTGGCCGTCAGGGGCCAGGCGCAGGCACGAGGCGGGCAACAGGTTCACCAGCTGTGCGGTGGCGGCGGCCGTGCGCTCGCGGGCGCGCCGTTCCAGATAGCGCCCGGCCAGCAGGAACAGGGCAAACATGCCGACGGCATCGAAATACAGTTCGCCGACCCCGGTGATCGACGTCCAGATCCCGGCAATGTAGGCGCTGCCGATGGCCAGCGACACGGAAACGTCCATGGTCAGGTGACGGGTGCGCAGATCGCGCATGGCACCTTTGAAAAACGGCGCGCAGCTGTAGAACACGATCGGGGTGGTGAGGAACAGGGCGACCCAGCGCAGGATGGTGTGCAGTTCAGGGCTGAGGTCGATGTTGAATTCAGGCCAGGTGGCCATGGTTGCCATCATCGCCTGGAACCACAGCAGCCCGGCCACGCCGAGCTGACGCAGGGCCAGGCGGTTTTCGCTGGCCAGTTGTTCGCTGGCCCGGTCGGCCTGATACGGGTGCGCGGCGTAGCCGATCTGGCGCAATTCGGCGAGGACCTGGCTCAGCGGTAATTGCGCATCGGTCCAGCGCACGTGCAGGCGATGGTTGGACAGGTTCAGGCGCGCTTCGGCCACGGCCGGCAAGGTGCGCAGGTGTTTTTCGATCAGCCAGCCACAGGCGGCGCAACTGATGCCTTCCATCAACAGCGTGGTTTCGGCGAGTTCGCCGTCGTGGCGGACAAAGGGCTGCTGCACATCGGCACGGTCGTACAGCGCCAGTTCGTCCACCAGTTGCACCGGCAGCGCCTCGGGGTTGGCCGAGGCTTCGCTGCGATGCTGGTAATAGCTTTCCAGGCCGCCGGCGACAATGGCCTCGGCCACGGCCTGGCAGCCCGGGCAGCAGAATTCGCGGGACTCCCCGAGCACGGCGGCGGTGAAGCGACTGCCGGTCGGGACGGGCAGGGCGCAGTGATAGCAGGGGAGTGGGGTGGTCATGGGGTGAAGTCTACATCGTCCGGGAGGGCCTCATCGCGGGCAAGCCCGCTCCCACAGGGATCAACTGTGGGAGCGGGCCTGCTCGCGAAGCGCAGGCTTTTTACTTCTTCAGGTCTTCCGCGCCTTGCAGCGGTTCGTCACCAAGCAGCAGATCCTTGTCATGGCTGACCAGTTCCTCTTCGAACATGCGCCAGATGTGGTCGTCCTGAGTGCCGAGCAATTCGACAAAGCGCCGGCCTTCGATCTTGTCGCTCAATTGGCCAATGTAGCGGCCCTGTTCGGTTTCGCTGCGGCTCAGGGTGATCTTGCGATCCTTCTCCGGCTGGGTCGGCGAGATCAGGTTCAGCTCCAGGGTCTTGGGCTGGCTCTCGCCGCTCAGGCGCAGGTCGACCTCGCCGGTCACGTCATCGAGATGAACGCTGGCGCGCATTTTCAGGGTCTGGGCCAGCAGCTCACGGTCGAGGGAGCGGTTGATGCCTTTGCCGGCCTCGTAGTAGTTGTCGTTGACCAGGTTGTCCGGGTTCTTCACCGCAATGGTCACCATGGACAAGGTCAGCGTCACCGAGCAGGCCAGGATCCCGATGATGATCCATGGCCAGAGGTGCTTGTACCAGGGACTTGCGGCAGTTGCTGCGGGCATGTTCAGTTCTCTCAACGATTTTGTGGGCCGATGAACCGGCTCTTGGCTTCAATGTGGACGCTGGCGTCATCGGCATCCTTGAGGATGAATTTCACCTCGTTGGTGCTCGACGGCAGTTTTTCCGGTGCGACGGACAGTTCGGCTGGCTGGCTGACGATCTCGCCGGCCGCGACCTTGATCTCGCGCCGGCCCTGCAATTTGAGATCCTCCAGGCCAGAGGCTTCGAGCAAGTAGGTGTGGTCGCGCTGGTCCTTGTTCATGATTTTCAGGCTGTAGACGTTTTCGATCCGGCCTTCGGCGTTCTCACGGTACAGCACACGGTCCTTGCTGACATCGAAACCCACCAGCGAGCGCATGAAGAATGCTGTCACCAGCAAGCTGATCATCGCCAGCAGCACCACGGCATAGCCGATCAGGCGCGGGCGCAGTTTATGGGTTTTCTGCCCGGACAGGTTGTGCTCGGTGGTGTAGCTGATCAGCCCGCGCGGGTATTCCATCTTGTCCATGATGGCGTCGCAGGCATCGATGCAGGCGGCGCAACCGATGCATTCGATTTGCAGGCCGTCGCGGATGTCGATGCCGGTCGGGCAGACCTGCACGCACATGGTGCAGTCGATGCAGTCACCCAGGCCCTGGGCCTTGTAGTCGATACCTTTTTTGCGCGGGCCACGGGACTCGCCACGGCGCGGATCGTAGGAAACGATCAGGGTGTCCTTGTCGAACATCACACTCTGGAAGCGTGCGTACGGGCACATGTAGATGCACACCTGCTCACGCAACCAGCCGGCGTTGCCGTAAGTGGCGAGGGTGAAGAAGCCGACCCAGAAGTACGACCAGCCATCCGCTTCACCGATAAAGAAGTCGATGGTCAATTCGCGAATCGGCGAGAAGTAGCCGACGAAGGTCATGCCGGTGACGAAGCCGATCAGCAGCCACATGACGTGCTTGCTGAATTTGCGCAGGAACTTGTTGGCGCTCATGGGCGCCTTGTCGAGCTTGATGCGCTGGTTGCGGTCGCCTTCGGTGACCTTTTCGCACCACATGAAGATCCAGGTCCAGACGCTCTGCGGGCAGGTGTAGCCGCACCAGACCCGGCCTGCATAGACCGTGATGAAGAACAGGCCGAACGCGGCGATGATCAACATGCCCGACAGCAGGATGAAATCCTGGGGCCAGAAGGTGGCGCCGAAAATGAAGAACTTGCGCTCCGGCAGGTTCCACCAGACCGCCTGGTGACCACCCCAGTTCAGCCATACCGTACCGAAATACAACAGGAACAACACGGCACCGCCGGCCATCCGCAGGTTGCGGAACAGGCCGGTGAAGGCGCGGGTGTAGATTTTTTCTCTGGAGGCGTAGAGGTCGACGCTGTTGTTCGCGTTCTTGTTGGGTGGAGTGATGTCGTGTACCGGAATCTGGTTGCTCATCATTGCATCCCACGGCAGTGGAAAAATGCCTCGGTCAGTACGTGCCGGCCGGGGTCAAAAAGGGGTGTTGCAGTGGCTCAATGATACGCCTGTCGCTCTAGTCCAAGGGTGCGACCTTTGGTCGCGTTGGGGGAAGGTCGCAGATGGTGTAGCGAATGTAACAAAACGTGATGCAGGTCAATTGACTTATGAAGTATGGACGGTTTTTCAGGAAGGGGGGCGCAATCGCAAGCAATTGTCGGGAATCTGTCGCCTCCGGCGTGTACGGTCAACTTTACCGTTTTGGTCGTGATGCTTTAGATGGTTTTTTGTTTTTAGCTGTTGGGGAAATATTTTAATTGAATTGTTCGTGGTTGGTTGTTTGATATTTTGGTTTTTGTTGAATAGTTTGAAAATGAGCGCTGGCAAGTTTGCTATGCGTAAATCTATGGAAGGAAATTTAATTTTATGTTTAGTGGAAGGAGTATCAAGGCGTGGGTGTGTCTGTTGTTAATGTCTGCGTCTACTGTTGTGTATTCGATTGATGGCATGCCGCGTCATATGGTTTTTGCATCTGATCCGCAGTATCCCTGGACGGACAAGACCGACAGCGGTGAGCCTGAGTCCGATAAGGATTTTGAAAAACGCTCGAAGTGGCTGATTGATCGCCAGTTTGAAAGTATCGCAGACTTTCGCCGTAAGCATGGATCGTTGGCGCAAGTTCCGCTGATGATTAATGGCGACATGACTGCTTTTGGACACGGATGGCAGCGTTTCTACATTAGCTCGGCATTAAAGAGATATTTTGGTGATGATTATCTGTACGGCCTGGGTAATCACGACTATGAGAATAATGTGGATGATTGTTTTACCAATAACTGTGCGGCAGGCAGTATTGTGGAGTTTAAAGAGCATCACCTTGGCAAAGTTGATGATATGGACTTGAATATAACCGGATGGGCTCTGAGCGGGCTGTACTCAGGCAGCCTTGCCTATTCCAAAAATATAGGTGAAGTTCATATGGTCCAACTCAATAATGAGCCGACCTACACAACCCGGATATCTCATGCGTTGAACCCGATGACGTTCGAGATCTCCAGCTCGCTCGATTGGCTCGAGAAAGACCTGCGCAGCGCTTGGACTCAGGGGTATGCAATCATTATCAACATGCATAAGCCAAATGAAATGCAGGGGGGCTGGGAGCAAGAAAAGCGCTTTCGGGACATGATCGCCCGATACGAGGTGACAGCCATATTTGCTGGTCATTACCATCATGACGGTGGTGACGCGTATTACATGAACGGTGTACCAGTGTTTATCAGTGGCAGCGCCTCTCAGGAGACTTACCTGATCGCCAGTTTCTCCGAAGATCGAAAGCAGTTGAGTGTCGACCTGGTTGAGAACAACGATTGGCAGAATCGTCAATTGGTCGCAACGGTGCCGGTGAAATCTGTTTTTGCCAGGAGGCCATGAAAAAGGCCCCGCCAATTCACATTGGCGGGGCCTTTTTTGTTGCTTCAAGCGTTTGCCTTACTGGGCGTCCGCTGCCTTCTCGCCGTGAGACAGGCTGTAGACGTAAGCGGCCAGCAGGTGAACCTTGTCGTTGCCTTGCAGCTGTTCTTGCGCAGGCATCTGGCCCTGACGGCCGTAGCGGATGGTCTGCTGCAGTTGAGCGAAGCTCGAACCGTAGATGAACGCGGCTGGGTGAGTCAGGTTCGGAGCGCCCATTGCTGGCGTGCCCTTGCCTTCAGGGCCGTGGCAGGCCACGCAGTTGGTGGCGAACAGTTTCTGCCCGGCAACCGGGTCGGCCTTGGTGCCTTCCGGCAGCTTGCGGCCATCGAGGTTGGTCAGGACAAACGCGGCCACGTCGGCCACGCCTTGCTCGCCAATCACTTCAGCCCACGCAGGCATCACGGCATGGCGGCCGCCCATGATGGTGGTCTTGATGGTTTGCGGCTCGCCGCCCCAGCGCCAGTCGGCGTCGGTCAGGTTAGGGAAGCCATAGGCGCCCTTGGCGTCGGAACCATGGCAAACCGAGCAGTTGGAGGCGAACAGGCGGCCACCCATCTTCAGCGCTTGCGGGTCCTTGGCCACTTCTTCGATTGGCATGGCTGCGAACTTGGCGAAGATCGGACCGAACTTGGCGTCCGACCTGGCCATTTCCTTTTCCCACTCGTGAACGCCGGTCCAGCCGGTCTGGCCGTTGGCGAACGGGGTCTGCTTCTCGTTGTCGAGATAGCCGTAACCCGGCAGCAGGCCTTTCCAGTTACCCAGGCCCGGATACAGCGCCAGGTAGCCCAGTGCGAAGATGATGGTGCCCACGAACAGCATGAACCACCATTTCGGCAGCGGGTTGTCGTACTCCTCGATCCCGTCGAAGGAGTGCCCGACTGTCTCGTCCGTCTGTTCTGCGCGCTGTCCCTTGCGGGTCGACAGCAGCAGCCAGGTCAGGGAAAAGATCGTACCGAGACTGAGGACTGTGACGTACAGACTCCAGAATGTAGTCATTCTTTGTTACTCCTAGAAGCTTGCTCGACGTGCTTGATGGCTTCGGGATCATCCGCGAAAGGCAGCAAGGTCGCGTCTTCAAACTCCGACTTGCGCTTGGGACTGAACACCCAAAGGGCCAGTCCGATAAAGGCAACCATCACGACGACGGTGCCCAGGCCACGAATCATCCCGATATCCATTTAGATCACCGTTTGCTTTTGATGATGGTGCCCAGGCCTTGCAGATAGGCCACCAGCGCGTCCATTTCGGTTTTGCCCTTCACGGCATCCTTCGCACCGGCGATGTCTTCGTCGGTATAAGGGACGCCGAGCGTGCGCAAGACTTCCATTTTCCTGGCGGTGTCTTTGCCGTCGAGCTTGTTTTCCACGAGGAACGGGTAGGCCGGCATTTTCGACTCAGGCACGACGTTGCGCGGGTTGTACAAGTGCGCACGCTGCCAGTCATCGGAGTAACGACCGCCGACACGGGCCAGGTCCGGACCGGTACGCTTGGAACCCCACAGGAACGGGTGGTCCCAGACGCTTTCGCCGGCGACCGAGTAGTGGCCGTAGCGTTCGGTCTCGGCCCGGAACGGACGGATCATCTGCGAGTGGCAGCCGACACAACCGTTGGCGATATAAACGTCCCGGCCTTCCAGTTCAAGGGCGGTGCGCGGCTTCATGCCCTCGACCGGCTTGTTGGTGACGTCCTGGAAAAACAGCGGAACGATCTGGGTCAGGCCGCCGACGCTGACGGCGATGACCATGAAGAAGGCCAGCAGGCCAATATTCTTCTCGACTGCTTCATGCTTCATCAGTGAGCTCCAACTACGGCAATCTTGGCGGCGGCTTCGGCTTCAACCGGATCCGAGGCACGAACGGTGCGGAACACGTTGTAGGCCATCAGCAGCATGCCGCTGGCGAAGAACGCACCGCCCAAGGCGCGGACGATGAAACCTGGGTGGCTGGCTTGCAGCGCTTCGACGAACGAGTAGGTGAGGGTGCCGTCGTCGTTGATTGCACGCCACATCAGGCCCTGGGTGATGCCGTTGACCCACATCGAGGCGATGTACAGGACGGTACCGATGGTCGCGAGCCAGAAGTGCGCGTTGATCAGGCCGGTACTGTGCATCTGCGCACGACCGAACAGTTTCGGGATCATGTGGTAGATGGCGCCGATGGAGATCATCGCCACCCAGCCCAGAGCGCCGGCGTGTACGTGGCCGATGGTCCAGTCGGTGTAGTGCGACAGCGAGTTGACGGTCTTGATCGCCATCATCGGACCTTCGAAGGTCGACATGCCGTAGAACGCCAGGGACACCACGAGGAAACGCAGGATCGGGTCGGTGCGCAGCTTATGCCAGGCGCCCGACAGGGTCATCATGCCGTTGATCATGCCGCCCCAGCTTGGCGCCAGCAGGATGATCGACATGGCCATGCCCAGGGACTGCGCCCAGTCCGGCAGCGCGGTGTAGTGCAGGTGGTGCGGACCGGCCCAGATATACAGGGTGATCAGCGCCCAGAAGTGCACGATCGACAGGCGATAGGAGTAGATCGGACGCTCGGCCTGTTTCGGCACGAAGTAGTACATCATCCCCAGGAAGCCGGTGGTCAGGAAGAAGCCCACGGCGTTGTGGCCGTACCACCACTGGATCATCGCGTCGGTGGCACCCGAGTAGGCCGAGTAGGACTTGAACAGGCTGACCGGCAGCGACATGTGGTTGACGATGTGCAGCATCGCGGTCACGACGATGAACGCGCCGTAGAACCAGTTACCCACATAGATGTGCTTGGTCTTGCGCTTGACGATGGTGCCGAAGAACACCAGACCGTAGGTGACCCAGACAATGGCCAGCAGAATAGCCAGGGGCCATTCCAGTTCCGCGTATTCCTTGGTGGTGGTGAAACCCATCGGCAAGGTAATGATCGCGCCGACAATCACCGCTTGCCATCCCCAGAAGGTGAAGGCGGCGAGGCTGTCGGAAATCAGTCGCGTTTGGCAGGTTCGCTGCACGACGTAATAAGAAGTGGCAAACAGTGCACATCCACCGAAGGCGAAAATCACCAGGTTGGTGTGCAACGGGCGCAGGCGTCCAAAGCTCGTCCACGGCAGACCGAAATTCAACTCCGGCCAGACCAGTTGCGAGGCGATGAAGACACCGAGCCCCATGCCAAGGATCCCCCAGACCACCGTCATGATGGCGAACTGGCGGACTACCTTATAGTTATAAGCAGTCGGACTGATTGCTGTGCTCATTCTAAGGTTCCACGGTTTGGGTGTTTTATTAGGATTAAAAATCGGCCGCAAGTATGGAGAAAGCAGGGGGTCATTGCAACGCGCCATGACCTGGGTCAATGCTTTCAAATGCTGATTCTGCGGCCTTTCCATGCGCCGCGTAAGGACAAAAATACCCGTGGGCAAATTGTCCTGGCGAACTTGAAAGGCGAGGGGTTCAGGCCACATGTAACGGGGTGTGTTAAAACGCAACGATCGAGTGACCAATGGCAATTGGCGCGACAGCCGGTATTACCGGCCTTTGCGGCCTGTCATCGGGCAAAATCGTCGAACACCTCGCTTCAGGTCGACCTGGAACCGGTGCTTGCCGGCCAGCATCGGGGGAAGCTTAGACGTGAATCCGGGGAACCGAAAGGAAGAGTCGAAGAGGGTGCGACAATGCGTCGCAAAGAGGCAGGGAGGCTGCCGCATTCGGGTGAATGCGGCAGTAGAGCGGTCAAGATTTATTCGACCTTGTCTTCGGTCGGCAAATGCCCGGAACCGGAGGCGTGCGACAGGCTGTAAACGTACGCCGCCAAAAGCTGCACTTTATCATTGCCGAGCAGTTCGTTTTGCGCCGGCATATGGCCCTGGCGACCATGACGAATCGTTTGCTCGAGCTGCGTGAGGCTGGTGCCGTAAATGAAGCCGGTCGGGTGCGTCAGGTTCGGCGCGCCCATGGCTTCAGTGCCCTGGCCGTTTGCCCCGTGACAGGCGACGCAGGTGGTGCTGAACGCTTGCTGTCCGGCTTGCAGGTCGGCTTTGCTGTCGGCCGGCAACGGCAGGCCGGCCAGGCCATTGCGCACATACGCGGCGACGTTCTTCACGCCGTCTTCCCCCAGGACTTCACCCCAGGCCGGCATCGCCGCCATCCGGCCACCCATGATGGTGGTCTTGATGGTGTCCGCGCTGCCGCCCCAGCGCCAGTCGCTGTCGGTCAGGTTGGGGAAGCCGTATGCACCCTTGGCATCCGAGCCGTGGCACACCGAGCAGTTGGAGGCAAACAGGCGGCCACCCATTTTCAGCGCCTGTGGGTCCTTGGCCACTTCTTCCACGGGCATCGCCGCAAATCTGGCGAAGATCGGCCCGAACTTCGCGTCAGCCCTGGCCATTTCCTTTTCCCACTCGTGCACGCCGGTCCAGCCGTTTTCATAGCCGGGGAGGATGCCTTTCCAGTTGCCCAGGCCGGGATAGAGGACCAGGTACCCGACCGCAAACACCAGGGTGCCGGCGAACAGCATGAACCACCATTGCGGCAACGGGTTGTCGTACTCCTCGATGCCGTCGAAGCTGTGGCCCATGGTCTGGTCGACGCTGCCCTTGGTTTCGCCCTTGCGGGTGCCGATCAGCAGCCAGGTCAGGCCGATCAGGCTGCCGATGGTCAGTACGCAGATCCACGTACTCCAGAAGGTGGTCATGGCCGGGTACTCCTTGCGGCGGATTCTTGTTGATTGCTGTTTTCGGATTGCGGCTCATCGGCGAACGGCAGCAGGCGCGCTTCGGCGAATGCCGGGCCGCGCTTGCCGTTGAACACCCACAGGGTCAGGCCGACGAAGGCGATGAAGACAACGACGGTGCCCAGGCCACGGATCATTCCAGTGCTCATCTCGACAACCATGGCTCACCTCTTGCTCTTGATCGCAGTGCCGAGCACTTGCAGGTAGGCGACCAGCGCATCCATTTCGCTCTTGCCCTTGAGCGAGGCGACGGCGCCGGTGATGTCCGCGTCGGTGTACGGCACGCCCAGGGTGCGCATGGCCTTGATCTTGGTTTCGGTATGACTGCTGTCGAGCTGGTTGGCCACCAGCCACGGGTAGGCCGGCATCTTTGACTCCGGCACGACGTTGCGCGGGTTGTACAGGTGCGCGCGATGCCAGTCATCGGAGTAGCGCGCGCCGACCCGCGCCAGGTCCGGGCCAGTACGTTTCGAGCCCCACAGGAACGGGTGATCCCAGACGCTTTCACCGGCCACCGAGTAGTGCCCGTAGCGTTCGGTCTCGGCGCGGAACGGACGGATCATCTGCGAGTGACAGCCGACACAGCCTTCGCGGATATAGATGTCGCGACCTTCCAGTTGCAGCGCGGTGTAGGGCTTCATGCCTTCCACCGGTTTGTTGGTCACGTCCTGGAAGAACAGCGGGACGATCTGGGTCAGGCCGCCGATGCTCACGGCCAGGATCATCAGCAGCAGCAACAGGCCGACGTTTTTCTCGATAGTTTCGTGTTTCATGGCGGACTCCTCAGGCCATCTGCGCGGCAGCGGCGACTTCGGCAGGCTGCGAGGCCCGCACGGTACGCCAGGTGTTGTAGGCCATCAGCAACATGCCGCTGAGGAAGATCGCCCCGCCCACCAGCCGCACGACGAAGCCTGGATGGCTGGCCACCAGGGTTTCGACGAAGGAGTAGGTCAGCGTGCCGTCCTCGTTCACCGCACGCCACATCAGGCCCTGGGCGATACCGTTGACCCACATTGAGGCGATGTACAGCACGGTGCCGATAGTGGCGAGCCAGAAGTGCGCGTTGATCAGGCCGATGCTGTGCATCTGCTCGCGGCCGAAGACTTTCGGGATCATGTGGTACAGCGCGCCGATGGAGATCATCGCCACCCAGCCGAGCGCGCCGGCGTGTACGTGGCCGATGGTCCAGTCGGTGTAGTGGGAGAGGGCGTTGACCGTCTTGATCGCCATCATCGGCCCTTCGAAGGTCGACATGCCGTAGAACGCCAGCGACACCACGAGGAAGCGCAGGACCGGGTCGCTGCGCAACTTATGCCAGGCACCCGACAGGGTCATCATGCCGTTGATCATCCCGCCCCAGCTCGGTGCCAGCAGGATCAGCGACATCACCATGCCCAGCGACTGCGCCCAGTCCGGCAGCGCGGTGTAGTGCAGGTGGTGCGGGCCGGCCCAGATGTACAGGGTGATCAGCGCCCAGAAGTGCACGATCGACAGGCGATAGGAATACACCGGGCGCTCGGCCTGTTTCGGCACGAAGTAGTACATCATCCCGAGGAAACCGGCGGTGAGGAAAAAACCTACGGCGTTGTGGCCGTACCACCATTGCACCATCGCATCGGTGGCACCCGAGTACAGCGAGTAGGACTTGGTGAAGCTGACCGGCAGTTCCATGTTGTTGACGATGTGCAGGATCGCCACGGTGACGATGAACGCCCCGAAGAACCAGTTACCGACGTAGATGTGTTTGGTCTTGCGCTGCATGATCGTGCCGAAGAACACGATGGCGTAGGCGACCCAGACGATGGTGATCAGGATGTCGATCGGCCATTCCAGCTCGGCGTATTCCTTGGAGCTGGTGTAGCCCAGCGGCAGGCTGATGGCCGCCAGCAGGATCACCAGCTGCCAGCCCCAGAAACAGAACGCGGCGATTTTCGGCGCAAACAGCTGTGTCTGGCAGGTGCGTTGCACCGAATAGAACGAACTGGCAAACAACGCGCAGCCGCCGAAGGCGAAGATCACGGCGTTGGTGTGCAGCGGGCGCAAGCGGCCGAAGCTGGTCCACGGCAAATTGAAGTTGAGTTCGGGCCAGACCAACTGGGCGGCGAGAAAAACCCCGAGCCCCATGCCGACGATGCTCCACACCACCGTCATAATGGCGAATTGGCGGACCACCTTGTAGTTGTAGGCGGTACTGATAGAAGTGTTCATGGTTCCCCATCCACGGTTCAGCCGAAGTGAGCGCGCAGCGCTTGGCAGCGCACTCTTTGGCCGGAGTTATAGGCAGACTAAAGCGAGGCAAGCATGGACAAAGGGCACAAGGCCGGTATTGACGGGGATCAATGGGCGCAGTGCGTGCGGGATCATGGATGGTTGTGGAATACCGCGGCTGGCAAGGCTGCGGCGACGCTGATCCTCGCCCACGGCGCCGGCGCACCGATGGACAGCGACTGGATGAGCGACATGGCTGCACGCCTCGCCGTTCAAGGCATCAACGTGTTGCGCTTCGAATTTCCGTACATGGCGCAGCGGCGCATCGACGGCGGCAAGCGCCCACCGAACCCGGCACCGAAACTGCTGGAATGCTGGCGCGAGGTGTATGCCCAGGTGCGACGCCATGTCACTGGGCCGCTGGCCGTGGGCGGCAAGTCCATGGGCGGGCGGATGGCCAGTCTGCTGGCCGATGAGCTGGGGGCGGATGCGCTGGTGTGCCTGGGGTATCCGTTCTATGCGGTGGGCAAGCCGGAGAAGCCACGGGTCGAGCATTTGGCCGACCTGAAGACCCGGACCTTGATCGTGCAGGGCGAGCGCGATGCGCTGGGCAATCGTGAGGCGGTCGAGGGGTATGCGCTATCGCCGGGTATCGACGTGTTGTGGCTGGTGGCAGGGGATCATGACTTGAAGCCGTTGAAGGCTTCCGGGTTTACCCATGAGCAGCATATGGAGGCTGCTGCGGGGCGGGTGGCTGCATTTCTTCAGTGAGATTTTTTGCCGGCAGTGATGGCCTCTTCGCTGGCAAGCCAGCTCCCACAGGTTTTTGCATTGGGCACAAAATCGAGTCACACCGCGAGTCACTGTGGGAGCTGGCTTGCCAGCGATGAGGCCCGGACAGGCAACTTCACTTCCAGATTGGCAATAAAAAACCCGGAGGCCTTCACCGTCCGGGTTTTGTTTTTTCCAGCATCACTCAGCGGTTAAAACGCTCCACCAGCGAATACTGGGTATTGGCGGTCTTGGTCAGCTCTTCACTCAGCAATGCCGAGTTCTGTGCCTGTTCCGAGGTCTGGTCCGCCAGCTCCGAGATGTTGCTGATGTTGCGGCTGATTTCTTCGGCCACGGCGCTTTGCTCTTCGGTCGCGGCCGCGATCTGGGTGGTCATGTCGGTAATGTTGGCCACCGCTTCGCTGATCCCCACCAGTGCCTGGTCCGCTTCCAGTACCCGCGCCACGCCTTCTTCGGCCTGGCGATGCCCGGCTTCCATGGTCTGCACCGCGGTGCCGGCGGTTTGCTGGAGCTTGGCGATCAGCGCATGAATCTGCCCGGTGGACTCGCTGGTGCGTTGCGCCAGTTGACGGACTTCGTCGGCGACCACCGCAAAACCACGACCCATCTCGCCGGCACGGGCCGCTTCGATGGCGGCGTTCAGGGCCAGCAGGTTGGTCTGGTCGGCGATGCCTTTGATCACGTCGACCACGCCACCGATTTCGTTGCTGTCCTTGGCCAGCTGGGTCACGGTCACGCCGGTTTCACCGACCACCACCGACAGGCGCTGGATGGCTTCGCGGGTTTCCCCGGCAATGTCACGACCACGACCGGTCAGGCGATTGGCTTCCTGGGTGGCATCAGCGGTGCGTTGCACGTGGCTGGCGACTTCCTGGGTGGTGGCGGCCATCTGGTTGACCGCGGTGGCCACTTGCTCGGTTTCGACGCGTTGACGTTCCAGGCCGCTGGAGCTGTTGTGCGCCAGGGCATCGGACTGCCTGGCCTGGTCGGTCAGGTGTTCGGCGGTGTCCTGCAGGCGCGTCAGGCAGGTTTTCAGGCGTGCTTCCTGACTGAGGATGGACATCTCCAGGCGTGCCTGGGCGCCGCGACTGTCAGTGTACATCTGTGCGATCAATGGATCGGAGGTGGTCTGCTCGGCCAGGCGCAGCAAGCGCTTGAGGCCACGCTGTTGCCATTGAAGGCCCATCAGGCCCAGCGGCACCGAGAGCCCGGCAGCCAGCGCAAACCCCCAATGGGAGTTCAGCGATGCGCCGATCATGAAACTCAATTGGCTGACCAGAATGAACGGCAGCCAGTCCTGCAGGATCGGCAGCCATTTATCCGAGGAGGGAACGGCCGACTTGCCCTGGTTGATGCGTTGGTAGAGCGCTTCGGCGCGGCGGATCTGTTCGGCGGTGGGCTTGACCCGCACCGACTCGTAACCGATCACCTGATTGCTTTCGAAGATCGGTGTCACATAGGCGTTCACCCAGTAATGATCACCGGACTTGCAGCGATTCTTGACAATGCCCATCCATGGCAAGCCTTGTTTCAGTGTGCCCCACATGTGTGCGAACACCGCGGCCGGCACGTCAGGGTGACGGACCAGGTTGTGCGGTGCACGGATCAGCTCCTCTCGGGAAAACCCGCTGATTTCGACGAAGGCGTCGTTACAGTAGGTGATCATGCCCTTGGCATCGGTGGTGGAAATCAACCGTTGCTGAGCCGGGAAGGTCCGCTCGCGTTGTGTAATTGGCTGGTTGTTACGCATGGCTTTTTTAATCCGCAAGGCTTTCAAGTGCTGTATCGGCAAGGTCGGCGGATTATTGAGATTATTTTTCGATAATCAGCCATGCGTCGCAAAATGACCCTTGCGTCAGCCGGCGAGCATCGGATAGGTAAACAAGCCGAAGTGCAGCAGGTTCAAGCCAAAGTGGCTGGCGATTGCGGCGCCCAGCCCACCGAAACGGTAGGCCAGGCCATAACCGACCCCGGCCAGCGTTGCCAGTAGCACCCACTGCCATCCTGCGCCGATATGGGCCAGGCCGAAGGCCGATGACGCCAGCAACAGGGCGAGGTTTTCACCCTGGGGGTGGTGTTTCAGGCAGCGGCTCAGGCCGCCCTGGATGTAGCCACGGAACAGTGCTTCCTCGACCAGCGTCACCAGCAGCAGATTGTTCAGCAACCACAACCAGGCTTGATCCGGCCATTTCGGCGCCCAGGCGATGATCCCCAGCAACAGCGCGCCGCCCAGTGCCAGCAGGGCGCTCAAGGTCAATGCCAGTGAGGTGGCATACAGCGATTGCCGAAGCGAACGACGGCCGACAATCCACGGGCAAACCAGCAACAGCCAGAAGCCGATCAGCGGTTTGTCCAGGTTCAGGTGCATCGCGAACAACACGGCGTTGTCGGTGAAACGCTGGGGGGCGATACCGCGACCGTTGTAGAAGCCGGGAAGCCAATGTGTCGCCAGGGTCAAAGCCAGGACGATGAACAGCCCGTGGCCGAGATAGCGGACAAATGGAATTTCGCGCTGGCGTACCGCTACACCGGCGACCAGTAACAGGAATACCGAGATTGCAGAGAGCCAACCGAGATGGCCGTAAGTCAGCGCCAGTCCATAGCCGAAGGAAAGCAGGGCCAGAAACGTCCATGGCAGGGCAATCATTTGAAGTCCTTGTGTCGGGATTTGCGATGTCCCCCAAATTCTGTGGGAGCGGGCTTGCTCGCGAAGGCGTCGTGTCAGTCGACATCAACGTTGCTGACACGCCGCCTTCGCGAGCAAGCCCGCTCCCACAGTAGTCCGTGTCACGCCGCTGATGTTGAGTACGGCTTGAAACCAAAGTAGGAGCGAGCTTGTTCGCGATAGCTTACTGACTGTCCCCAACAAAAACACCGCCACAAGGCGGTGTCTTTGTCAGCGGTCGGTCAAGACGCGATCAACTGCCGCAACACGTAGTGCAGAATCCCGCCGGACTTGAAGTACTCCACTTCATTCAACGTATCGATCCGGCACAACACCTCGATCTTCTCGCTGCTGCCGTCTTCGCGAGTGATGGCCAGGGTCAGGTTCATCCGTGGCGTCAGCTCGACGCCGGTCAAGCCGAGGATGTCCAGGGTTTCACTGCCGCCCAGGTTCAGGCTCTTGCGGTTCTGATCCAGCTTGAACTGCAATGGCAGCACGCCCATGCCCACCAGGTTGGAACGGTGAATCCGTTCGAAACTTTCGGCGATGACCGCCTTGACCCCCAGCAGGTTGGTGCCTTTGGCCGCCCAGTCGCGGCTCGATCCGGTGCCGTATTCCTGGCCGGCGATCACCACCAGCGGGGTGCCCGAAGCCTGATAACGCATGGCGGCGTCGTAGATCGGCATTTTCTCCCCGGTGGGAATATAGCGGGTGTTGCCGCCTTCCTCGCCGCCGAGCATTTCGTTGCGTATGCGGATATTGGCGAAGGTGCCGCGCATCATCACTTCATGGTTGCCGCGCCGCGAGCCGTAGGAGTTGAAGTCCCGCGGCTCCACGCCTTTGTCGCGCAGGTATTGCCCGGCCGGGCTGTCTGCCTTGATGTTGCCGGCGGGGGAGATGTGGTCGGTGGTCACCGAATCGCCGAGCAGTGCGAGAATGTTCGCTGCGCTGACATCCTTGACTACAGGCGGTGGGCCGCCGATATCGTCGAAGAAGGGTGGATGCTGGATATAGGTCGAGTCGTCCTGCCAGACATAGGTCGCCGCTTGCGGAACCTTGATCGCCTGCCATTGTTCGTCTCCGGCAAACACTTCGGCGTACTCCTTGTGGAACATCGCGGTGTTGACCTGATTCACCGCGTCGGCAATTTCCTTGCTGCTTGGCCAGATGTCCCGCAGGTAGACCGGTTTGCCGTCCTTGTCATTGCCCAACGGTTCGCGACTGAGGTCGGTGCGTACCGTACCCGCCAATGCATAGGCGACCACCAGCGGCGGGGAGGCCAGCCAGTTGGTTTTCACCAGCGGATGCACCCGGCCTTCAAAGTTGCGATTGCCCGAGAGCACGGACGCCACGGTGAGGTCAGCTTGCTGGATGGCTTTCTCGATGGGTTCCGGCAGCGGCCCGGAGTTGCCGATGCAGGTGGTGCAACCATAGCCGACCAGGGCAAAACCCAACTCATCGAGGTACGGGGTCAGGCCGGCCGCCTTGTAGTAGTCGGTGACCACTTTCGAGCCCGGGGCCAGCGAGCTTTTCACCCAGGGCTTGCGTTTCAGGCCTTTTTCCACGGCTTTCTTCGCCACCAGCCCGGCCGCCATCATCACGCTCGGGTTGGAAGTGTTGGTGCAGGAGGTGATGGCGGCAATCACCACCGCACCGTTTTTCAGGCGATAGGTCTGGCCGTCGTGGTGGTAATCCGCTTCACCGGCCAGATCGGCGTTGCCGACGGCGACGCCGCCACCGCCTTCGCTTTCCAGGCGGCCTTCTTCCTTGCTGGTGGGTTTGAATTGCGTGTCGATGAAGTCACTGAAGGCTTGCGCGACATTGGGCAGCGACACCCGGTCCTGCGGGCGTTTCGGTCCGGCAAGGCTGGCTTCGACGCTGCCCATGTCCAGCGCCAGGCTGTCGGTGAACAGCGGCTCCTGGCCGGGCAGGCGCCACAGGCCCTGAGCCTTGCTGTAGGCCTCGACCAGTTGCACCGTTTCGAGGGGGCGGCCGGACAGGCGCAGGTATTCCAGCGTGACGTCGTCCACCGGGAAGAAACCGCAGGTGGCGCCATATTCCGGGGCCATGTTGGCGATGGTCGCGCGGTCGGCCAGCGGCAGGTCGGCGAGGCCGTCGCCGTAGAACTCGACGAATTTGCCCACCACGCCTTTCTTGCGCAGCATCTGGGTGACGGTCAGCACCAGGTCGGTGGCAGTGATGCCTTCCTTGAGCTTGCCGGTGAGTTTGAAACCGATCACTTCCGGAATCAGCATCGACACCGGTTGCCCGAGCATTGCCGCTTCCGCCTCGATACCGCCGACGCCCCAGCCGAGCACGCCGAGGCCGTTGATCATGGTGGTGTGGGAGTCGGTGCCCACCAAGGTGTCGGGGAAGGCATAGGTGCGGCCGTCCTCGTCCTTGGTCCAGACCGTGCGGCCAAGGTATTCAAGATTCACCTGGTGGCAGATCCCGGTGCCCGGCGGCACTACGCTGAAATTGTCGAAGGCACTCTGGCCCCAGCGCAGGAACGCGTAACGCTCGCCATTGCGCTGCATTTCAATGTCGACGTTCTGTTCGAATGCGCTGCTGGAGGCGAACTTGTCGACCATCACCGAGTGGTCGATGACCAGGTCTACCGGCGACAACGGGTTGATTCGCTGCGGATTGCCGCCGGCCTTGGCCATCGCTGCGCGCATGGCGGCCAGGTCGACCACCGCCGGTACGCCGGTGAAGTCCTGCATCAGCACCCGCGCCGGGCGGTACTGGATTTCGCGGTCGGAGCGACGTTCCTTGAGCCAGGCAGCAATCGCCTTGAGGTCGGCGCCGGTGACGGTTTTCTCGTCCTCCCAGCGCAGCAGGTTTTCCAGCAGGACTTTCAACGACATCGGCAGCTTGTCCAGCTCGCCCAGGCTTTTGGCGGCAGCGGGCAGGCTGAAGTAGTGGTAGGTCTTGTCGCCGACTTGCAGGGTCTTGAGCGTTTTCAGGCTATCGAGAGACGGCATTGCGATCACTCCTTTAAGTCCGCACGGCTACGGACAGAGGGGACGGGCAGAGCATTAAACCTAGCCCTGTTTTAAGTAGCTGGCTAATAACTGGACTCTATGGACAGACCCCAGGTTCCGAAGTCAGCTATCATGCGCCGGTTTTCGTGACAGGCTTTGCTTCAGGGCAAGCGGTCTCTCTTTGCAGGAGCGAGCCTGCTCGCTCCTACAGGGTCCAGGAGTATTAATGAACACCCTATTCATGCATTGCCGGCCGGGCTTCGAAGGTGAAGTCTGTTCCGAGATTTCCGACCTTGCCGCTCGGCTGAACGTGGCCGGTTATGCCAAGGCCAAGGCCGCCACGGCTTGCGCCGAATTCGTCTGCACCGAAGAAGACGGCGCCGAGCGCCTGATGCGCGGGCAGCGTTTCGCCGAGTTGATCTTCCCGCGCCAGTGGGCCCGCGGGATTTTCATCGATCTGCCGGAAACCGACCGCATCAGCGTGATCCTCGATCATATGGCGGACTTTCCGCTGTGCGGCAGCCTGTGGCTGGAAATGGTCGACACCAACGACGGCAAGGAACTGTCGAACTTCTGCAAGAAATTCGAAGTGCACCTGCGCAAGGCGTTGATGGCCGCCGGCAAACTGGTCGAGGACGCGCACAAGCCGCGCCTGCTGCTGACCTTCAAAAGCGGCCGTGAAGTGTTCATGGGCCTGGCCGAATCGAACAACTCGGCCATGTGGCCGATGGGCATTCCCCGGTTGAAATTTCCGCGGGAGGCGCCGAGCCGTTCGACCCTGAAGCTGGAGGAGGCCTGGCACCACTTCATCCCGCGCGACCAGTGGGACGAGCGCCTGCACAGCGACATGACCGGTGTCGACCTGGGGGCCGCTCCCGGTGGCTGGACCTGGCAACTGGTCAACCGTGGCATGCTGGTGACCGCCATCGACAATGGCCCGATGGCCGAAAGCCTGATGGACACCGGTCTGGTGCAACACCTGATGGCCGACGGTTTCACCTTCAAGCCCAAGCAGCCAGTGGACTGGATGGTTTGCGACATCGTCGAGAAGCCGGCGCGCAACGCCGCGATGCTGGAAGAATGGATCGGTGACGGTCATTGCCGCGAGGCGGTGGTCAACCTCAAGCTGCCGATGAAACAGCGTTATGCCGAAGTGAAACGGTTGCTGGAGCGTATTGCCGATGGCTTCAAGGCGCGGGGTATCAAGGTCGAGATCGGCTGCAAGCAGCTGTATCACGACCGCGAGGAAGTGACGTGCCATTTGCGTCGGCTGGACGTGAAGAAGCCCAAGTCTCGTTGACGCACAGGTTCAAATTTCACACAAACCCTGTGGGAGCGGGCTTGCCCGCGAGGACGGCGGCACATCTTGCATGAGTGAGTCTGAGAGTCCGCCATCGCGGGCAAGCCCGCTCCCACAGGTCAGTGGTCATCCCGCCAGGGCGGCGTAATGCCACAGGTGACCGAACACCCGGCAATGCGCGACAATGCCGGCCAGCTTCAGGAGTGAATCATGAGTGAAATGCTTGATACGCCGGTAGACGGCACCCTCGACGCCACCGGCCTCAACTGCCCCGAGCCGGTGATGATGCTGCACCAGCACATTCGTGACCTGGTGCCCGGCGGCCTGCTCAAGGTGATCGCCACCGACCCGTCGACCCGTCGCGACATTCCCAAGTTCTGTGTGTTTCTCGACCACGAACTGGTGGGGCAGCACGAGGAGGAGGGCACCTACCTCTACTGGATTCGCAAGAAGTCCGGTTGACGACACCCCCAAAAAAAGACCTGCAAAAGCAGGTCTTTTTTTTGTGCGATCAACCAGCCACGCGGCTGTTGCGAATCCGTTTGCGCGCACTGAGCGTCAGGCGGATCGACAGCATCAGCGCCGCACAGCTCAATCCGGCAATCAACCCTTCCCACAGCCCGCTCGGGCCGCTGGCCGGGCCGAACCAGTCGGTCAGCCCCAGCACGTAGCCGACCGGCAGGCCGATGCCCCAATAGGCGAACAAGGTCAGGATCATCGTCACCCGGGTGTCTTGGTAGCCACGCAGCGCGCCCGCGCAAATCACCTGGATGGCATCGGAAAACTGATACAGCGCGGCATAGACAATCAGCATCGACGCAATCTGGATCACGTTCCGGTCAGGTGTGTAGATCGAGGCGATCGGTTCGCGCAGAAGCAGGATCAGGCTCGCCGAGAACGCCGCGAACACCAGCGCTGCGCCAAGCCCGACCTTCGCCGCGAAGCGTGCCTGCCAGGGATTGCCGGCCCCCAGGGCCTGACCGACCCGCACCGTTACCGCCATGCCCAGCGAGTACGGAATCATGAACAGCAACGAGCTGATATTGAGCGCGATCTGATGCCCGGCCACCACGGTAGAGCCGAGGCTGCCGATCAACAGGGCGATGACCGCGAAGATGCTGGACTCGGCGAACACGGCGATGCCGATCGGCAGGCCGATGCTGACCAGGCGCTTGATCACGGCCCATTGCGGACGGTCGAAACGCACCAGCACACGGGTGCGGGCATAGAAGGGCGCCCAGAACGTCCAGCCGGCCATGCTCAAGGCCATGAACCACATCACGATGCCGCTGGCCCAGCCGCAACCGACACCGCCCAGGGCCGGTGCACCGAAGTGGCCATAGATCAACGCATAGTTCAGCGGGATGTTCAGCAACAGGCCGCACAGGCCAATGGCCATGCTCGGACGGGTCCGCCCCATGCCGTCGCTGTAGCAGCGCAGTACGTAATAGAAAGCCATGCCCGGCAAACCGAAGGCGATACCGTGCAGGTAACCCATGCTCGGCTCGATCAATTGCGGGTCGACTTTCATCCAGTGCAGGATCGGCTCGGCGCCGAGCAGCAGGCCACTGCCGATCAACCCGACGCACAGAGCGAGCCACAGCGCCTGGCGCACCAGCGGCCCGATCTCGTCAAACTGCCCGGCGCCAAAACGTTGTGCGACCTTGGGTGTGGTCGCCAGCAGGACGCCGGACATCAACAGGTAGACCGGAATCCAGATCGAGTTGCCCAGGGCCACGGAAGCCAGGTCCCGTGGACTGACGCGGCCGGCCATCACAGCATCGACAAAGCCCATGGCCGTGGTGGCCAGTTGCGCGACCATGATGGGCAGGGCCAGGCCGAGCAGGCCCTTGAGTTCCAGGCGTACGGGGGTTGTCCGCGCAGGAGCGATGGCGGCGGTATTCTCGATTACAGGATTCAATAGCGAAACGTCCAAAAGGTTTTGATGCACAGGCGCGCATTCTACGCGTTGACGCAACAGTCAGGAAAAGACCCGTGTTACCGATTTGTAAGCAACCCTCTGTAGGAGCGAGCTTGCTCGCGATGGACGCAAGGATGCCACGTTCACTCAGGCATCCCGCGTCATCGTTGACGTCCATCGCGAGCAAGCTCGCTCCTACAGATAGATGCGTCTAGGCGCGATGCATCATCTACGCCTAAACTGCCAACCCGCCAAAGGAGCCTGCCATGCTGATTGTTGCCGACGAAAATATCCCCCTGCTCGATGCTTTCTTTGAAGGCTTCGGTGAAATCCGCCGGGTGCCGGGTCGCGCCATCGACCGTGCCACGGTCGAGCAGGCCGATGTGCTGCTGGTGCGTTCGGTGACCAACGTCAATCGCGCGTTGCTCGAAGGCAGCAAGGTGCGCTTTGTCGGCACATGCACCATCGGCACCGATCACCTGGACCTGGATCACTTTCAGCAGGCCGGTATCACCTGGTCCAGCGCACCGGGCTGCAATGCCCGTGGCGTGGTCGACTATGTGCTCGGCAGTTTGCTGACCCTGGCTGAAATCGAAGGCGCCGACCTGACCCGGCGGACCTACGGTGTGGTCGGCGCCGGCGAAGTGGGCGGCCGGCTGGTCAAGGTGCTGCAGGGCCTGGGCTGGAAGGTGCTGGTGTGCGATCCGCCACGGCAAGCGGCTGAAGGCGGTGACTACGTCAGCCTCGAACAGATCATCGAGACGTGCGACGTCATCAGCCTGCACACGCCTTTGACCAAGCAGGGCGCGCAATCGACCTGGCATCTGTTCGATGAAAAACGTCTGAAACAGCTCAAGTCCGGCACCTGGCTGATCAATGCCAGTCGCGGACCGGTGGTCAACAACGCGGCACTGCGCGAAGTGCTGCTGGAGCGCGAAGACCTGCAAGCGGTGCTCGATGTCTGGGAAGGCGAGCCTGAAGTCGACGTGGCGCTCGCTGAACTGTGCGTGCTGGCAACGCCGCACATTGCCGGTTACAGCCTCGATGGCAAGCAGCGGGGGACCGCGCAGATCTACCAGGCGTATTGCGATTTCCTCGGGCAGCCGGCCCGCGTCAGCCTGAGCGATTTGCTGCCGGCACCGTGGCTGTCGCACGTGACCCTGAATGCGCAAAGCGACCCGGCCTGGGCGTTGGCGATGCTGTGCCGTGGCGTGTATGACCCGCGTCGTGACGATGCGGATTTCCGTCGCAGCCTTGTCGGCAGTGTCAGCGAGCAGCGTGCGGCATTCGATGTGCTGCGCAAGCAATACCCGTCGCGCCGTGAGATCGACGGGTTGCAGGTGCGTATCGACGGTGACTCGGCTGAGTTGCAGAGAATTGTGGCGGCGTTGGGGGCGACGGCAATCTGATAGACCGCGGCGACCCTATCGCAAGCAGGCTCGCTCCCACACTGGATCTTCATGCACCACAAATCCCCTGTAGGAGCGAGCATGCTCGCGATGAACCGGAGAGCACCACGGGGTGTCAGGTTTCCCACGTCATCGTTGACGACCATCGCGAGCAGGGCTCGCTCCTACAGAGAGTGGGGGTAGTTGCCTTTTTTGCCGGCAATAAAAAACCCGGCCAACCCTGGGCCGGGTCAAGAAGACGATGGCTATATCACTTTTGTTCGGCAGGTTTGACCAATCGCTTTTCCAGTTCACTGCAAGCTTTCTGGATCATCTCTTCAGTGATCGGTACTTCACGACCCTGCTCGTCAATAATCGAGCAACCCAGAGACTGGCCTGGTTGCGTGCGGATCACTTGAATCTTGTCATCGCTGCTGTGTTGCAAGGACATGGCCTGTCTCCTCATCAGGTAGTGTGGTTACTGTAGAGCCGCCAGGTGACCGGGCTATGACAACTCCCTGCGATCTTTCCGGGGGGGCAGAACCAGTCCACCAGAAATGCCGTTACGTGGCTACCCGAACTTTAGACCAATAGCGTCTAGCCTCTAGTGTTGGAGGACATAATTAACCTGACTCATTGTGATTTGCAGCGAGCCACCCCATTGAGCGGTGTAGGCTGACCCTAATGACTGCTTTGTCCTGGATGAATGCGATGCTCTCTGCCCGTCACCGCCGTGCCTTTCGCCTGGCCAGTCGTTTCATCGTGCCCTATCGCTGGCAGGCTTTCGGCGCCTTGCTGGCGTTGATCGTCACCGCGGGCATTACCTTGTCCATGGGGCAGGGCATCCGCCTGCTGGTGGACAAGGGGTTCATGACCCAGTCACCGCATTTGCTCAACCAGTCCATCGCTCTGTTCATGTTGCTGGTCGTGGGGCTGGCGATCGGTACGTTCGTACGGTTTTACCTGGTGTCGTGGATCGGCGAGCGTTGCGTCGCCGACATCCGGCGCCAGGTGTTCAATCATCTGATTTATCTGCACCCGGGGTTTTACGAGGACAATCGCAGTTCCGAAATCCAGTCCCGCCTGACCGCCGATACGACGCTGCTGCAGTCGGTCATCGGTTCTTCGCTGTCGTTGTTCCTGCGCAATCTGTTGATGGTGATCGGCGGGATCGTCCTGTTGTTCATCACCAACCCCAAGCTCACCAGCATCGTGGTGGTGGCCTTGCCCCTGGTGATCGCGCCGATCCTGATCTTCGGCCGCCGGGTGCGTAACCTCTCGCGCCTGAGCCAGGACCGGATTGCCGATATCGGCAGTTATGTGTCGGAAACCCTTGGCCAGATCAAGACCGTGCAGGCCTACAACCATCAGGCCCAGGACGAGAGGCGGTTTGCCATGACGGTGGAAGAGGCGTTCAACACCGCGCGCAAGCGTATCTTCCAGCGGGCGTGGCTGATTACCCTGGTGATCGTCCTGGTATTGGGCGCGGTCGGGGTGATGCTCTGGGTTGGCGGCATGGATGTCATCGCCGGGCGAATTTCCGCCGGCGAGCTGGCGGCGTTCGTGTTCTACAGCCTGATCGTTGGCAGTGCGTTCGGTACGTTGAGCGAGGTGATCGGTGAATTGCAGCGCGCCGCCGGTGCGGCCGAACGGATTGCCGAGTTGCTGCGTTCGGAAAACATCATTGTGCCGCCGGTTTCCGGCACGGTGACACTGCCGGAACGGGTCGACGGCCGCCTGCAATTGCAGAATGTGCGTTTTGCCTACCCGTCGCGGCCGGAAAGTTATGCGGTCGACGGCTTGAACCTGACCGTCAATGCCGGTGAGACGTTGGCGCTGGTCGGGCCATCCGGGGCCGGCAAGTCGACGGTGTATGACCTGTTGCTGCGCTTTTATGACCCTGCCGAGGGTCGCATCCTGCTCGATGGTGTGCCGTTGACCCAGCTCGATCCGCTGGACCTGCGCCGCTGTTTCGCTCTGGTGTCGCAAACCCCGGCGCTGTTTTTCGGCAGCATTGAAGAAAACATTCGCTACGGCAATCCGAAGGCGACTTCGGCCGAGGTGCGGGAAGCGGCAAAAATCGCCTACGCCCATGACTTTATCGAAGCCATGCCCAATGGCTACCAGACACATCTTGGGGATGGGGGGCTTGGATTGTCCGGTGGCCAGCGCCAACGCCTGGCCATCGCCCGGGCGTTGCTGGTGGACGCCCCGATCCTGCTCCTGGACGAAGCCACCAGCGCCCTCGACGCCCAGAGCGAACACCTGATCCAGCAGGCGCTGCCGAGCCTGATGAAAAACCGTACCACCCTGGTGATTGCCCATCGCCTGGCCACGGTGAAAAACGCCGACCGGATCGCGGTGATGGATCAGGGGAAGCTGGTGGCGGTGGGCACGCATCAGGAACTGATTGCCAGCAATGCGTTGTATGCGCGGCTGGCGGCGTTGCAGTTCAGTGATGGATTGATTAACGCCGGGGAACTCCTGTAGGAGCGAGCCTGCTCGCGATGGACATTAGAGTGCCGCTGGGTGTCAGGCATCCAGCGTCATCGTTGACGACCATCGCGAGCAAGCTCGCTCCTACAGTGATCATTGATCGTCGAAGTAGCGCTCATGCCAATCCACGATCGGCTGTGGCGAATTGAGCTTCTGGCCGTAGATCACCGAGTACGACAATACGTTTTGCACATATTGGCGGGTTTCGTCGAACGGGATGCTTTCTACCCACACGTCGAAACTCAGGTGGTCGGCACCGCGCAGCCATTGGCGCACACGGCCGGGGCCGGCGTTGTAGGCAGCGGAGGCCAGCACGCGGTTGCCGTTGAACTGGCTGTGCACCTGGCTCAGGTAGGCGGCGCCGAGCTGGATGTTCTTGTCCGGATCCAGCAGTTGCTGTGGCGAGCTATAGGGAATGCTGAACTTGCGTGCGGTTTCCTTGGCGGTGGCGGGCATCAGTTGCATCAGGCCCGAGGCGCCGACACCGGAACGGGCATCGTCCATGAACGCGCTTTCCTGGCGGGTGATGGCGAACGCCCAGCTCGGATGCAGGCCGCGGCTCTTCGCTTCGCGGACCAGGGTTTCCCGGTGAGCCATCGGGAAGCGGATATCCAGGTCATCCCAATACTGTGCCTGGCTGATGGTGCGGATCGCCGGGAAGTACCATTTCAGGTCATAGGCCAGCTTGGCCTGGGCGACCATTTCGTCGCGGCTGAAGTGGCGGCTGACGTAATACCACTCGCGGCGACCATCGACGACCTGCCCGCGGGCGTGCAGCTCCAGGGCGCGGCGCACGCCGGGCGTGTTGCGCACCTTGTTGATGGTGGCCTGGCTGAGCACCAGCGGTTTGTTCAGTAGCGAATAGGGCGACTGTGAACGGTCGGCGGCGAGGAAACCGTAGAAGTCGCGTTCGCGGGCCAGGCTTTTATAGAGCGTCTGCGCTTCCGGATTCTGCGGTTGCGCCAGTTCCAGGCTGCGGGCCTGCCAGTAGCGCCAGCGGTTGGTGGTGGCCAGGTCCTGGGGCAGGCGGCGGGTCAATTGATAGGCATCGTCCCAGCGCGCCAGGCGCAGGAGCAGACGCAAGCGCCATTCGGAAACCGTGTTGTCGCGCAGCTCGGGGTCGTATTTGGTCATGACATCCAGCGCACGGCTGTCGAAACGTCGTGCGAGGGTCAGGCCGATTTCCCGGGCGATCGCCACTTTTTCATCCCGGGAGAAGTGCATGCTGTTGGCGTAGCCATCAAGCAGGTCCATGGCCTTGTCCGGGTCCTGGCGAGCCAGGCGGCGCAGGCCGAGGCTGACCACGTCGGACATGGCTTCATCGGCCGGGGTGAAGCGCGACGGCTGGTTGAGCAGCTCCGGTTTCTGCGCGACGTCCACCAGCAAGCGACCGCGAGGGGCGAGGGTGGTCATGCCGTTGACCAGGCTGTTGGCCAGCGGGTAGTTGCGCGCCTGGGCGGCGAGTTTGGCGCGCTCCCAGCGTTTCTGCTCGGTCAGCTGGCCGTCCGCGGCCCACATGCCGAACACGGCATCGCACGCTTCGGGTTGGGATTTACCGGTCAGCCAGAGCTTTTCAGTGTTGGCATAACCTTCGGATTTGAGGTTGTGGCTGATCTGGTACTGCGCATTCAGGCAGTCCAGTTCGGTGAAGTTCATCTTCGGGTCGTAATACCTGACGAAGGTCGCCCAGTCGCCGCGCTCCGCCAGCCAGCGCAACCAGCGCAGTTTCATCCAGTTGGCCTGGGGCAGGTCGCCGTGTTCGGCGAGGAATTTCTCGATTTCGGCGTTGCTCGCGGTTTTCAGGCGCGCTGTCAGCTCGTCGTAGGCCAGGTACGGTTCCAGTGGATAATCGGCGAGGGCCTGGCTGTATCGGAAGTACGGGCCGCTATCGCCCTTGGCCAGGGCGCGTTTGGCTTCATCGTAATACTGGCGTTGGGTGGAAAGGTCCACCGCCTGGGCGGATTGAACGGCAGCGGCAGAGAGAAGAAAACAGGATAAAAGTCTGAAGAGGCGACTGCGCATGAGACGTCCGGGCAGAGAAATCATGACAAGTGCGGGTCGGGCCCGCACTGAATTGTCTGTAGCTTAGCCTTTTGCCAGCAGCCGGCGAAAGCTTTGCGGGTGTTCCCGCATCAGTTCGCAACATTTGTCGTTCAGAGTACAGCGAGAGTGAAATTGCCGGCCTTCTGAAGCCTCAAGTCAGGTAGAATGCGCGCCCGGTTTTTGGAGAAGCTCATGACCCTGCTCAAATTCAGCGATGTGTCCCTTGCTTTCGGCGCTATGCCGTTGTTGGACAAGGTGTCCTGGCAGATCGCCCGTGGTGAGCGGGTGTGCATCATCGGCCGCAACGGCACTGGCAAGTCCAGCATGATGAAGCTCGTCAAGGGCGACCAGAAGCCCGATGACGGTTCCGTCTGGCGCGCACCCGGGCTCAAGATCGGCGAATTGCCGCAAGAATTGCCGGTAGCCGACGAGCGGACAGTGTTCGACGTGGTGGCCGAAGGCCTTGATGGTGTCGGTGCGTTGCTCGCCGAGTATCACCACCTGAGCCAGAACATCGTCACCGATGCCGACCTGGACAAGCTGATGCACGTCCAGCACGACCTCGAGGCCCGCGATGGCTGGCGCTTGCAGACCCTCGTCGACAGCACCTTGAGCCGCCTGCAACTGCCGGCCGACAAGACCCTCGCCGAGTTGTCCGGCGGCTGGCGTCGTCGCGTCCTGCTGGCCCAGGCCCTGGTGTCCGAGCCGGACCTGCTGTTGCTCGACGAGCCAACCAACCACCTGGACATCGGTGCCATCGCCTGGCTTGAAGAAGCGCTGAAGGATTTCCAGGGCGCCGTGCTGTTCATCACGCACGACCGTTCTTTCCTGCAGAACCTGGCAACCCGCATCCTTGAACTGGATCGCGGTGGCCTGATCGACTGGAACGGCGACTACGCCAGTTTCCTCGTACACAAGGAAGCGGCACTGGCCGCCGAAGAAACCGCCAACGCCTTGTTCGACAAGCGTCTGGCCCAGGAAGAAGTGTGGATTCGCCAGGGCATCAAGGCCCGTCGTACCCGCAACGAAGGCCGCGTACGTGCGCTCAAAGCCTTGCGTGTCGAGCGCAGCGAGCGTCGTGAGCGTACCGGCAAGGCCAACATCCAGCTGGAAACCGCCGACAAGTCCGGCAAGCAGGTGATGGTGCTCGATAACGTGAGCTTCGCTCACCCGGACGGTCCGTTCCTGATCAAGGACTTCTCCATGGTGCTGCAGCGCGGCGACCGTATCGGTCTGCTCGGCGCCAACGGTACCGGCAAGACCACCCTGCTGAAGCTGATGCTCAGCGGTTTGCAGCCAACCAGCGGCAAAGTGGAAGAGGGCACCCGGATCGATGTCGCCTACTTCGACCAGTTGCGCCATCAGCTGGATCTGGAAAAAACCGTGATCGACAACGTCGCCGAAGGTCGTGACTTCATCGATATCGACGGCCAGAGCCGCCACGTGCTGAGCTACCTCGGCGATTTCCTGTTCAGCCCGCAGCGTGCGCGCACGCCGGTCAAGGCGCTGTCCGGTGGTGAGCGTGCCCGTCTGTTGCTGGCCAAGCTGTTCAGCAAGCCGGCGAACCTGCTGGTACTCGACGAACCGACCAACGACCTCGACGTCGAAACCCTCGAATTGCTCGAAGAGGTCCTGCTGACCTTCAACGGCACCGTGCTGATGGTCAGCCACGACCGGGCATTCCTCGACAACGTGGTCACCAGTACCCTGGTCTTCGAAGGTGAAGGCAAGGTTCGCGAATACGTCGGTGGCTACCAGGACTGGTTGCGCCAGGGCGGCTCGCCGCGCCTGCTGGGCGTGACCGAGAGCAAGTCTGGCAAGGCTGACCTGAACTCCGCCGTGGTGAAGGCCGAGCCTGCGCCGGTGGTGGCAGCGGTCGAAGCGCCAGTGGCGAAGAAAAAGCTCAGCTACAAGTTGCAGCGCGAGCTGGAAGCGTTGCCGGGGCAGATCGAAGCCATGGAGCAGCAGATTGCCGCCGTTGAGGCACAGATGGCGGACGCGGGCTTCTATCAGCGCCCGGCTGCCGAAACGGCTGCGGTGATTGCCCAGCTGGAGCAGTTGCAGGCTGAGCTCGACATCATGGTCGAGCGTTGGGCCGAGCTGGATGCCTGATTGATCCGGCAATGAAAAAGCCCGGCGCTCAGTGATGAGCGCCGGGCTTTTCATATGTAGATCTATCCACTCCCTGTAGGAGCGAACTCGCTCGCGATGGTCGCCAACGATGACGCGGGCAGCCTGACTCCCCGCGGCGCTCTCAGGTTCATCGCGAGCAAGCTCGCTCCTACACGGTGGTGGTGCAGTGTTCAGCTTTTGTTTTGCAGGCGCACCGCAAGCACGTCGCAAGGCGCGCCATGCAGCACGTCATTGGCGGTGGAGCCCAGCAGCAGTGCCAGGCCGTGCCGGCCATGGCTGCCCACCACGATCAGGTCGCAGGTTTGCTCCTTGGCCAGGTGGTGAATCTCCTGGCGTGGCTGGCCGTAGGTCAGGTGGCTGTATTCCCTGGAGAGCTCAGGATACTTGAGGATCAAGCGGTCGAGGCGCTCCTTGGCCTGATCGAACTGCTGTTGTTGCAGTTGTGACAGGTCCATTGGCACGTCGCCACCGAAGGCCATCGCCATCGGCTCGACAATGTGCACCAGTGACAATTTCGCGCCGTTGCTCACCGACAGCTCGCGAGCGCGGTGGATCACAGGGTCGCACTCTTCGGTCAGATCTACAGCGACCAGAATATGGTTGTAGGGCATGAGGTGCTCCTCCTGAGGATTGCAATATTGGTAAGTATGGCTGGTTTCAAGCGCATTGGTTCCAAAGTGACACAATGGGCTCATCAAGAATCGGGAGTACAGATATGACGGTCTGGATAGTGGTGTCAATCCTGCTGGTGGTACTCAGCCCCCTGGCATGGTTGCGCCCCTCACGTGCCCAGAGTGGGCGTATCGCCCTGCGGATGGAGGCCCGGCGCATCGGCCTGGCCATGCAACTGGCGCCTCAGGAGTGGCCGCACTGGCTGAGCCAGGAGCCGCCGAGCCCGTGCGCCCAGTACCATCGTCCGCGCCGCGGCACTCAGCCGGCGTGCTGGAGCTATTGGCAAAAATCACCTGGTCTGTGGGTGAATCAGTGGCAAGAGGTCTGCGAGGATCAGGCGTTGCTGAATCATTTCGAAAAATTGCCAGGTAACGTCTACAAGGTCGAGGCTGACAAGCAAATAATTGCCTTGTATTGGGGCGAGAAGGGCGAGGCCGAGGTGTTGCAGCACATCGACGCCACCCTCAAGGCGCTTGCCTGAACCCCCGATCCCCTGTGTAGGAGCGAGCTCGCTCGCGATGGTCGTCAACGATGACGCGGGAAGCCTGACACCCCGTGGTGCTCTCGGGTTCATCGCGAGCAAGCTCGCTCCTACAGGTGTTTTTCCCATGCAATAAAAAGCCCGACATTCATCATCGGGCTGGAGTTGGCCAGGCAGGCCGGTAAAAACGGTGTGGGCTGATCTTGCGCCAGGCGTTCGCCAAAGCGTTCAACTTTTCCCCTTGGTTTCGCCAGAGTAGCTTGTTAAACGCGGGCTGCAGCGAATTAGGGCGATTTTTCTAATGATTGATCTTATGAATGGCTCCACATGCAGCCGCGTGTTGCAGGCCTTCGTCTTACAGAAATGACCGCAAAGTCGCATTTCAACCCGCATTCTGGGCGATTGACAATTGGCGGAAATTCCGTGAAGGTGGCGTACCCAAATCAAACGGGCGTATGAATTGAGCGTTTGTATTTCAGACCGCTCCTACAGAATCCCGACTATCGCGTTGGCGGGTGTGCCGGGCAGATTGGCGTAGCATCGACGTTTAACGTCCTGCCAAGCTGGTCGCCTGCTTCCGACGTGTACTGTTCAGCTTCCATATCGTGGAGATCAGTTGATGATTTACGAAGGTAAAGCCATCACGGTTAAGGCTCTTGAAAGTGGCATCGTCGAACTGAAGTTCGACCTCAAGGGTGAGTCCGTCAACAAGTTCAACCGTCTAACCCTGAACGAATTGCGTCAGGCCGTAGACACCATCAAGGCAGATGCTTCGATCAAGGGCGTGATCGTCAGCAGTGGCAAGGACGTGTTCATCGTCGGCGCCGACATCACCGAATTTGTCGACAACTTCAAGCTGCCGGATGCAGAGCTTGTTGCTGGCAACCTGGAAGCCAACAAGATTTTCAGCGATTTCGAAGACCTCAACGTCCCGACCGTCGCCGCGATCAACGGCATCGCGCTCGGTGGTGGCCTGGAAATGTGCCTGGCGGCGGACTACCGCGTCATGTCCACCGCGGCCAAGATCGGTCTGCCGGAAGTCAAGCTGGGCATCTACCCGGGCTTCGGCGGTACTGTGCGCTTGCCGCGCCTGATCGGCGCCGACAATGCCATCGAGTGGATTGCCGCCGGCAAGGAAAACCGTCCTGAAGACGCGCTGAAAGTTGGTGCTGTCGACGCCGTGGTTGCTCCAGAGAAGCTGCAAGACGCCGCGCTGGAACTGATCAAGCGCGCCATCTCCGGCGAGTTCGACTACAAGGCCAAGCGCCAGCCGAAGCTGGAAAAGCTGAAGTTGAACGCCATCGAACAAATGATGGCTTTCGAAACCGCCAAAGGTTTCGTGGCTGGCCAGGCTGGCCCGAACTATCCGGCGCCGGTTGAAGCGATCAAGACCATCCAGAAAGCTGCGAACTTCGGTCGCGACAAGGCGCTGGAAGTCGAAGCCGCAGGTTTCGTCAAGCTGGCCAAGACCTCTGCCGCGCAGAGCTTGATCGGCCTGTTCCTGAACGATCAGGAGCTGAAGAAAAAGGCCAAGGCCTACGACGAAATCGCCAAGGACGTGAAGCAGGCTGCCGTATTGGGCGCCGGCATCATGGGTGGCGGTATCGCCTATCAGTCGGCTTCCAAAGGTACGCCGATCCTGATGAAGGACATCAACGAGCACGGTATCGAGCAGGGTCTGGCCGAAGCCGCCAAACTGCTGGTCGGCCGCGTTGATAAAGGCCGCATGACCGCCGCGAAAATGGCTGAAGTGCTCAACGGCATTCGTCCTACCCTGTCGTACGGTGATTTCGGTCACGTGGACCTGGTGGTGGAAGCGGTCGTCGAAAACCCCAAGGTCAAGCAGGCCGTACTGGCTGAAGTCGAAGACAAGGTCAAGGAAGACACCATCCTGGCGTCCAACACCTCGACCATTTCCATCACCTTGCTGGCCAAGGCCCTCAAGCGTCCGGAAAACTTCGTCGGCATGCACTTCTTCAACCCGGTGCACATGATGCCGCTGGTGGAAGTGATCCGTGGCGAGAAGTCCAGTGAACTGGCGGTCGCGACCACCGTTGCCTACGCCAAGAAAATGGGCAAGAACCCGATCGTCGTCAATGACTGCCCGGGCTTCCTGGTCAACCGCGTGCTGTTCCCGTACTTCGGCGGTTTCGCCAAGCTGGTCAGCGCCGGTGTGGACTTCGTCCGTATCGACAAGATCATGGAAAAATTCGGCTGGCCAATGGGCCCGGCCTACCTGATGGACGTGGTCGGCATCGACACCGGCCACCACGGTCGTGACGTGATGGCCGAAGGCTTCCCGGACCGCATGAAGGACGACCGTCGCTCGGCCGTTGACGTGCTCTACGAAGCCAAGCGCCTGGGCCAGAAGAACGGCAAGGGCTTCTACGCCTACGAGACCGACAAGAAGGGCAAGCAGAAGAAAGTCGCCGATCCGTCGGTGCTGGAAGTGCTCAAGCCGATCGTTTACGAGCAACGCGAAGTCACTGATGAAGACATCATCAACTGGATGATGATCCCGCTGTGCCTGGAAACCGTGCGTTGCCTGGAAGACGGCATCGTCGAAACCGCTGCCGAAGCCGACATGGGTCTGGTCTACGGTATTGGTTTCCCTCCATTCCGTGGCGGTGCGCTGCGCTACATCGATTCGATCGGTGTGGCAGAGTTCGTTGCCCTGGCTGACCAGTACGCTGATTTGGGCGCGCTGTACCACCCGACCGCGAAGCTGCGCGAAATGGCCAAGAACGGCCAGAGCTTCTTCGGTTAAGCGCCCCCAACTAGAGTGAGAGTGAACTTATGAGCTTGAATCCTAGAGACGTCGTGATTGTCGACTTCGGTCGTACTCCGATGGGCCGCTCCAAGGGCGGCATGCACCGCAACACCCGCGCCGAAGACATGTCGGCGCACCTGATCAGCAAACTGCTGGAACGTAACGTCAAGGTCGACCCGAACGAAGTCGAAGACGTGATCTGGGGCTGTGTGAACCAGACCCTGGAGCAGGGCTGGAACATCGCGCGCATGGCGTCGCTGATGACCCAGATCCCGCACACTTCGGCCGGCCAGACCGTCAGCCGCCTGTGCGGCTCGTCGATGAGCGCTCTGCACACGGCTGCGCAAGCGATCATGACCGGCAATGGTGACGTATTCGTCGTTGGCGGCGTCGAGCATATGGGTCACGTGAGCATGATGCACGGTGTCGATCCGAACCCGCACATGTCGCTGTACGCGGCGAAAGCCTCGGGCATGATGGGCCTGACCGCGGAAATGCTGGGCAAAATGCACGGCATCACTCGCGAGCAACAGGATGCTTTCGGCGTGCGCTCCCACCAACTCGCCCACAAGGCGACCGTGGAAGGCAAGTTCAAGGACGAAATCATCCCGATGCAGGGCTACGACGAGAACGGTTTCCTGAAAACCTTCGACTACGACGAAACCATTCGTCCGGAAACCACCCTGGAAAGCCTGGCGGCCCTGAAGCCGGCGTTCAATCCTAAAGGTGGTACCGTGACTGCCGGTACTTCGTCGCAGATCACCGATGGTGCTTCGTGCATGATCGTGATGTCGGCGCAGCGCGCACAGGACCTGGGTATCCAGCCTCTGGCAGTGATTCGCTCGATGGCAGTGGCGGGTGTGGATCCGGCAATCATGGGCTATGGTCCAGTACCGGCCACACAAAAAGCATTGAAGCGCGCGGGTCTGGGTATCTCCGACATCGACTTCTTCGAGCTCAACGAAGCTTTCGCCGCACAGGCCCTGCCAGTGCTGAAAGATCTGAAAGTGCTCGACAAGATGAACGAGAAGGTTAACCTGCACGGCGGCGCGATCGCCCTGGGCCACCCGTTCGGTTGCTCCGGTGCGCGTATCTCCGGCACTTTGCTCAATGTGATGAAGCAGAATGGCGGTACCTTCGGGGTGGCCACCATGTGCATTGGTCTCGGCCAAGGCATCTCCACCGTCTTCGAACGCGTTTAAGCGTCTCGTTGATGGAAGCCGGGGCCAAGTGCCCCGGTTTTTGTTTTTCCGGATTTATTTTGTTTTTTATTTGAAAAAATTTGAGTGAGGGCCAAATCATGCCGATACAACCTGGGCTCTACCAACATTACAAAGGTCCGCAGTACCGTGTATTCAGTGTTGCGCGGCATTCGGAAACCGAAGAAGAAGTGGTCTTCTATCAAGCCCTGTATGGCGATTACGGCTTTTGGGTACGTCCCTTGAGCATGTTCCTGGAGTCCATCGAGGTTGACGGTGAACAGGTGCCACGCTTTGCTTTGGTGCAGGCCGAAGACAGCCTTTTTACCAAGCCATAAGCTGAGTTCGCGCAATACCCTGCGCTTGACCTCACCTTGTTGCCACTATATATAGCGGTGCCGCGTCAGGCGCCAATCGCCTTTCACTTCTCGAATTCAGGAATTTTCTGATCCATGGGCAAATCGCTGGTCATTGTGGAATCCCCGGCTAAGGCCAAGACCATCAACAAGTATTTGGGCAACGAATACGTGGTGAAGTCGAGTATCGGCCATATCCGAGACCTGCCCACCAGCGGTTCGGCTAGCGCCAGCAAAGAGCCAGCCGCCAAGCGCGGCAAGGCTGCTGCGGGTGAAGCGCCGGCACTGTCGCCGAAAGAAAAGGCGCGCAAGCAGCTGGTCGCGCGCATGGGTGTCGATCCGGATCATGGCTGGAAAGCCAAGTACGAGATCCTCCCGGGCAAGGAAAAAGTCATCGAAGAGCTGCGCCGGCTCGCCAAGGATGCTGACACCATCTATCTCGCAACCGACTTGGACCGCGAGGGGGAAGCCATTGCCTGGCACCTGCGCGAAGCCATCGGTGGTGACGACAGCCGCTACAAGCGCGTGGTGTTCAACGAAATCACCAAGAAGGCGATTCAGGAAGCCTTCTCCCAGCCGGGCGAGCTGGATATCGACCGTGTCAACGCCCAGCAGGCGCGTCGCTTCCTCGACCGCGTCGTCGGTTACATGGTCTCGCCACTGCTGTGGGCCAAGATCGCCCGTGGCCTGTCCGCCGGTCGCGTGCAGTCGGTTGCCGTGAAGCTGGTGGTTGAGCGCGAGCGTGAAATCCGTGCGTTCATCCCGGAAGAGTACTGGGAAGTTCACGCCGACCTCGGCACCGCCAAAGGCGCGACCGTGCGTTTCGACGTGGCTCGCGAGAAAGGCGAAGCCTTCAAGCCGCTCAATGAAACCCAGGCCATGGCGGCGCTGGAGAAGCTCAAGGCTTCCAGCTACAGCATCGTCAAGCGCGAAGACAAGCCGACCAGCAGCAAGCCGTCGGCACCGTTCATCACTTCCACCCTGCAGCAGGCCGCGAGCAACCGCCTGGGCTTCGGTGTGAAGAAAACCATGATGATGGCCCAGCGTTTGTACGAAGCCGGCTACATCACCTACATGCGTACCGACTCCACCAACCTCTCGGCCGATGCCGTGGCGATGGCGCGTACCTATATCGAAGGCGAGTTCGGCAAGAAGTACCTGCCGGAAACCCCGAACGTCTACAGCAGCAAGGAAGGCGCACAAGAGGCTCACGAAGCGATTCGTCCGTCCGACGCCAACACCGAGCCAAGCAAGCTGTCGGGCATGGAGCGTGACGCTGAGCGCCTCTACGAGCTGATCTGGCGCCAGTTCCTCGCTTGCCAGATGCTGCCGGCGCAATACCTGTCGACGACCGTCACCGTGGGTGCCGGTGACTTCGAGCTGCGCGCCAAGGGCCGCATCCTGAAGTTTGACGGTTACACCCGTGTCATGCCGCAGATCGCCAAGCCGGGCGATGACGACGTATTGCCGGACATGGCCCAGGGCGACGCGATGAAGCTGATCAAGCTTGATCCGACCCAGCATTTCACCAAGCCGCCGGCGCGCTACTCGGAAGCCAGCCTGGTGAAGGAAATGGAAAAACGCGGCATCGGTCGTCCTTCGACCTACGCGGCAATCATTTCGACCATCCAGGACCGCGGCTACGTGGCGCTGCACAACCGTCGCTTCTACTCGGAAAAGATGGGCGACATCGTTACCGAGCGCCTGGCGGAGAGCTTCTCCAACCTGATGGACTACGGCTTCACGGCGGGAATGGAAGAGCATCTCGATGACGTGGCCCAAGGCGAACGCGACTGGAAAAACGTGCTCGACGAGTTCTACGGCGACTTCAAGAAAAAGCTCGAAGTGGCCGAAAGCCCGGAAAGCGGCATGCGCGCCAACCAGCCGGTCATGACCGACATCCCGTGCACCACCTGCGGTCGCCCGATGCAGATCCGTACTGCATCGACCGGTGTTTTCCTCGGTTGCTCGGGCTACAGCCTGCCACCCAAAGAGCGCTGCAAGGCCACCGTGAACCTGGTGCCGGGCGATGAAATCGCCGCGGACGACGAGGGTGAGTCGGAATCGCTGGTGTTGCGTGGCAAGCATCGCTGCCCGATTTGCAGCACGGCGATGGATGCCTACCTGCTCGATGAGAAGCGCAAGCTGCACATCTGCGGTAACAACCCGGATTGCGACGGCTACGAAATCGAAGAGGGCACTTACCGCATCAAGGGCTATGAAGGTCCGAGCCTGGAGTGCGACAAGTGTGGCAGCGAAATGCAGCTCAAGACTGGTCGTTTCGGCAAGTTCTTCGGTTGCACCAATGCCACCTGCAAGAACACCCGCAAACTGCTGAAGAGCGGTGATGCGGCGCCGCCGAAGATGGATCCGGTGAAGATGCCTGAGCTGAAGTGCGAAAAGGTCAACGACACCTATATTCTGCGCGACGGTGCGTCCGGACTGTTCCTGGCAGCCAGCCAGTTCCCGAAAAACCGCGAGACCCGTGCTCCGCTGGTGATGGAAATCATCCCGCACAAGGACGAGATCGATCCGAAGTATCACTTCCTCTGCGAAGCGCCGAAGAAAGATCCGGATGGCCTCCCGGCTGTGATTCGTTACAGTCGCAAGACCAAGGAACAGTACGTGCAGACCGAGGTTGACGGTAAGCCGACCGGCTGGAAGGCGTTCTACGACGGCGGCAAGTGGAAAGTCGAAGACAAGCGTCCGGCAGCCAAGGCTTAACGCTGCCCCGCCCTGTAGGAGCGAGCTCGCTCGCGATGGACGTCAACGATGACGCGGGCCTTCAGAATGCCCGCGTTGCTCTCAGGTCCATCGTCGGAACGCCGCCCGGAGCAAGCTCGCTCCTCCAGGAAGCCAGCGCCATCGCCATTAAAGGCCGTATGGAAACCTTCGGGTTTCCATGCGGCCTTTAATGGCAATGGCGCTGGCTTCTTGTAGGAGCGAGCTCGCTCGCGAGGGACGTCAACGATGACGCGGGCCTTCAGAATGCCCGCGTTGCTCTCAGGTCCATCGTCGGAACGCCGCCCGGAGCAAGCTCGCTCCTACAGGAAGCCAGCGCCATTGCCATTAAAGGCCGTATGGAAACCTTCGGGTTTTCATGCGGCCTTTTTGTTTTGTGCTTGCGGTCGGATCGGCTGATCCACGAAACTGTCCAACCTGCGTGAAGCAATTATTTCGTTGTGGAGGCTGCCGTCATGGCCCACGAACTTTATACCCGCACCAATCAGAAGATTTACTTCGCCGGCTTGTCGCTGGAAGCACTGGCCCGTACTGAAGAAAGTCGGGCGATGAATTCGCTGGCGCTGATCCAGGCCGGGCGCGAATCCGCGCTGTTTCACCTGTACGGCGCGCTGTTGGGCCTGTGCCATGAAATCGCCGGTTTCTATCGCTTGCCTCAGGCCAATGCGCCCCGTGCAGAGTTGTTGCTGACTCGCGAGGTGCTGGAAACCATCGCCATTCCGGAAATGGCCGAGATGGTCGAGTTGGCCAATAACCCGGAGACCTGGCTGGCCAGGCTGCTGGCCGCCCACGCTGCGCTGTTTCAGCCGCCACGCGCGCCACACAAGCCGAAAGGGGACGTGACTCAGCCACTGATTCAGGCGGTCAATCTGGATGAAGAGGACGCGCCGGAGGAACTGAGTCGGGAGGAGCTGGAGAGCTGGCGTCAGAACCTGAAAGCGTTGGCGATCCGGTTTCGTGAAGGGTTGAACGAGTGCTGACACTCGCAGTCGGGTGATGACATCTGGTCAAGATCCCAAGCGAAGCCCGAGCGATGCCTATATAATCCCCGCCTTTCGTGGAGAACAGTCCTTTATGCCAACGTCCTTTCTAGAAATTGTCGAGTTACCAGACGGCCGTATCGAGCTGCGCAGGGCCGAGGACGAGGGTTCTCTGGTTACTTTGGATTTCTCCGAGGACGCCAAGGCGTTCCTGCAAGGGCAACACGTGGAAGTCGCCAAGGCGATGTTGAGCGTCGGTGTGCAGATGGCAGGACGCCTGGTTGAAGGCGAATTCGACAAGGAAGAGGGGACGCGGGTTCTTCATTGATCCCCGTCTGTCGTTTTTCTTGATGTCGCTACTCATCGGCTTCTCTGTCCATGGAGAAGCCCCGCGGGGGGAAGCCCGCGTTATACCTGTCAGTTAACCCAGTCGAATATTCAGGCTCTGAGCGTCCCCGGTGCGGGCGGCGCTGATCAGTTGTTGCCGCGATTGGGCGCTCAATGGGTTGATCCAGCTGACCACCGTGTGGCTGCGCCCCAGGCGCAACGCTTCGCAGGTCAGTTGCTGGGCGCTCTGGGTGCCCCGCGGTTGCAGCAACAGGATACGTTCGCGGTTGAGGCCGGCATCTCGCAACCAGGCTTGGGTCAGGCTGGCGGGCGGCGCGATCAATGTCAGCCAGCGTGCATCCTGGTCCTGACTCAATTCCCTGAGGATCGGTGCCAGAAGGCTCAGGCAGTTCCCGGCTGCACCACGCAGTGACAGCTCGCTGAAAGCGTCAGGTTCGGCGCTCCAGGGGGACTCGACCACGTCTTTCAGAATCGGCGCCAATGGCTGTGCCATGAACGCTTCGAACAACGACAGTTGGGCTTGCTGTGGTGATGTCTGTGGGAACTGCATGGTGCCTCCTTTAGCGGCGAATGACGCCGACGCTCAAGCCTTCGATCACCAGTTCCTGATCTTGAAGGTTCACTTCAATAGGGGCGAACTCGGGGTTCTCGGCGATCAGCCAGACCTTGCTGCCGTCACGCTTGAAGCGCTTGACGGTCACTTCGTCGCCGATTCGCGCAACCACGATCTGGCCGTTTCGGGCTTCGCGGGTGGTGTGGACCGCCAGCAGGTCGCCGTCGAAAATGCCGACATCCTTCATGCTCATCCCGTGGACGCGCAGCAGGTAGTCGGCGCGCGGATGGAAGAAGGCAGGATTGATGTTGCAGGACTCTTCGATGTGTTGCTGCGCAAGAATCGGGGCGCCGGCTGCGACCCGGCCAATGATCGGCAGGGTGGAATCATCGGCCTTGGCTTCGAAACCGGGGATGCGAATGCCACGGGAGGCGCCAGGCGTCATCTCGATGGCACCCTTGCGGGCCAACGCCTTGAGGTGTTCTTCCGCCGCATTGGGTGACTTGAAACCCAGTTCCTGAGCGATTTCCGCGCGGGTGGGTGGGTATCCGTTGTCTTCCAGGCAGCGTTTGATGAAAGCCAGAATCTCTGCTTGTCGTGGCGTCAGCTTTAGCATATCGATCGCTCTGTCTTTTTATACAGTGACTGGGATTATATACAGTGGAGCGGTCTTGGCAATGCTCCATTTTTCACTCGCCGCCGGACGGTCAATCAGTCAGTGGATTGAAGCTTTGTCGTTGTGTGGTTAAATGTCTGACCGACCATTCCCAAAACGAACCGCCAGACTTGACAAGGCACAGGCTGAAACGTATGTTTCAAACAAGTGTTTGTCAGGCGGAGTAGCCATGGCCCAGTCGGAAACCGTTGAACGCATTCTTGATGCCGCCGAGCAGTTGTTCGCGGAAAAAGGTTTCGCTGAAACCTCGTTGCGTCTGATCACCAGCAAGGCAGGTGTCAACCTGGCGGCGGTGAACTATCACTTCGGTTCGAAGAAGGCGTTGATCCAGGCGGTTTTCTCGCGGTTCCTCGGGCCGTTCTGCATCAGTCTCGATAAAGAGCTGGAGCGGCGCCAGGCCAAGCCTGAAATCAGGCCGACACTCGAAGAGTTGCTGGAAATCCTCGTCGAGCAGGCGCTGGTGGTGCAGCCGCGCAGCGGCAATGACCTGTCGATCTTCATGCGTTTGCTGGGGCTGGCGTTCAGCCAGAGCCAGGGGCACTTGCGTCGTTATCTGGAAGACATGTACGGCAAGGTGTTCCGCCGCTACATGATGCTGGTCAACGAAGCGGCGCCGCGTATTCCTCCTATCGAGCTGTTCTGGCGCGTGCACTTCATGCTGGGTGCGGCGGCGTTCAGCATGTCCGGTATCAAGGCCTTGCGCGCGATTGCCGAAACCGACTTCGGCGTGAACACTTCGATCGAGCAGGTCATGCGTCTGATGGTGCCATTCCTGGCCGCCGGCATGCGTGCCGAATCCGGTGTGACGGATGCGGCCATGGCCACTGCCCAGTTGCGTCCGCGCAGTAAATCGACACCGGTTGCCGCCAAGGTTTGACCGTACACGGGTGGGCGCGGCAGCTGACATCCGCTAAGCTAGCCGCCCATGCCGACTCTGTTTCTGAACCCGTTTCCCATCGATACCGCCGACCTGCCGGGCACAGCCCCTGGCGGCGTATTCGTGTGGGACGGGTTTTCTGTTATCAAGGAAAAACTATGACTGCTGGCTTGCAAGGCTCGTTGATGGTGGACGTCGCCGGTACCTGGCTGACGGCCGAAGATCGCCAATTGTTGCGCCAGCCCGAAGTGGGTGGCTTGATCATCTTTGCCCGTAACATCGAGCATCCGCGGCAAGTGCGCGAGCTGAGTGCAGCCATTCGCGCCATTCGTCCCGACCTGCTGTTGGCGGTGGATCAAGAGGGCGGCCGCGTGCAGCGCCTGCGCCAGGGTTTCGTGCGGTTGCCCGCCATGCGTGCCATTGCCGACAACCCGAACGCCGAATACCTGGCCGAGCAGTGCGGCTGGATCATGGCGACCGAAGTGTTGGCTGTTGGCCTGGACCTGAGTTTCGCCCCGGTGCTCGACCTCGATTACCAACGCAGCGCGGTGGTGGGTACCCGTTCGTTCGAGGGTGATCCGGAGCGCGCCGCCCTGTTGGCCGGTGCATTCATCCGCGGGATGAACAGCGCAGGCATGGCGGCCACCGGCAAGCACTTCCCCGGCCACGGCTGGGCCGAAGCGGATTCCCACGTCGCGATCCCGAATGATGAGCGCAGCCTCGATGAGATCCGCGCCAACGATCTGGTGCCCTTTGCCAAATTGAGCAAGCAACTGGCCGCGGTCATGCCCGCCCATGTGATCTACCCACAAGTCGACGCCCAGCCGGCCGGTTTTTCCCGGCGCTGGTTGCAGGAAATCCTGCGTGGCGAGTTGCAATTCGACGGGGTGATCTTCAGTGATGACTTGTCCATGGCGGGGGCTCACGTGGTCGGCGATGCCGCCAGTCGAATCGAAGCCGCGCTGACAGCCGGTTGCGACATGGGCCTGGTGTGCAACGACCGTGCGGCCGCCGAGCTCGCCCTGAGCGCTGCCCAGCGGCTGAAGGTCAAGCCGTCCGGGCGTATTGCACGGATGCGCGGCCAGTCGTTCGCCAGCACCGAATACCGTCAGGACCCTCGCTGGCTGACCGCTGTCGGTGCGCTCAAAGAAGCTCAATTGATTGATTAAGGACTGTTCGTTATGACGGTTTACGCAATTATCGGTGGCACTGGCCTGACTCAGCTCGAAGGCCTGAGCATTCGTCAGTCACTGACAGTGGGCACGCCTTACGGTGCCCCTTCGGCCGATGTCCAGATCGGTGAGTACGCCGGCAAGGAAGTGCTGTTCCTGGCACGTCACGGTCATCCGCATCGTTTTCCGCCGCATCAGGTCAACTACCGCGCCAACCTCTGGGCGCTGAAGCAGGCCGGGGCGCAGGCGATTCTCGCGGTCAATGCCGTGGGTGGCATCCATGCCGCCATGGGCACTGGGCATTTCTGCGTGCCGCACCAGTTGATCGACTACACCAGCGGTCGTGAACACACTTACTTTGCCGATGATCTGGAGCACGTCACCCATATCGACCTCAGCTATCCCTACAGCGAACCTTTGCGCCAGCAACTGATCGCGGCTTTGGCAGCGGAAGGCGTGGGCTACAGCAGTCATGGCGTGTATGCCTGCACTCAAGGGCCGCGTCTGGAGACGGTGGCTGAAATCGCCCGGCTGGAGCGCGATGGCTGCGACATCGTCGGCATGACGGGGATGCCGGAAGCGGCCCTGGCCCGCGAGCTGGAACTGGATTACGCCTGCCTGGCGCTGGTGGTGAACCCGGCGGCGGGCAAGTCGACGGCGGTGATCACCATGGCCGATATCGAGCAGGCTTTGCATGACGGCATGGGCAAGGTGAAATCGACGCTGGCGCGGGTGCTCGAGGGCTGATCAGTCGATACACCGAGTCGACCCCTTCGCGGGCAAGCCCGCTCCCACAGGTTCAGTGTCGTTCGCAGAAATTGTGTTCGACGCGGTCACTGTGGGAGCTGGCTTGCCAGCGAAGAGGCCGGTTCAAACACTGCAAATCTCAACGTTTTTCGAGGTTTTTCGGCAGTGGCGCAAACAGCGCCTCGATATCATCGTTCTGCAGTTTCCAGTCCCCGGCCTGGCGGCCATCCAGCACGCCGGCCGCGAGGTCGGATTTTTCCTTTTGCAGGTGCTGAATCTTTTCTTCCACCGTGCCGCGGGCAATCATTTTGTAAACGAACACCGGCTTCTCCTGGCCGATGCGATACGCCCGGTCGGTCGCCTGGTTTTCCGTTGCCGGGTTCCACCACGGGTCGTAATGAATCACCGTGTCCGCTTCGGTCAGGTTCAGGCCCACGCCACCGGCCTTGAGGCTGATCAGAAAAATCTGACGCTTGCCGCTCTGGAATTCCTTCACGGGGGTGCGGCGGTCGCGGGTCTGGCCGGTCAGCAGGGCGTAGGCCACGCCGCGTTTGTTCAGTTCGTCCTCGATCAGCGACAGCATTGAAGTGAACTGGGAGAACAGCAGGATCCGCCGACCTTCCTCGAACAATTCCTCGAGCATTTCCATCAGGCTGTCGAGCTTGCCTGACGTGCTGCCACGGCTTGGCAGGGGCGCTTCGTTGACCAGGCGCAAATCGCAGCACACCTGGCGCAGCTTGAGCAGCGCTTCCAGAATGATGATCTGGCTGCGGGCCACGCCTTTGCGGGTGATCTCGTCGCGGACTTTCTTGTCCATGGCCAGGCGCATCGTCTCGTAGACATCGCGTTGGGCCTCGTTGAGCTCGACCCAGTGGATGATCTCGGTTTTCGGTGGCAGCTCGGTGGCCACCTGTTCCTTGGTGCGGCGCAGCAGGAACGGCTTGATCCGGCCGTTGAGGTGCTGAAGCCTGACCTCGCTGGTGCGTTTTTCAATCGGCACGCGGTAATCGCGGTTGAAGCTTTTGACGTCACCCAGCCAGCCGGGCAGGAGGAAGTGGAACAGCGACCACAGTTCGCCGAGATGGTTTTCCAGCGGTGTGCCGCTCAGGCACAGGCGCTGCCGGGCGTTGAGCTCGCGGGCAGCCTGGGCGGCCTTGCTGCCCGGGTTCTTGATGTATTGCGCTTCATCCAGCACCAGTATGTGCAAGGGCTGCGCCGCGAGGCGTTCGACATCCTTGGGCAGCAGCGCATAGGTGGTCAGGATCAGGTCGTAGTCGGCCAGCTTGTCGAAGTGCTTCTTGCGGCTGGCACCGTACAGCGCCAGGACTTTGAGCTGCGGCGTAAAGTGCGCCGCTTCGTCGAGCCAGTTGGGGATCAGGCTGGTCGGCATCACGACCATGCACGGCCGATCGAGGCGGCCGGCGTTTTTCTCGCTCAGGACGTGCGCCAGTGTCTGCAGGGTTTTGCCCAGGCCCATGTCGTCCGCGAGAATTCCGCCCACTTCCAGCTGTCGCAGTGACTGCATCCAACTCAAGCCTTCGAGCTGATAAGGGCGCAGCGTTGCATTCAGGCCGTCCGGGACGGTGGCCGTGTGGTCCTTGATATCGCGCAGGCGCTGGGCAAAGGTGCGAATCTGCTCTCCACCTTCCCAGAGCAGTGGCATGTCTTCCAGCGGGTTCAGGCGCGTGGCATCGGCCTTGCTCAGGCGCAGTGTGGTTTCGCCGGGCTCCTGCAGGTAGAACTCGCCGAGGGTTGCCAGCACCGGCTTCAGGCGGCCGAAGGGCAGGGCGACTTGCAGCGGGCCGTGTTCGGAGTTCGGGCGATGGGGGATATTGACCAGGATCAGCTCGTCGTCGCGCCGTCGGGCAAGGCGTTCCGGGTTGAGGATTTCGGTGTGGGAACGCATCAGGTTGAGCAGGATCGGCAGCAGGCTCAGGCGTTCGCCGTTGACGATGATCCCCAGTTCCAGGTCGAACCAGTCGCGCTCCGGTACCTGTTCGACCGTGGCGTACCAGTCGTCTACCGCCGTCAGGTCGAACCCGAAGTCCTCGTCGATCTGCAATTCCCAGCCGTGGGTGCGCAACTTCGGCAGTTCATTGAGGGTGAAGGTCAGCCAGGCGCTGTCATTGACCATCTCGAACAGCTCGCCGGCACTTTCCGGCAAGGCCTTGCTTTGCCGGGTGGCCACTTTGAAGCCGAGGATTCGCAGCTGTTCCCGGTAGGACTGTTCCACTTCCGGGTGGCGTTTTATCCGCAGCGTCTGGGTTTCCTGACGAATCAGGATGTCGGCGTTTTTCTGACCGCTGACGTACTCGTCCAGGTAACTGAAAGACAGCGCCGCGCGATGCTGAATGTAACGCTGCATTCGACCGTTGCGCGGTTCGAACGCGCTGAACTCGATGCTGGCCAGCCACAGGCGCGGGACGGGCTGCACATTGTCCACCAGCACCTGTGGCGGGGCTTTCGGGCTGCGGTTTTCCAGGACGGCCTGGAGTTTTTCCAGGAGTTCGGCGTCTTTGGCGGCGGCGGGGTAGTCGAGGGTTTCCTGCACTTGCAGGAGCACCGCTGCGCAATGCTTGCAGTTGTTGTGGACCGGGCAGGAGCAGGTGGCGTCGACCATCAGCAGGGTGCCCTTGGCTGACTCGCGCAGGCGAATGGTCTGACGGTAGACGTTACCGCCAGAGCCTTCGCAGGCGGCGATGATCGTGGCGTCGCCGGCTTCAACGATCCTGACACGATTCTCCAGCGCGTAGCGACGGCCACGCTCCAGGCTCTGTTCCTTGAATCGGCTGACCCAGGACGGCGCCAGGGGTTTGCTCAGGGTCGCTGACATAGGGACTTCAATCAGTCCGGAATTTCTTCGGGAGCTGGGCGAGGGGCTGGGGCGGTCAGCGAGGTGATCTTGATCAGCAGGCCGAGGTGGCCGTTGTCGAGGAAGTTCAGCTGGCCGTTCTTGGTGTGGCTTTCCTGTTTCAAGCGCTCGCTGGCAGTCACCATGCCATTGGCATCGATCTGATTGACCCAGAAATCGGCGTCGACGTCGGTAAAGCGTCCCAGTTTCATGTTCAGCGTGCCCTCGATCGGGAACTGACCATATTGTTCCTTGCCGTCGCTGATCGCCACTTTGCTGCCAGCTTCGCCGAGGGTCTGTTGCCAGGCCTTGTGCAGCAACACCGTGTAGTCGGCACTGCTGGTGAGTTTTTCGACCTCGCCGTTCAGGCTTGGCGTGCGCAGGCTGTCGGGGCTGACGGGTTGGGCGCCAGCCGCCCAGTCTTCCGGCGCGGCACGGCTGACAATCGCCGGCACGGCGTTTTGCCGGACCAGAATCATTTCGACCTGATACAGGTCATCGGCAAATGCCGTAGGCGCAACCAGTGCCGGCATCAACAGGGTCAGCAAAGTCAGTGAGCGAAACAGGCGCATGCGGCGTCCTTCAAGCAGTTGTCGGAACGAGGCGCTCGAAAAGCGCCTCTACAGTATTAAAGCGCTCTTCCGGGCGCTCCATCGGAACCATGAACTTGAACATCGTGGCGCCTTCGAATTTGTAGCGTTTTGGCTGGCTCTGGATCAGCTTGATCAGGGTCAGCGGGTCGACCGGCGTCTGTGCGGCGAACTCGACGCGACCGCCTTGGGGGCCGCCATCGACTTTCTTGATGCCCAGCTGCTCGGCCTGCAACTTCAATGCAGTGATGCGGATCAGGTTCTTGGTCGGTTCCGGCAACAGGCCGAAACGATCGATCATCTCCACCTGCAGATCCTTCAGGCCGTCTTCATCGGTGGCCGAGGCAATGCGCTTGTAGAGAATCAGGCGCGCGTGGACATCCGGCAGATAGTCTTCCGGAATCAGTGCCGGTACGCGCAAGTTGACTTCCGGACCACCGCCCAGCGGTTGATCGAGGTTTGGCTGCTCACCCTTGCGGATCGACTTCACTGCGCGCTCGAGCATTTCCATGTACAGCGTGAAACCGACAGCCTGGATCTGCCCGCTCTGGCCGTCACCGAGCAGTTCGCCGGCGCCACGGATTTCCAGGTCGTTGGTGGCGAGCACGAAGCCCGCGCCGAGGTCCTGGGTGTTGGCAATCGCTTCCAGGCGCTTTTCCGCGTCCGGGGTGATTTGCTGGCGCGGTGGCGTCAGCAGGTAGGCGTATGCCTGGTGGTGGCTGCGCCCGACCCGGCCGCGCAATTGGTGCAGCTGTGCCAGGCCGAACTTGTCGGCGCGCTCGATGATGATGGTGTTGGCGCTCGGCACGTCGATGCCGGTCTCGATGATGGTCGAGGCGATCAGCACGTTGAAGCGCTTGTGGTAGAAGTCGCTCATCACCTGTTCGAGTTCGCGTTCGCGCATCTGCCCGTGACCGATGCCGATGCGCGCTTCCGGTACCAGTTCGGCAAGGTCGGCGGCGCATTTCTCGATGGTCTTCACATCGTTGTGCAGGTAGTAGACCTGACCGCCACGCAGCAGCTCACGCAGCAGGGCCTCTTTGACCGTGCTCTTGTTCTGCTCCATGACGAAGGTGCGTACCGACAGGCGACGGGCCGGCGGTGTGGCGATGATCGACAGGTCGCGCATGCCCGACACCGCCATGTTCAGCGTGCGCGGAATCGGCGTGGCGGTCAGGGTCAGGATGTCGACTTCGCTGCGCAGCGCCTTGAGCTGTTCTTTCTGGCGCACGCCGAAACGGTGTTCCTCGTCGATGATCACCAGGCCCAGGTTCTTGATCTTGACGTCGTCCTGCAGCAGCTTGTGTGTGCCGATGACGATGTCGATCTTGCCTTCGGCCAGGTCTGCGACCGCCGCATTCACTTCCTTGGCCGACTTGAAGCGGCTCATCACTTCTACGGTCACCGGCCAGTCGGCGAAGCGGTCGCGGAAGCTGTTGTAGTGCTGCTGGGCGAGCAGGGTGGTCGGCACCAGGATCGCCACTTGCCTGCCGCCATGCACGGCAATGAACGCCGCGCGCATTGCCACTTCGGTCTTGCCGAAGCCGACGTCGCCGCACACCAGGCGATCCATGGGCTTGGGTGCGAGCATGTCTTCGCGCACCGCTTCGATGGTGGTCTGCTGGTCCGGGGTCTCTTCAAACGGGAAACCGGCGCTGAAGGTGGCGTAGTCGGCTTTCGGATCGGCGAAGGCGTAGCCTTCCCGGGCTGCGCGGCGCGCATAGATGTCGAGCAGCTCGGCGGCCACGTCGCGAACCTGTTCGGCGGCCTTGCGCTTGGCTTTCTGCCAGGTCTCGGAGCCGAGGCGGTGCAGCGGGGCCAGGGCATCGTCGCTGCCGGTGTAGCGGGCGATCAGGTGCAGGTTGGCCACCGGCACATACAGCTTGGCGCCTTCGGCGTATTCCAGGGCGAGGAACTCGGCGGTCTGGTTGTCGATTTCCAGGGTCGCCAGGCCCAGGTAGCGGCCGACACCGTGGTCGATATGCACCACTGGCGCACCTTCACGCAGTTCGGTGAGGTTCTTGATGACGGCATCGTTGTTGGCATCGGCGCGTTTTTCGCGGCGCCGACGCTGCATCACGCGCTGGCCGAACAGCGGGCTTTCGGCAACCAGGGCCAGGGCCGGGTCGTCGAGCTGCAGGCCTTCATCGAGCGGCGCGATGGTAATCGCCAGGCGCTCCTTGCCGGCGACAAAGTCCGGCCAGCTGTCGACGGTCTTCGGGCGCAGCTTCAGGCGTTCCAGCAGTTCCAGCAGCACTTCGCGGCGGCCTGCCGATTCGGCGGTAAACAACACGCGGCCGGGGAACTGGTCGAGGAAACCCGACAGCGCCGCCAGCGGCTGGGTGGCCTTGGCTTCGATGGCCAGGTTCGGCAATTCCCGCGCGGGAAAGCGCTCGCGGCCGGAACCGGTTTCCACGTCCTGCTGGCTGGCGACCACTCGTGGCCAACTCTTCAGGCGGGCGAAACAGTCTTCCACCGGCAGGAACAGCTCGGCGGGTGGCAATAAAGGACGGGACGGATCGACGCGGCGTTCTTGATAGCGATTGCGCACGTCGTTCCAGAAGTTTTCCGCCGCTTGCTCGATGCCTGGCAATGAGAACACTTGCGTGTCCTGGGGCAGGTAATCGAAGAGCGTGGAGGTTTCTTCAAAGAACAGTGGCAGGTAGTACTCGATGCCGGCCGGGGTGATTCCGCTGTTGAGGTCCTGGAAGATCGGGCAACGGCGGAAGTCGACATCGAAACGCTCGCGGAACCGGGCCTTGAAGCGGGTAACGGCTTCTTTCTCCAGCGGGAATTCCTTGGCCGGCAGCAGCTTGACCGAGTCCACCTTGTCGATGGAACGCTGGTTCTCCGGGTCGAAGGTGCGCAGGGTCTCGATTTCGTCGTCGAACAGGTCGATGCGATACGGCAGCTTGCTGCCCATCGGGAACAGGTCGATCAGTGAACCGCGTACGGTGAATTCGCCATGCTCGTACACGGTATCGACATAGCGATAACCGGTGGCTTCAAGCCGGGTGCGCATCTGTTCGACATCGAGCTTCTGGCCGACATCCAGCACCAGGCTGCTGCCAAGCAGGAATTTGGTCGGTGCCAGGCGGTGCAGGGCGGTGGTGATCGGTACCACCAGCACCCCGTGGCTCAGCTCCGGCAGTCGATAGAGCGCGGAGATTCGCTGGGAAATGATGTCCTGGTGCGGCGAGAACAGGTCGTAGGGCAGGGTTTCCCAGTCGGGAAAGTGCAATACGGGCAAATCCGGGGCGAAGAAACCCAGCTCCTGTTCCAGCCGTTCGGCACTTTGGCTGTCGGCGGTCAGCAGCAGGGTAAAGCGCTTGGCAGCGCTGGCGGCCTCGGCAATGGCCAGGCTCAGGGCGGCACCGGGCAGGTTGCCCCAGTGCTGTTTACCTGCCGCGGCAGGGAGAAGCGGTAGACGCAGAACGGGCACGGAAGGTTGAGCTCCAAGCGTTGCGACAAAGTCGGTAATTGTAGCGGTCTACGATGCCGCCTGTCAGTTGCTGACTGTGTCTAAAGCACGGGTTTGGCGAAATGTAGTGGTAAAGACAAAATTCGGCGCTTTTTTACCTAAAATTAATGAATATGTAGTGGCAAAAACAACGAGTGTTACGGAGGGTTACGGACAAGGTGGTGTGCCCTCCAAAAAATTGACTGCGCTACAAGTCCCGGTTTTATTGGGCTGGAGCGCGGCGTAATTTTTTTGAACGACGAATTGTTACGTAAAGCACGACGGGCGCGCATTGCTACGGCTGTCACTCGGCGGCATAATGTAGCCCCTTTTTTCTGCCCCTACATGTGGAAGGTTCCCGTGACTCAGAAGCCCGACCAGTGTCTTGGTGAATGGATCGACCGTGAAGCACTCGCAGAAGCGATGATTCCGCTTATCGGTCAGCTCTACCGCAATAACAACGTGGTGAGCTCGATCTATGGCCGCAGCCTGATCAACCGCTCGGTGATTTCGATCCTCAAAGCACACCGCTTTGCCCGTCATCGCCAGACCGACGAAACCGAACTCTCCGTCCACGAAACATTCCCGCTGCTCAAGGCGATGAGCGAGCTCAAGCTCGGCGCCGCCTCGGTAGACCTGGGCAAGCTGGCGGGCAAATACAAGGCCCAGGCCAATGGTCGTACTGCCGAGCAGTTCGTCCGTGAAGAGCTGGCCGACGTGGTTGGCCAGCAGAACGCTTCCGCCCGCAAAGGCACCGACGTTGTCCTGTACGGCTTCGGTCGTATCGGCCGTCTGCTGGCACGCATCCTGATCGAGAAAACCGGTGGTGGCGACGGCCTGCGCCTGCGCGCCATCGTTGTGCGCAAGGGCGCCGAGAACGACCTGGTCAAGCGCGCCAGCCTGCTGCGTCGCGACTCGGTCCATGGTCCGTTCGATGGCACCATCACCATTGATGAAGCCAACAACACCATCACCGCCAACGGCAACCTGATCCAGGTTATCTACGCCAAGAGCCCGGCCGAAGTCGACTACACCCAGTACGGCATCGAAAACGCCCTGATCGTCGACAACACCGGCGTATGGCGTGACGCTGACGGCCTGGGCCAGCACTTGGCCTGCCCTGGCGCTGCCCGCGTGATCCTCACCGCACCTGGCAAGGGCGCGCTGAAGAACATCGTGCACGGCATCAACCATGGCGACATCAGCCCTGACGACAAGATCATCTCGGCGGCTTCCTGCACCACCAACGCCATCGTGCCGGTGCTCAAGGCAGTCAACGACAAGTACGGCATCGTCAACGGCCACGTCGAAACCGTTCACTCGTTCACCAACGACCAGAACCTGATCGACAACTTCCACAAGGGCAGCCGTCGTGGCCGCGCCGCGCCGCTGAACATGGTAATCACCGAGACCGGTGCCGCCACCGCAGCCGCCAAGGCGCTGCCAGTGCTCAAGGGCAAGCTGACCGGCAACGCGATTCGCGTTCCTACGCCGAACGTGTCGATGGCCATCCTGAACCTGAACCTGGAAAAGGCCACCACTCGCGAAGAGATCAACGAGTACCTGCGCCAGATGGCCATGCACTCGGAACTGCACAAGCAGATCGACTACGTGAGCTCCCAGGAAGTGGTTTCCACCGACTTCGTTGGTTCGCGCCACGCAGGCGTAGTGGACGCTGAAGCGACCATCACCCAGGATAACCGCGTTGTTCTGTACGTCTGGTACGACAACGAGTTCGGTTACAGCTGCCAGGTGGTTCGCGTGATGGAAGACATGGCCGGTGTAAACCCGCCAGCATTCCCGCGCTAAGCCTTAGTTGCACATGAAAACGCCCCGACCTTGGTCGGGGCGTTTTTGTTTGCGCTGCTTTTGTCTATTGAGGGATATGTTGTTCGCTCTGGCCTCATCGCGGGCAAGCCCGCTCCCACAGTTCTACCGCACAATGGCTGGTCCTGGTGGCGTGTCAGGGGGGGGGCGTGGGGGGGGGGGGGAGGGGGGGGGAGAGGTTGTTCGCTCTGGCCTCATCGCGGGCAAGCCCGCTCCCACAGTTCTATCGCATAATGGCTGGTCCTGGCGGCGTGTCAGGGGGGGGTATTGGGGGGGGGGGGCTCGGGAATTGTTGATCAGGTGGCAGGGGGTGGTTTTTTTGCTGCTCGGCGCACTATCAGGCTGCGGCAACGGCGACACTCTGGAAAACTTCGGTGGCCCGACCATGGGCAGCACTTATTCGATCAAGTATGTGCGCCATGCCGGTCTTCCGGCGCCGGACGAAGTCCGTGTCGAGGTCGAGCAAATCCTTGCTGACATTGACCGGCAAATGTCGACGTACCGCAGTGACTCGGACATCGAGCGCTTCAATGCATTGCCGGCCAACCGCTGTCAGGCGATGCCTGCGCCGATCCTCGAACTGGTCCGCGTGGGCGAGCAACTGTCGGTGCAAAGCGACGGTTCCTACGACCTGACGGTGGTGCCGTTGCTGAACCTCTGGGGCTTCGGCCCGCAGGCCCGTGAGGAAAAGGTCCCGACCGCCGAAGCACTCGCTGAAGCCCGCAGCCGCGTCGGTCACCAACATTTGCGCATCGACGGCGACCAGTTGTGCAAGGACGCCGCCGTCGAGGTCGATTTCAACAGCATCGCCGCCGGTTATGCGGTGGACACGATTGCCGCAAGGCTCGAGGCCATGGGCATTCACGATTACCTCGCGGAAGCGACGGGGGAGCTCAAGGCGTCCGGCAGGAAGGCCGACGGTTCGCCATGGCGCATTGCCCTGGAAGAACCTCGGGATGACCGGCAAGTCGCCGAGCGCGTCGTGCTTGTCGACGGATATGGCCTGTCCACCTCCGGCGACTACCGGAATTATTTTGAGCAGGGTGGCCAGCGTTTTTCCCACACCTTCGATGCGCGTACCGGTGCGCCGGTCTCGCATGCCCTGGCGTCGGTCACGGTCATTCATCCTTCGGCATTGATGGCCGATGGCTTATCGACGCTGTTGCTGATTCTCGGCCCGGAGCGCGGTTGGGACTACGCAGAAAAACACGATATCGGCGCATTTTTTGTGATTCGTGCCGATACAGGTTTCGTCACACGCAGCAGTCACGCTTTTGAACGCCTCAGTGGCAAAAAAACCAAGTGATTGTGGCGATTTGAGCATTGAAAACTGGCGTTGTAGTGCAGGCAAAAGTAGCCTACGACGCGACCAAGGGTTAATGTGCGCGGCGTTGACGCTTCTATAGACTGTGTCCGGGTTCTGCACTGACCCCAAATTGTTCCTTCATGCCGCAGGTTGGCGTGATTTAGCCGCAGGTGCCGAGGGTGCCGCGGCCTGTTCTGAGGAGTACGCATGGCTGTCTACAACTACGACGTGGTGGTGTTGGGTTCCGGCCCGGCGGGGGAAGGCGCGGCAATGAACGCCGCCAAGGCAGGGCGCAAGGTGGCGATGGTCGATAGCCGTCGCCAGGTCGGCGGCAACTGCACTCACTTGGGCACCATCCCGTCCAAGGCACTGCGTCACTCGGTGCGGCAGATCATGCAGTTCAACACCAACCCGATGTTCCGGGCCATTGGCGAACCACGCTGGTTCTCGTTCCCGGACGTGTTGAAAAGCGCCGAGAAGGTCATCTCCAAACAAGTCGCTTCGCGTACCGGCTACTACGCCCGTAACCGCGTCGACGTGTTCTTCGGCACCGGCAGCTTCGCCGACGAGCAAACCATCGAAGTGGTCTGCGCCAACGGCGTGGTCGAAAAACTGGTGGCCAAGCACATCATCATCGCTACCGGTTCGCGTCCTTATCGCCCGGCGGACATCGATTTCCACCACCCGCGTATCTACGATAGCGACACCATCCTCAGCCTCGGCCACACCCCGCGCAAACTCATCGTTTACGGCGCTGGCGTGATCGGCTGCGAATACGCCTCGATCTTCAGTGGCCTGGGCGTGCTGGTCGAACTGGTGGACAACCGTGGTCAATTGCTCAGCTTCCTGGATTCGGAAATCTCCCAGGCCCTGAGTTATCACTTCAGCAACAACAACATCACGGTTCGCCACAACGAAGACTACGACCGTGTCGAAGGCGTGGACAATGGCGTGATCCTGCACCTCAAGTCCGGCAAGAAGATCAAGGCCGACGCCTTGCTCTGGTGCAACGGTCGTACCGGCAACACCGACCAGTTGGGTCTGGAAAACATCGGCGTGAAGGTCAACAGCCGTGGCCAGATCGAAGTCGACGAGGCGTACCGCACTTGCGTGCCGAACATCTACGGCGCCGGTGACGTGATCGGCTGGCCAAGCCTGGCCAGTGCCGCCCACGACCAGGGCCGTTCGGCCGCTGGCAGCATCGTGGACAACGGTAGCTGGCGTTTTGTGAACGACGTGCCAACCGGCATCTACACCATTCCGGAGATCAGCTCGATCGGCAAGAACGAGCAGGAGCTGACCCAGGCCAAGGTGCCGTACGAAGTCGGCAAGGCGTTCTTCAAGAGCATGGCGCGGGCGCAGATCGCCGGCGAGCCGCAAGGCATGCTGAAGATCCTGTTCCACCGCGAGACCCTGGAAGTGCTGGGCGTTCACTGCTTCGGTTATCAGGCGTCGGAGATCGTGCACATCGGCCAGGCGATCATGAACCAGCCGGGCGAACTGAACACGCTCAAGTACTTCGTCAACACCACGTTCAACTACCCGACCATGGCCGAAGCCTATCGGGTAGCGGCGTACGACGGCCTCAACCGGCTTTTTTGAGCGGCTCCGGCCGGTGGCCTGAGCCGGCCGGGGAGACCGATTTCAGCAATTCTCGAGCGTGGCAGTGGCCAAACCGGGAAAGTCTGTAATCAGGCTGTCAACGCCGAAGTCGGCGAGTCTGCGCATCAGCGCAGGCTCGTTGACGGTCCACACCGACACATGCAGCCCCTGACGCTGCGCCCTTTGCAGGCGTTCCGGCGTGCACAGGGTCCAGTTCAGCGCCAGGATCTCACAGCCATAACTGGCCGCGACCTTCAGCGGGTCGAGCCAGGCGTACTCGGCCACCAGTCCGCGGGATACGTCCGGCACCAGTTCCAGTGCTGCCTTCAATACTTCGCGTGAACTCGATGTAATGGTCACCTTGTCCATCAGGCCGTGACGCTGGGCCATTTCGCGAATCGCCAGCACGGTGGTCGCGGCACGCATGCGTGATGCGCTCTTGACTTCCAGCTGCCAGTGATCGAAGTCGCATTTTTCGAACAGTTCTTCCAGCGTCGGAATCGGGCAGGGCTTGATCCAGCCCGGGCCACCCTTGCGTGCGTCATAGGTCACAAGCTCGGCCGCCGTGTGTTCGACGACCTTGCCGCGACGGTCGGTGGTGCGTTTGAGGGTCGGGTCGTGGATGACCATCAGCTCGCCGTCCATGGACAGGTGCAGGTCCAGTTCGCAGCGACGCACGCCGTGCTTGAGACATTCCTGAAAGCTGGTCAGGGTGTTTTCCGGTGCTTCGCCCTTGGCGCCGCGATGGCCGTAGATGAGGGTCACGGTTCTTCCTTAAATTAATTGCCTGATTCGAGTTGTTCGCGGGCCAGGCGTCGTTCCTGGGCTTGCTTTTGCAAGATGTGGCGGGCCAGCAGTTGGCGCTGGGCGTCGGTCAGGTGCTCGAACTCGGTGCCGACGTCATAACCATCGCCCTTGCGGTCGCAATGGGTGACGCGGGCGCGCAGCAGCAGGCCAAGGGCTTGCGGCATCAGCACCAGCTTGACCGACAGGCGTGCGCCGGCGGCAATGGGCGATGGATGCTGAAAGTCGATGCCGCCTTCGGAAATGATCACCGGCTGCGGTTCGCCGATTTGCCCGAGCACGGTGATGGCGATCACCTGGCTTAGCAGATCGATGCGTTTGTTCTGGGATTTGAGGAACGCCGCAATGTTCCGGTCGCGTTCGCTGATCTGGCGCAACAGGTGTTGCGACTCGAATTCGCTCAGGTGCAGTTCGCTGAGCAGGTTGAAGAGCGGGGAAGCATCCTGCAACACTTCCTGTCCTGCCGCTTCAGTAGCGGACAGGGGCCGAATTTCCAGTGCGATCGTATCCTCGATACGGTAGTATTCGCGGCGATCTTCTTCATCTAATGTCGACATGGCGAACCCATGGTAGCGGCGGTGGTCTGAGTGTAAAGCTGGTTATCGACCCCCGCCACAAGGACGTTCCTTTTCCCTCCGAACAAGCCCCGACATGTTCAGACCTCTCTTCGTATTTATCGGCACGCGTTACACCCGTGCAAAGCGTCGCAATCATTTTGTGTCATTCATTTCCCTGACTTCGATGATCGGGCTCGCCCTTGGCGTGGTCGTGATGATCGTGGTGCTATCGGTAATGAATGGCTTCGATCATGAGATGCGCACCCGCGTGCTGGGCATGGTGCCCCACGCGACCATCGAGTCCGGCGAGCCGATCAGCGATTGGCAAAGCCTGGCGGCCAAGGTCAGGCAGAATCCGCAGGTGACGGCCGTGGCGCCGTTTACCCAAATGCAGGGTTTGCTGACCAACAACGGCAAGGTCTCGAAAGTGCTGCTCAATGCCATCGACCCGGCGCAAGAGCGCCAGGTGTCGATCATCGATCACTTCATGACGCAGGGAAAACTTGACGATCTGGTGCCGGGTGAATTCGGCATCGTCATCGGCGACAAGGCCGCGACCAAGCTCGGTGCGGCCGTCGGCGACAAGCTGACCTTCGTCGCCCCGGAAGTCACCGTGACCCCGGCCGGGATGTTCCCGCGCATGAAGCGCTTTACCGTGGTCGGCATTTTCCATGTCGGCGCCGGTGAGCTCGATGGCTATCTCGGCGTCACCAACCTGCAGGACCTGGCCCGGCTGCATCGCTGGAAACCGGATCAGGTCCAGGGCCTGCGCCTGAAGTTCGACGACCTGTTCCAGGCACCGCGCACCGCGTGGAGCATCGCCCGCGATCTTGGCGAAGACCGATTCTACGCCCGGGACTGGACCCGTACCCACGGCAACCTGTACCAGGCGATCCGCATGGAAAAAGCCATGATCGGCCTGTTGCTGCTGCTGATCGTTGCCGTCGCCGCGTTCAACATCATTTCCACGCTGGTGATGGTGGTGAACGACAAGAAGGGCGACATCGCGATCCTGCGCACGCTGGGCGCCACGCCGGGCACGATCATGCGCACGTTCATGGTGCAGGGCACCGTGATTGGCGTGGTCGGTACGGCCATCGGCGCCGTGGTCGGCATCTTCGCCGCGCTGAATGTCAGTGCCGCGATCTCGGCCCTCGAAGGCCTGATCGGCCACAAGTTCCTCAACGCCGACGTGTACTTCATCGATTACCTGCCGTCGCAGGTGCAGAGCCAGGACGTCGTGATGGTCTGCTCCGCGGCGTTGGTCCTGAGTTTCCTCGCCACCCTGTATCCAGCCTGGCGTGCCGCGCGCACCCAGCCGGCGGAGGCGCTACGTTATGAGTGAGTCGGGCATGAGTGATAAAGCAATCTTGAGCTGCCGCAACCTGGGCAAATCCTACGAGGAAGGTCCGGAGTCGGTAGAGGTCCTGGCCGGGCTGCAACTGGAAATGCACCCGGGCGAGCGTGTGGCGATTGTCGGCAAGTCGGGTTCGGGCAAAAGTACCTTGCTCAATCTGCTGGGCGGCCTCGATACGCCGACCAAGGGCAGTGTCTGGCTCGACGGTGAGGAACTGTCGGCGCTGAGCGAGAAGAAACGCGGCCTGCTGCGCAATCGCGCCCTGGGCTTCGTGTACCAGTTCCACCACCTGCTGCCGGAATTCACCGCCCTGGAAAACGTCTGCATGCCGCTGCTGATCGGCAAGACGGCGATCCCTGAAGCGCGTCAACGGGCCACGGCATTGCTGGAGCGGGTCGGGCTGGGCCATCGCCTGGAACACAAGCCGGCCGAACTGTCCGGTGGTGAGCGCCAGCGTGTGGCCATCGCCCGCGCCCTGGTGAACAAACCGGGCCTGGTGATGCTCGACGAGCCGACCGGCAACCTCGACGCCCACACCGCCCAGGGCATCCAGGACTTGATGCTGGAACTCAGCACCTCGATGCGCACGGCGTTCCTGGTGGTGACTCACGACATGAACCTGGCCCGTCAGATGGACCGCGTCCTGCACTTGCAGGAAGGCTGCCTCACGCCCATCTGATTGGCTGAAACCCGATGCCTGAAAGGGCGTCGGGTCTTTTATTCTTATACGGTGCCCCAGCGAATGTTCAGACCGTTATCGATCTTTATCGGCACGCGCTATACCCGCGCCAAGCGCCGCAATCGCTTTGTATCCTTCATCTCGATGACCTCGATGATCGGCCTCGCCCTCGGCGTGCTGGCGATGATCGTGGTGTTGTCGGTGATGAACGGCTTCCAGCGCGAAATGAGCTCGCGCATCCTCGGCATGGTGCCTCACGCGACCATCGTCGGCGTCAACCCGATTGATGACTGGAAGCCGGTGGCAGCGGCGGCGATGAAAAACCCGCAAGTGACGGCGGCGGTGCCGTTCACCGAGATGGAAGGGATGCTCTCCTACAAGGGCACGATGCAGCCAATCCAGGTCAGCGGTGTCGATCCGGCGCTGGAAGGCCAGGTCTCGATTGTTGCCAAGCACATCGTCCAGGGCAGTCTCGAAGCCCTGAAACCGGGCGAGTTCGGCGTGGTGATCGGCGAGATCACAGCGCGCCGTTTCCGCTTGAACGTTGGCGACAAGATCACCCTGATTGTGCCGGAAGTCAGCAATGCGCCGGGCGGCATTACTCCGCGCATGCAACGCCTGAATGTGGTCGGCGTGTTCAAGGTCGGCGCCGAGCTGGATGGCACGATGGCGCTGATCCACATGGCCGATGCCGCGCAGATGCAGCACTGGGACCCGAACCAGGTGCAGAGCGTGCGCCTGGCGGTGAAGGACCTGTATGCCGCGCCACAGGTGTCGAGCGACATCGCCACAGGCTTGGGCGCCGCCTACAAGGCTGACGACTGGACCCACACCCAGGGCAGCCTGTTCAGTGCCATGAAAATGGAAAAAACCATGATCGGCCTGCTGTTGCTGATGATCGTCGCGGTGGCGGCGTTCAACATCATCGCTACCCTGATCATGGTGGTGAACGACAAGGGCGCGGACATCGCGATCCTGCGTACCATCGGCGCCACACCGCGGGAAATCATGGCGATCTTCATGGTGCAGGGCACCGTGATCGGCATCGTCGGCACCCTGATTGGCGGTGTGCTGGGCGTGATCGCTGCGTTGAACGTCAGTGCGATGGTGGGCTGGATCGAACGGGTCAGCGGGCAGCACATCTTCAGTTCCGATGTGTATTTCGTCAGCAACCTGCCGTCCGAGCTGCAAGGCGCGGACGTGGCGCTGATCTGCACGGCGGGCTTCGTCATGAGCTTCCTGGCCACGGTTTACCCGGCATGGCGGGCGGCGAAGATCGAGCCGGCTACTGCTCTGCGGTATTCCTGATATCGCCTTCGCGGGCAAGCCCGCTCCCACAGGGTTTGAGTCGTACACAAATGTGACGTTTGACTCGGAAACTGTGGGAGCGGCGGTGCGGCGATCCGACTTGCCCGCGAAGAGGCCGGAACTGCTGGCCTCAGTCTCCTTTTGGTAACTCGATCACAAACCTGGTCCACCCATTGTCCGATTCACAACGAATCTGCCCGCCATGGGCGCGGATGATCGACCGGGTGATCGCCAACCCCAATCCCGCATGTTCACTGCTGCCTTCGCGGCGTGCCGGGTCAGCCCGGTAAAAACGGTCGAACAAGCGCGGCAGCAACTGCGGATCAATGCCGTCTCCCGAATTCTCCACCCGCAGGCTCAGTCCGTCGGGTTGCTCGTCAATCGTGACCTGTATCGTGCCCTGGGCCGGGGTGAAGCGCAGCGCGTTGTCCAGCAGGTTGGACAGGGCCCGCCGTAACATGCTGCGGTCACCTTCCATGTGTCCAAGGCCTTCACGGCTAAGCGTGACCAGGGCGTCTTCCGCCAGCGGCGCAAAAAACTCCAGCAGCAGGTCTGTCTCTTGCGCCAGTTCCAGTGATTCGCGTTTGGGGATCAGCAGCCCATGGTCAGCCTTGGCCAGGTAGAGCATGTCGTTGACCAGTTGCGCCATCCATTGCAGTTCTTCGAGGTTGCTGTGCAGGGCTTCGCGGTAGTCCTCGATGGGGCGAGGGCGGGTGAGGGTGACCTGGGTGTGGGTCAGCAGGTTCGACAGTGGCGTGCGCAGTTCATGGGCAATGTCGGCGGAGAACGCCGACAGGCGCTGAAACGAGTCGTCGAGGCGTCCGAGCATGGCGTTGAAGTTGTGGGCCATTTCCGCCAGTTCCGGCGGCATGTTGTCTTCCGGCAGCCGCGAGTTCAGCGATTGCGCGCAAACACCGCTGGCCACCGCACTGATCCGGCGCAACGGGCGCAGGCCGCTGCGTGCCGCCCAGGCGCCCAGCAGCGCAGTGGCGAGGGCTGACAGGCCGACGGTCAGCCAGATCAAATGCTGCATGCGTTGCAGGAAGTGCTGGTGGTGGGTGATGTCCAGCAGCAAGGTCAGTTGCGCTGATTCGGGTTTGTCCGGGAAAAGCGGCGCATTCAGCACGCGATAATCCGTGCCTTCGTGGCTCACCGTCGACAATCCGGGCTGGCTCGGCAATGCCTGCGGCAGGCTTGTCGAGCTGTCATACCAGCGCCGGCCGTCGCTGCCGGTGATTCGCAGGGACAGGTCAGCCTGGCGGCTTAGCTCCTCCGCCAGCTTCACTTGGCTGTCACTCGACTGAAGGTCGTGCAGGGCCCGCCGCAAGCCAATCAACTTGCTGTCCAGCAGTTGCTGGTCGAGTTCAATGAAGTGCGCCTCGCTGGCGCGGCTGAACAGGACCCCGGCGAACAGCGACACCACGGCGGTGCATGCCGCGAACAGCAGCGCCAACCGGCTGCTCAGGGACAGGCGGCGCATCAGGCGGGGCGCTCTTCAAGGACATAACCCATACCGCGCACGGTGTGGATCAGCTTGTTGGGGAATTCATCGTCGATCTTCAGGCGCAGGCGACGGATCGCCACTTCGATGACATTGGTGTCGCTGTCGAAATTCATGTCCCAGACCTGGGAGGCAATCAGCGACTTGGGCAGGACTTCGCCCTGGCGGCGCAGGAGCATTTCCAGCAGGGCGAATTCCTTGGCGGTCAGGTCGATACGCTGTCCGCCGCGTTCGACCCGGCGACGGATCAGGTCCAGGCGCAAATCGGCCAGTTGCAGGCTGGTCTCCTGCGGCGTGGCACTGCCTCGACGCAACAGGCTGCGCACACGCGCCAGCAGTTCGGAAAAGGCAAACGGCTTGACCAGATAGTCGTCGGCACCCAGTTCGAGGCCGTGAACCCTGTCCTCCACGGCGTCACGCGCGGTCAGGAAAAGTACCGGCGTGTCCAGGCCAGCGCTGCGCACCGCTTGAAGAATCTGCCAGCCATCACGGCCGGGCAGCATCACATCGAGAATCAGCAGGGCATATTCACCGCTGAGGGCCAACTGCTGACCGGTGTTGCCGTCGGCCACCAGTTCCGTGTTGAACCCGGCCTCGGCCAGGCCCTGGCGCAGGTAATGGCCGGTTTTCGCTTGGTCTTCGACGATCAGCAGTTTCATGGGCGACTCATGGCAAGTGGAACGAACGCTTTATACCGTGTGAAGCATTGGTACAGGTCAACCTGACAAAGTTGTAATCTGGTTGTCAGGTTGCGGGCAGTGCCGGCAGTTTAAAGTTTTGTGCATGCCGAGCCTTATCTTGTTGGAGTACGACGATGTTTTTACGCAAATCCGTGGCGCAAATCCTGTGTTTGCTGGCGCTGAGCTCACCGGTGTGGGCGGACGCCGGGCATGGCTACGATTTCGGCCAGCCGGCCCCGGCGGCCAAGGCGACCCGCAGTGTCGAGGTGGTCATGGGTGACATGTCCTTCACGCCGAAGGCCATCGACATCAAGGCCGGGGAAACCGTGCGCTTCGTGCTGGTCAATAAAGGCCAGTTGTTGCATGAATTCAATCTCGGCGATGCGGCGATGCATGCCAGGCACCAGGCGGAAATGTTGCAGATGCAACAGAGCGGCATGCTGACGCCGACCGGCATGAAAGCAATGGACCATGGCGACATGGCTGGCATGGATCACGGCAAAATGGATCACGGCATGAAGCATGATGACCCCAACAGCGTGCTGGTGGAGCCGGGCAAGGCCGCCGAGCTGACCTGGACCTTCAGCAAAGCCACCAACCTCGAGTTTGCCTGCAACATCCCCGGTCATTACCAGGCCGGCATGGTCGGTAAACTGACTGTCAGTCAGTAAGCACTCAAAGGCGGGAGCAAAGGCTGATAGAATCCGCTGATTCTTCAGTCAGGTTTCCGCCATGCATCCCGCAGCCGAACACTCGCCGCTGGGCAAGTCCAGCGAATACATCGCCACTTACACGCCGTCTTTGCTGTTCCCGATCCCGCGCACCGCGAAGTGGGCGGAACTGGGCCTGACGGCGCAAACCCTGCCGTACAAAGGCGTGGATTTCTGGAATTGCTTCGAGCTGTCGTGGCTGCTGCCGTCGGGCAAGCCCGTGGTGGCGATCGGTGAATTCAGCATTCCGGCGGATTCGCCGAACATCATCGAGTCGAAGTCGTTCAAGCTGTACCTCAACTCCCTGAACCAGACGCCATTTGCCGATACCGCAAGCCTTGAGGCCACGCTGGCCGAGGATTTGTCAGCGGCTGCCGGCAAGCCGGTGGGGGTGCGCATTCGCAGCCTCAAGGATGTCGAGAGCGAGGGCGTCGTGGCGTTGCCGGGCGTGTGCATCGATGATCTGGATATCAGCGTCAGCAACTACGAGCATCCACGCCCGGAACTGCTGCGTTGCGATGATTCGCGCATCGTCGAGGAGTGTGTGCACAGCCATTTGCTCAAGTCCAACTGCCCGGTCACCAGCCAGCCGGACTGGGGCAGCGTGGCGGTGGAGTACCGTGGCGCGGCGCTGGATCACGCAAGCCTGCTCGAGTACATCGTCAGCTTCCGTCAGCATTCGGATTTCCATGAGCAATGCGTAGAGCGGATCTTCCTTGACCTGCAGCGCTTGCTCAAGCCGGAGAAACTGACGGTGTATGCGCGTTATGTGCGTCGTGGCGGGCTGGATATCAACCCGTATCGCAGTACTGAAGAAGTGCAGCTGCCGAACCACCGCCTGGTCCGTCAGTAAGGATTACCTGTAGGAGCAAGCTTGCTCGCGATGGTGTGTCAGCTTGATAGGTGCTGACTGACACTCCATCGTCGGAACGCCGCCCGGAGCAAGCTCGCTCCTACATTGCATTCGGTGGGTTCAGATTCCCATGTTGGCCAAGGCCTGCCCGATGTTGCGCAGGGTGCCGGCAAGGGTAGGGTGTTCGAGTTCGAAGCGCTCGACAGCCAGGTTGACGCCATCGGCGAGGCTGGCGTCCTGGGTTTTGGTTTCAAGTTCAAGCTTCAGTTCAATCTGCTGCATGAGCGCGTGCAAGTCTTCGCGCTCGGCTTCGGTCAGCGGAGGATTCTGTTCCAATTGCTCGCGCAGGGCATTGAGCTGTTCTTGCAGTTCGCGGGCAGGCATGGCGTTCTTCCTTTTCTCGATAGGCACTGGCATGGACCGCAACGACGCGCCAAGGCGGCACGCCAAGGATCCATGGCTTCCCTTTAGATTAATCCACTCGCGCGCAACCTGCATGATCTCGGTCAGGGCTTTTCGCCCTTGAGCCGACGCAAGCTGATGTCGGCCAGGCAGGTGTCGAGTTCACCGAGGTGATCGATCACCGAATGAACGCCCAGGCCGAACAGCTGCATCGTGGCCTTGGCGCGTTTGAGATCGCGTTCCTGTTGGGTCAGTGCCTGCCATTCCTGGGGCGTCAACCCGCACAGCGAGCCGCAGGACGCCAGGCCGATGGTCCACAACCCCGCATTGAGCCCTGCTTGCAGCAAGCGGGGCTCGCCGCTCACCAGTACACAACCGTCGAGTCGGTCGACGTTCAGGCTCATCAAGGCTTGCCAGCAGGCATTCGGGGCGGGCCATGGATTGTTTGTTGCTGGATGTTGCGAGGGTTTGATCCATTCCGGCAGCGCAACGGCCAGGGACTGGCTGAGGGCAGGGGGCAGCTCATCGAGCCAGGCGCAGGGGATTTGCTGGCGCTGCAAGCTGCGCAGGCTATCCAGTGCGCCGGGGGTGGCCTGCGCGTGTTCGGCCGAGTGGCTACCGTGCCGGTGCGTGTGTGCGCCGAAATCCACCAGGCAGCCACTCAGGCCGAACAGTACGGCGGTCAGGCTGGGTGCGGTTTGGGGCAAGGCTTCGGCGAGCGGCATATGGACGTCCCTGAAATAGCCTGAAGGCTAGCGGGCGACGGTGACAGTTGAGTGACACGGATGTGAATCGCTCACATTTGGCACGATTGCTTGGGTGTGGTTTTCGTGCAAAGTGCCTTAAACGGCGTTTACGTCTTATACTTGCCAACTTATTGCCTGGGCCAAGCGCCCGAGCCGGTACAGACCAAGGAGTTTTTTTCTATGCGCTGGAGCAATCATCTAGCCAGGATTTGTGTATGCGCCAGTGCGATGCTGGTTCCGTTCGTTGCCCAGGCAGCCACGGAAGAGGATCCTTGGGAAAGCGTCAACCGCCCGATCTACAAGTTCAACGATGTGATCGACACCTACGCGCTGAAGCCTCTGGCCCAGGGCTACCAGTACGTGACGCCGCAGTTTGTCGAAGACGGCGTTCACAACTTCTTCCAGAACATCGGCGATGTGCGCAACCTGGCCAACGATATCCTGCAGGCCAAACCTCGTGCCGCAGGCGTTGATACCGCACGAATCATTTTCAACACCACCTTCGGCTTGCTCGGCGTCATTGATGTCGGCACCAAGATGGGCTTGCAGCGCAATGACGAAGACTTCGGTCAGACGCTGGGTTACTGGGGTGTCGGTAGCGGCCCTTACGTGATGCTGCCACTGCTGGGTCCGAGCACCTTGCGTGATGCGCCGTCCAAGTACGTCGACACCTACACTGGCGCTTACCGTTACGTGAACGACGTGCCTGTGCGTAACTCGTTCTATGCCCTGGACATCATCGATACCCGTGCCAGCCTGCTATCGAGCGAGAAGCTGATCACTGGTGACAAGTACACCTTCATTCGTAATGCGTACTTGCAGAACCGTGAATTCAAGGTGAAAGACGGTCAGGTTGAAGACGACTTTTAACCTAAACCGGTAAATTGAAAAGGCGGCCCTCAAGGTCGCCTTTTTTATTTGCGAAGCGCGGCTTGATCGGCATCGACCCGCATGCGGGTGAAATCGCGCTTTTCGCCGTAGTCCCGGCTGGTTTGGCTCATGGGTTCGATCCTTCCATTGGGTTACGGATTTGTCTGTTCTTATAACTCTCGGTGATTTGACAAATAAAGACGTCAAGCGACCATCGGCGTGAGCTTGAAACGCCCCGCGGATGGGAGTACCGTCTGCGCCTTAGAAGGGCACCTCTGGTGTACATGTGTGTAGGGCAAATGCCCGAAAACGGTGCGACAGAGAGGCTAGAAAGCGAATCCAGTAGTCTGTGCCGGGCCATAGTCCCCGCCTGCTACGCCAACCTAATTCTGGCGCCGTTTGCCCACATGCCAAAAACCAGTGCCACGCTGCTGATAATCGATGATGACGAAGTAGTGCGCGCGAGCCTCGCCGCCTATTTGGAAGACAGTGGTTTCAGCGTCTTGCAGGCCAGCAATGGTCAGCAGGGTCTTCAGGTATTCGAGCAAGACAAGCCCGATTTGGTCATCTGCGATCTGCGCATGCCGCAGATGGGCGGACTCGAACTCATCCGCCAGGTCACCGAGCTGTCGCCGCAAACGCCGGTGATCGTGGTTTCGGGTGCGGGCGTGATGAACGACGCGGTCGAAGCCCTGCGCCTGGGTGCAGCGGACTACCTGATCAAGCCTCTCGAAGATCTGGCCGTGCTCGAGCACTCTGTGCGCCGGGCCCTGGATCGTGCGCGCCTGTTGCTGGAGAACCAGCGCTACCGCGAGAAGCTGGAAAAGGCCAACCGCGAGCTCGCCGCCAGCCTGAACCTGCTCCAGGAGGACCAGAACGCCGGTCGCCAGGTGCAGATGAACATGCTGCCGGTCAGCCCCTGGGCCATCGACGAGTTCAAGTTTGCCCACCAGATCATCCCGTCGCTGTACCTGTCGGGTGATTTCGTCGATTACTTTCGGGTCGACGAGCGCCGGGTAGCCTTTTACCTGGCGGACGTTTCCGGGCATGGCGCCTCTTCAGCCTTCGTCACCGTGCTGTTGAAGTTCATGACCACGCGCCTGCTGTTCGAATCCAAGCGCAGCGGCACCTTGCCGGAATTCAAGCCTTCAGAGGTTCTTGGTCATATCAACCGGGGCCTGATCAGTTGTAAGCTGGGTAAACACGTCACAATGGTCGGTGGAGTCATCGACGAGGAGACAGGTTTGTTGACCTATAGCATCGGCGGTCATCTGCCGTTGCCAGTGTTGTACACGCCAGACAGTGTTCGTTATCTGGACGGGCGTGGTCTGCCAGTGGGCCTTTTCAATGAAGCCACCTACGAAGATCACGTGCTGGAACTGCCACCGACGTTCAGCCTGACGCTGATGTCTGATGGCATTCTGGACCTTTTGCCAGAACCCACACTCAAAGAAAAAGAAGCGGCGTTGCCCCAACGGGTCAAGGCGGCGGGCGGCACCCTGGATGGGTTGCGGCAGGTATTTGGATTGGCCACGCTAGGGGAGATGCCGGATGATATCGCCCTGTTGGTGTTGAGCAGGAATCTTTGATGAGTACTGGTAGAATCCAGTTCGCCGAGCAGGATGGCACCTTCGTCCTGAAATTCGTCGGTGAAGTTCGCCTGACCCTGTGTTCGGCGTTGGATGCGACTATCGAGCGGATCTTCAACGCGTTGAATTTCAACGCGATCGTGATCGATCTGACCGAAACCCGCAGCATCGACAGCACCACACTTGGCCTGCTGGCCAAGCTGTCGATCCTGTCGCGGCAGAAAGTCGGCCTGCTGCCGACCGTCGTCACCACCCACGAAGACATCACGCGTCTTCTGCAGTCCATGGGCTTCGAGCAGGTGTTCAACATCGTTGACCAGCCCGTGCCATGCCCGGAATGCCTGGACGACCTGCCAGACCAGGATCAGTCCGAAGAAGTGGTGCGGATCAAAGTGCTCGAAGCGCACAAAATCCTCATGGGCCTGAACGACACCAATCGTGAAGCCTTCCATGATCTGGTAAATGCCCTCGAGCGGCACTGATCCCCGGCCCTTTGTGGCGAGGGGGCTTGCCCCCGTTGGGCCGCGAAGCGGCCCTAAACCAAGCTATAACGGGTCTTGCGACTGCTGCGCAGCCGAACGGGGGCAAGCCCCCTCGCCACAGATGATCATTTGCCACAAATTATCTGTCACTGAATCAGGCGGCACAAAAAAGGGCGAACCCACCAGGGTTCGCCCTTTTTGAATTGCACCGACTCAGATCACAGCTTGGCCTGCAGCAACGCCTCGAGCTTCTCCTGATCCCGCGCGAACTGACGAATACCCTCCGCCAGTTTCTCGGTCGCCATCGCGTCTTCGTTGGACTGCCAGCGGAACTGCGATTCGTTGAGGCTCAGGCGCGCTTCACCGGCATGGCCTGGTGCCAGTTTGCGCTCCAGCTTGCCGGTATCCGCTGCCAGCTTGTCGATCAGGTCCGGGCTGATGGTCAGGCGGTCGCAGCCGGCCAATTGTTCGATCTGGCCCAGGTTGCGGAAGCTCGCCCCCATGACCACGGTCTTGTAGTCATTGGCCTTGTAGTAGTTGTAAATGCGCGTCACCGACTGCACGCCCGGATCATCCGCGCCGGTGTAGTCGTTGCCGTTGGCTTTCTTGTACCAATCGTAGATACGGCCTACGAACGGCGAAATCAGGAACACCCCGGCGTCGGCACAGGCGGCTGCCTGAGCGAAGGAGAACAGCAGGGTCAGGTTGGTCTGGATGCCTTCCTTTTCCAGGATCTCGGCAGCGCGGATGCCTTCCCAGGTGGATGCGATCTTGATCAGTACGCGGTCGCGGCCAATGCCGGCCTTGTCGTACAGCTCGATCAGGCGATGCGCGCGCTTCAGCATGGCGTCTGTGTCGAACGACAGGCGCGCATCCACTTCGGTGGAAATGCGGCCCGGGATCACTTTCAGGATTTCTTGCCCCACGGCCACGCCAAAACGGTCGCTGGCCAGGCCGACATCGCCCTTGCAGTCATTGACGCTGGCGTTCAGCAGCTCGGCATACGCAGGAATGGCCGCGGCCTTGAGCAACAGGGAAGGGTTGGTGGTGGCGTCCACGGGTTTAACGCGAGCGATAGCTTCGAAGTCGCCGGTGTCGGCAACCACGGTTGTCATTTGTTTGAGTTGTTCCAGCTTGGAAGTCATGAGCGTGCTCTGTCCTATGGGTCTTATGACATTACCCGAGCGCTGACAGCCACTCAAGGGCGTGTACGTGTATCGACGACCCCTGCGGCAACAACCTGAAAACAGTTGTTTGAAAGGCGGGGCATGGTATCGATGAATACGATGCCAAAACGCGGCACAGGTTCCAGGCAACTGACCGTCAGCGCTCGATGGATGTACGTCCTACTGCGGATTCAACTGGGTAGAAACAGCCATTTTCGCCGGTTTCGCCTGGCCGTCGGAGGTCAGCAGTCCGAAGTTTCTCTCCCGATCGTTGCTGCCCGTTTCACTGTTTTTCCACTCGTAGATTGATGTCAGCGCAATCCCGAGCTTTTTCACGTCGGCGATGAAGGTGCCGATTTTACCGGCCTGCGCTGCAATCCCGCCGTTGGAGCCGAGCGAGGGCACGCCCCATTCACTGATGACGCCAGGCAGATGGAAGTTCTGCTGGATGAACGCCTGGGCATTGCTGATCTGCGCGCCCGACATGCCATAGGGGTGATAGGAGATCGCGCTCAGGCATTGAGGGTACAAGCTGACGATTTTGTTCAGCGCCACCGTTGACCCGGAGCCGGCACTCGGTGGCCGGGCAAATCCGAAGCCGATCAGCGGCGTCGATTGCGGTTTGTCCTGTAGCGACTTGCACACGGCACTCATGAACGGAACAAACGTCGTGTCGAAATTTCCGGTTGGCCAGTACTTTTCCAGATCCGGTTCGTTCCATATCTCAATGGCGACGAGCTGCGCGCCGTATGAATTCTCCAGGCCCTTCACCGAATTGGCGAACGATTCGCCCGCGGCAGCGAGTTCGCTGGCGTTACCGGGCGCAGAGGTCAGCGCCTTGGTCGAGCGTACGGTCATCAGTACCGGCAGGCCGGCGGCTTTGGCTGCGGCAAAGGCGTCGCTGATCTGTTTTTGGTAGGCCGAGCCACCCAGGCTGTTGGTCCATACGCCAAAGCGCACGAATCCGAATCCTGCGGCCTTGATCTGCTCGGCGTCGGTGGAGGAGAAGGTCTGGATCTTCACCTGGACACCGATGGTTTTGTTGGCGGCAAGGGCGGGGAACACGCTATTGGCGTAAACCGGACTGGCTGCACCGAGCATTAACAGGGCCGAAACGGTGAGCTGTTTGAAATGTGCTGATTTCATGTCTGCGCTCCTGGCGGGCAGTGACATTTCCAATCGTTGATGGGTTACTTTCATTTCGATAGTCGCGAGGCTGCAAAGTGCGCGAATGTTATTTTTTGTCAGGTAACTATCTCCGGAAAATCACAGTTATTTTTGGTCCGTTAATTCTGGTTGGGTGGTTTTTGGAGGCTGTGGTACTTAATGCACTTGTATTAACAGGGCGAATCTATTTCTGAGTGCCGCAAGGTCTTTTGGGTTCACTAAAGCCCATTCGACATGTTGGCCTATTGATATTACACAGGAAAGTAACCTTGTTCAGAAAGATCCTTGTGGTTTGCGTTGGCAATATCTGCCGAAGTCCGACAGCTGAAACTTTGCTGCGTAACGCGCTGGCCACTCCAACGATCACGGTGACCTCGGCGGGCCTTGCCGCACGGGTCGGCGAGGCCATGGAACCGTCGGCCCTGCAGGTTCTGGAAGACCACGGGCACAACGCCCATGGGTTTAAGGCGCGGCAAATCACGTCGGACATCGTCAATGAATCAGACTTGATTCTGGTCATGGAAAAAGAGCATGTAAAACAAGTGCTGAAGATTGCCTCCCATGCCAGGGGCAAAGTCTTTCTGCTCGGCAAGTGGCAAAACGAGCGAGAAATACAGGATCCGTATCGCCAAGGGAAGGCCGCTTTTATTCATGCCCATGCATTGATTGAAGATGCTGTTAGCTCATGGGCGCAGCGCCTCGGACATTGATGAATATTCTTCAGATCAGTGAATGGTAAGAACAAACTTATGCAGTTACCGTCAGTAATCGGCACCCGTGACAACGATCAGGACAGCATTGATCTTCTCGGCATATTTGGCAGTTTGATCGACCAGAAATGGTTGATCGGTGCACTCACCGGTGCCTTCATGGCGACCGGCGTTGCCTATGCGGTTTTGGCGACGCCCGTGTACCTGGCGAACGCGCTGGTGCAGGTCGAACCGAAGAAGAACGACATGCTCGGGTTTTCCGATCTCAACAGCATGCTCGGCGGGCAATCGCCGTCGGTGACCGAAATCGGCATCATCAAGTCCCGCGCGGTGATCGGCAAAACCGTCGATGACCTGCGCCTTGATATCGACGTCACCCCCAACACCTTTCCGGTTATTGGCGGTTTTCTTGCCCGACGTTATCGCGGCGAGACTGAGTTCAGTGTCGCGGCGCCGCGTTTCGGCCTGAACAGCTACGCCTGGGGCGGTGAGCGCCTGGAGATCACCCGGCTCAAACTGCCAAAAGAACTGCTGGGCAAGAAACTCACGCTGATCGCCGGCGAGCAGCATCGGTTCCGCTTGTTCGATGAAAATGACAACTTGCTGGTGCAAGGCGTCGCTGGCCAAGCGTTTGCGCAGGACGGGGTAGAGGGGCAGGTCGCTCAGCTGTCGGCGAACCCAGGCACCCGTTTCGAAGTGGTGCGCAATCCACGGATCGTGACCATCCAGAGCTACCAGGATGCGCTGGATATCTCCGAGCAAGGCAAGGAGTCGGGGATTATCCGTTTGGCCCTGGCCAGCAGCGACGCGGCCGAGGCGGTGAAAATCCTCAACAAGATCGCTTCGTTGTATGTGCAGCAGAACGTGCAACGCACGTCGGCCGAAGCGGCGCAGAGCCTGGAGTTCCTGCAAGGCCAGCTGCCGCAGGTCAAACGCGACCTGGCCAAGGCCAGCGAGGCGCTCAACGGTTATCAAACCCGCGGCAAGACGGTCAACATTTCCCTCGAAACCCAATCGGTGCTGGAGCAGGTTGTCAGTCTGGACACGCGTATCTCCGAACTGAAAATGCAACAGGCGGAGCTGGACCGCAAGTTCACCAAACAGCATCCGGCGTATCGCGCGCTGATGACCCAGATCGGCGAATTGACCCAGCAGCAGAAGGCGCTGGAGGGCAAGGCCCAGGGCCTGCCGGCGACGCAACAGGAACTGCTGAACCTGACCCGCGATGTCGAAGTGGCGTCGCAGATCTACACGCAACTGCTGAACAAATCCCAGGAGCTGGACATTGTCCGGGCGGGGGCTGTGGGCAACGTGCGCTTGGTCGACACCGCGGATGTCGACCTGACCAACCCGGTCAAACCACGCAAGCCCCTGATCGTGCTGATTGCGACCTTCCTCGGCGCCTTTTTCGGGGTCGCGCTGGTGTTGCTACGCAAGTCCCTGAGCCGAGGCCTGGAAGGCCCGGAGGCCATCGAACAACTCGGCTTGCCGGTGTACGCGTCGATTCCATACAGCGCGCTGCAAAAGGAGGAGGACAGTAAAAAAGTTCGCTCCAGAGAAGGGGCGGACAAGCCGGCGTATCTGTTGGCGCTGCGCAGCCCGACGGACCTGTCCATCGAGTCGATCCGCAGTTTGCGCACGTGCCTGCACTTTGCGGCGCTGGATTCGACCAACAACCGGATCATGATTTCCGGCCCCAGCCCGCAGGTTGGCAAGACCTTCGTCTCTTCCAACCTCGCGGCAGTCATGGCGCAAAGCGGGCAGCGTGTGGTGCTGATCGATGCCGACATGCGCAAAGGCCATCTGCACAAGACGTTGAACACACCGATCACCAACGGTTTGTCGGACCTGTTGGTCAAGCGCTGCAGCATTGAGCAGGCCATCACTCCACTTGAAATCCACAACCTGCACTTCATCAGCCGCGGGCAGGTCCCGCCCAATCCTTCCGAGCTGTTGATGCACGCCAATTTCCGCGAGCTGCTGGCGCAACTCAGCGAGCGATATGACGTGGTGATCATCGATACGCCACCGCTGCTGGCGGTGACGGATGCGGCGATTGTCGGTCGTGAAGCGGGGATCAGTCTGATTGTCACGCGCTTCGGGGTGAACCCGGCCAAAGAAATCGCACTGACGATTCGGCGGTTCGCCCAGAACGGCATCGAGTTGAAGGGCGCCGTGTTCAACGGCGTCGAGAAGCGTGCGGCCAGCTACTACGGCAACGGCGGCTATGGCTATTACAACTACGAATACGCGTCCGATAAATCCTGAATGTCAGCGATTGTCCTTACATGCATGAAGTGGGTGAGCTGTGAAAAAAATATTGCACGTGGCTGAGACGATTAAAGGTGGCGTCGCGACGGTGATCCGCACGATTTCGGCTACACCCGAAGACGAGACGGTGAGCTTCGAGCTGGTCTATCTGGTCCCGCAGGATCAGGAAAAAGAACTGCACGGCATCCCTGGACAACAGATCCGTACGTTCGCCAGAACCGGGCGGAATGTGCCTTCACTGCTGCGTTTTGCCTGGCAACTGACCCGGGTGATGCTCAAGGAAAAACCCGATGTCGTGCATTTGCACAGCACCTTTTCCGGGGTGATCGGCCGTTGCGTATGCGTGCTGTTGCGACCCTGGCGCCGGCCGAAAATCGTCTACTGCCCACACGCCTTTTCGTTCCTGATGGAAAGCTCTGCGACCAAGCGCAAAGTCTATGGCGGGATTGAGCGGGTGTTGCAGAAAGTCACTGACGTGATCATTTGCGTCAGCCGCTACGAACTGGACAAAGCCGCGCGGTTTGGCATTCAGCGCAAGCGCATGAAGCTGATCTACAACGGCATTCATCACAAGGATGACGTGCCGAAAACCAACAGCCCCGAGCCCATTCACCTGCTGTTCGTCGGCCGTCTCGATTATCAGAAAGGCTTCGACGTGTTGCTCAAGGCTTTCGCCAAAGTCCAGCGCAGCGACCTGAAACTGACGGTGGTGGGCAGTGCCGTGAACGAGGATTCGGTCGAGTGCCCGCCGATGGAAGGGGTTGAATACCTGCCATGGGTAACGCCGAACGAAGTCCAGGCGCTGTACCAAAAAGCCGATGCGCTGATCGTCCCCAGTCGCTGGGAAGGCTTCGCCATGGTGCCGCTGGAAGGCATGGCCATGGGCTTGCCGGTGATTGCCAGCAACTGCACGTCACTGCCCGAGTTGGTCACCAACGAGGTGTCCGGCTACGTCTTCCCCAGCGGCGACCACCAGGCGCTGGCCGATGTGCTGGCGAAAATCCAGAAGCCGCGGTTGCTCGACCTTGGCAACGAAGGGCGCAGCATCGTCCGTGAGCGCTTCAGCGCCGCGTTGATGATCCGCCAGACCTATGACCTGTATCGCGCCCCCACTTTTTAAGTAGAACTCAAGCTTATGAACGTAACGATTTTGCATGGCTACAGTGCGTCCAACTCCGGTGATGGTCTGCTAGTGGACCTGGCCATTGCCCTGGTGCAGCGCAACTTTGGTGACGACACCTCGATCAGTGTCGTGGCCTCCGATCCGGAGTCCTTCAGTTACTTGCCGCACCAGCGTTTTGATGCGCCGGTGATGGCGGCCAAGGGGCTGGGGCGGGTCAGGCAAGCGGTGTTTCTCAATCAGTCCTACGCCGGTCTTGCCGATCTGCTGAAGAGAACCGATTTGATCGTCGGCGTCGGCGGCGGTTACATGCGTTCCAAAAGTGCCTTCGAACACATCAAGCTGAAACTGGGCCACGCCAAGCAACTGGAAACGGCGATCCTCAGCAAGGTGCCGTCGGTGTATCTGCCGCAAAGCATCGGGCCGTTTCATGGTGACAGCCGCAAGATCGTCGAGCATTACACCAGCGCCGATGCTGTGTTTGTACGCGACAACAGGTCCTCGGCGATTTTCGATGCCTGTGAAAATGTCTACCGGGCGCCCGACCTGGCCGTCCAGTCATTGGCCAGCAAAATCCTCATGCAGCCCAAGTTCACCCGCTGCGCGCCATCGCCGGCAACGGTGTGCGTGGTACTGCGCAAGCCGCCGCAGTGGAGCAAGGAAAAGAAAGTCGCCTACGTGGCCAACCTGAAGTTGCTGCTGCAGCGCTTGAAGAACAAGAGCAAAGTGGTTTGCGCGGTCCAGAGCGCGGTGCGCGGCAATGATGACGGCGCGTTCTATCGCGAATTGGGCATCACCGAAGACCTGCTGCCATTGAAAGCAACGTTGGCCAAATATCAGCCGGACCTGGTGATTTCCGTGCGTCTGCACGGTGCAATCGAATCGCTGCTGTCCGGCGTCCCGGCGTATCACATCAGCTATGAGCGCAAAGGTTTCGGCGCCTATCAGGACATGGGCGTGGAAGACTGGGTGATCAACGGCGGCGATATCGATGTCGACACCATCATCAACACGGTCTACGCGCCGAACGCATTGTCCGGTTTCGGCAAGCGCCTGACCGACACCTGCCGCGAGATCGAGGCAAAAGCCGTGGCCATGGACGAGATCATCAAAGGTATCGTTCGATGATACTTCGGCTACTGCTTCGCGGCGGAGCATTGGGCGCGAAGTTTTTGCTGGTGCTGGCGATCACCCATTTCCTCGGTTATGAGGCGCTGGGTTTTTACGGCGTGGTGGTCGCCGCCTCGTTGATTGCGTCGAAGTTCTACAGCGTCGGCTTCAGTTCCGAAATCAATCGGCTGATCAGCGTCGGTGGCAGTTCGCGACGGGTCGTCGACAAGGTGCTGCTGTTGTACCTGGCCGTGGGTTTGCTGTTGTCGGTGGCGACGGTGCTGGTTTATTCGCTGTTCCAGGCAGTCGAGGCAACGGCTGCGCTGATCCTGTGTGTGACGCTGGTGCTGCTCACCGAACACCTGTCCTTCGAGATCAACTCCTTCGTGTTTTCGGCGCAGAAAGCCACGGCCGGCGCGCTGCTGTTTTTCATCAAGACCGGCCTCTGGGCGATGTTGGCGGTAGGCGGGATGATGCTCGGTTGGGTGTCCGGGATCGCCAGTGTGCTGTGGTTGTGGGTTGTGGCCAACGTGCTGGTGATCGTCGCCGGGTACCTGATTGTGGTGAACGTACACAAGGGCCGGGTGAGCGGGACGCTGGCCACGGCGACCGTGTGGAAGGCCGGGTTGCCGTTCTATCTCGGCACCGGGTTGATCGCGTTGAGTCAGTACGCCGAGCGTTTTCTGATTATCGATCTGGAACCTTACGCCAGCCTTGGTAAATACGTGTACGCGTGGTCGGCGGCCAATACCTTGCAAGCGCTGTCCTATGCGGTGGTGGCGGTGGTGGGCATCCCGGTGCTCGCCAAGCGTTTTCAGGCCGATCAACAGCCGTTCTCGGTCAGGCAATTGTTCGTCAACAAGTGGGTCATGCGCTCGCTGGTGGTGTCGGCCGCGGTGGCGGTGCTGATTTACCTGTTCTTCAATGTCGTGCTCGATTACGTCGCCTCAAGTGTTCCTCGCCCGGACAACGCGATCCTTGGCGTGTTGATTTTTTCCTTCGCCCTGCGTGCGATCGGCGACATCGTCTGGGGTGGTTTGATTGCCTCGAAGAACAGCCGGGTGTCACTGGCCAGCGCAGCGATTTGCTTGTTGGTTTCGGTGCCCGTCAGCTACATGCTGATCAAGCACTATTCGATTTATGGTGCCGCTTGGGGCAATGTCTTTGCGATCATCGTGCAGCTCGGCGTGATTGCCGTGTTGACCCGTGTGACCCGACCGAAAGGGGTTTTGGCATGGGGTTGAAGCTGCCGCTGATCGAGTTTCGCGGCAGAAAACTCGATTCCTCGATTTCGTTCCTGATCCTGTTCACCGGGTTGTTTCTGTCGGTGGCCATGCCGCTGTTGATCCCCCGCGATCCAGGCCCGGATGCCATGACCCTGTGGTCGTCCTACGCACGGGCCGACAACTGCAATTTCTGGAACCCGTTCTCGCCGGATCGCTCTTCCTATGAGTGTTCGGCGTTTCTGCTGCGGCCCACCGGGATCAACCTGACCAATGCCTGGGCCTACGGCATGTTCTGCAATTTTTTCCTCACGGCGATTCCGGTGGTGGTGTTCCGGCGCATGCCGCTGGCGATTTTCGGCACGCTGTGTTTGTGGGGCATCGTTCGTTCGTTTTTCCTTGAAAACCTGACCAAGGAAATCATTGTGTCGGTGGCGGTGTTGAGCATTTTGCTCAGCTCTTTGACGCGCAAATATCGCGGCGGATTTTTCCTCTCGGCGGTGATCTACGGCATTCTGATCCGCCCCTACTGGATTCTGTTTTCACTGTCCTGGGTCGGCGTCTGCGTGATGAAGAAGTATGTCTCGCGCTTCACGTTCTTCCTGATGCTGTTCCTGTTCTACCTGGCGGTCGCCATGGCGATCCAGGTGGCGCTCGGCTTTCCGGTGTCGTCGATCCGCGCCAGTAACAACGAATTGCGCACGGCGGGTGAGGAGGGTTCCAAGTCGTTGATCGTCTCGTGGCTCAGCGGAAGCGACTTCGTCTCGCAGGCGCTGGACTCGATGATCATCTTCTTCCGGTTGTCGTTCCCGGTGGAACTGATTCTGCTGTCGGGGCCGGGGCAGGTGATCTTCGTGGCGTTGATGATCATGACCGCGTTGCTGCTGTTCAAAGTCATTACCTCGACCGATTACAAAGGCGCGCCGATCCAGACCAAACCCAAGGAATTGATCGCGATTCCGCTGGCATTTTTGCTGGTTCAAGGCCTGTTCGAACCGGACTTCGGCTCCTTCGCCCGGCACTTCTCGATGGTGGTGCCGGTGTTGTTCGTGGGCCTGGGGTTGATGTTACGGGCGAACAAGCCGGTGCAAGTCGAATCAAGAATCCTGAATTGAGGCAGGTGCTTTATGTCGAGCAAGAAAAAGTCCCTGGAGATCGAAACCCTGCGTGGCCTGGCGTGCCTGCTGCTGGTGCTCTATCACGTCATCGGCCCGTTGGGCGGTGGCTTGAAAATAGACATCGGCTCGCCATTCCGGGTGCTCGCCGACTCGATGGTGTATGTGCGCATGCCGCTGTTCACCTTCATTTCCGGCTACATCTATTCCATCTACAAAATCCGCGGCAATGACTTTTCCGCGTTCTTCTCCGGCAAGGTCCGGCGGCTGATCGTGCCGTTGTTTTGCGTGGGCGTGCCGTTCTCGGTGTTGCAGGCGGTGGGTCCGGGTGTGAACAAGGACGTCGGTGTAATCGATGCGCTGTTGTCGTTCTATGTACCGGTCAACCACTTCTGGTTCTTGCAGGCGGTGTTCATCATTTTCATGTTCGTTGGCCTGCTGGAATGGCGTGGCTTGTTGCGCACGGCGACCCGGCTGTATCTGTTGTTTGCGTTTGCCGCGCTGGTGTTTCTGCTGCCACCGTTCAAGTTCGACGCGTTCGGCATCAACGGCGCGATCTACCTGCTGCCGTTTTTCGTGGCGGGGATGATTGGCCAGGCAAAGGTCAACGTATTCAAACAAAGGTTCAAGGTGATCGGCCCGTTGCTGTTCGTGTTGATCTCGCTGACGCTGCTGTACGTGGCGACAGTGGATCGCGAGTTGATCGTCGATCGCCGCAGCCTGGTCGGTTTGACGGTGGGCTGCGTGTCCTGCATTGCGCTGCTGTCGAGTGACATGCGCTCGAAGTGGCTGACCTGGTTGGGCGGCTATTCCTATGGGATTTTCCTGTTCCACGTGCTGTTCGCCGCCACCTCGCGGTTTGTGCTGGGGCGCCTGGGCGTGAAGGATGAAAGCCTGCTGGTGCTCGGTGGCGTGGCGTGTGGTTTGCTGGGGCCGGTTGTACTCTCGATGGTATTCAGCCGTTTCAATTTCACTTCCGTGCTGTTTCTGGGCGAGCGTGCAGCGACCAGGAAACCGCTGGCGAACATCGCCCCGGTGACGCAATCCTGATGATTGTCCGAGTGAAGGAAGTGATGCATGTTGGCAGTTGATGACGTCCAGCCTGTTGCGGTGTCGGTGGTCGAAGTCGGCGATGCGCGCGAGCGGTTTGCCCGGTGGCGCGTAGGCAAGGCGGGGAAGGTGCTGTCGATCTCGGTGATCGGCGACAGCTACAGTGCCGGGCAGGATTTCTATCTGAACAGACTGGTGCAGCGGGTGGCCGGGGAGGTCGGTTTTGCCGGCCCCGGATACGTCGGTTTCAACCATGGTGCGGCACTCGGCGGCTCGCATTTCAAATACACCCGCAGCAGCGAAAAGTACTTCGGCGGTGACTGGCAGGTGTCGGGCCTCGGCCAGGCCAGCCCCGACAGCCGCACCGTGACGGGGCGGCCCGGTGCGTGGATTCAGGTCGATGCCAGCCCGACACCGGCGATCAACACTGCTGTCACTCAGGCGAAATTGCTCTACCTCGGCAACGGTGAACCCAGTGAGGTGCGCTATCGCTGGACGCCGTCACAAGACTGGCAGCCATTGCAGCTCACGGGTGCCGGGGTTCAGCAAGTGCTGCTGCCAGGCACAACGGCAGCGGCAGACTGGGCATTCAGGCTGGAAGTGGTGAAAGGTGCATCCACGCTGTTTGGCCTGTGGATGAGCAACGACCAGGGCGGCGTGCGGGTGTCCAAGCTTGCTGCATCCGGCGCGGCATCCGCCGACTTCTACCACGACGATCCGCAGTGGCAGGCGCAGTGGAAAGCGGTGGTGTCGAAGATCCCTGCAGATATCTACCTGATCATGCTCGGCGGCAACGATCAGGGTTTCGGTGTGAAACCCGAGCAGTATCTGAAAAATGTTCAGGGGCTGGTGGGGATGGTCCGCGAGATTCAACCAGCGGCGAGCATCAACCTGATCCTGCGCCAGGACACCACACGGTCCAGTGCCTATCCGATGTCGGCTTATGCGCAGGTTCTCGAGCCCTGGGCTCGCAAGGAACGCCTCGGTTACGCCAATCTGCAGTGTGCGTTCGGTACCGACGTCAAACGCTACACCGCCGCCATGATCGGCCCGGACAGGATTCATCCGGTTCCGGCCACGGGTGGGCGGGTGATCGCTGATTTCTTTTATCGCCTAATTGTCGGTGGCAACGCTGGGTGTAGGAGCGAGCTTGCTCGCGATGGACTTGAACGATAACGCGTAAAACCAGATGCCCAGCGGTGTCATTGAGTTTATCGCGAGCGAGCTCGCTCCTACAGGGTGGTCGATTCGAAGTGCTCCAGATGAGCGAGCAGCTCTGCGGTCTTGAGTGGCATCAGTTGTGTGACACAGCGGGTCTCCACATTGATGATGATCGCCGGGTCGTTGCAGCAGATGCGCACGCGGAATCGCCAGTCGCTGAAAATCACTTTCAGTCCATCGCGGTCATCGATTTCCAGCGCCTGCCCGCGGTAAAGCCTTTTCAGGTGAGCGAGCAGGGGATAGGGATCGTTCATCGGCCGGCGGATGTCTCCGGAAGAGGGAAACATGCCGATCCGTTCCACCAGCAGCGTGGGGCCGAGCCAGGACTCGTTGGCGCTTGGCAACCGCTGATGCCGCGATAGCGAGGACATCACCCCGAGGTTGCCCACCTCCATTTCAATGTATGCCGAGAGTTTTTCAATGTTCATGGTTGGCGTTCCTGAATGAAGAGTGGGCGTGGGGTGCTGGAACCGTCTCAGCGGCCCTTGAGGTACAGGTTCTCGTAGCAGAAGTTGGTCGCCTGCAGGTAACCCTCGGCATCACCGCAATCGAAACGCAAACCCTTGAACTTGTAGGCCAGCACACAGCCGTCCTGCGCCTGCTTCATCAGGGCGTCGGTGATCTGGATCTCACCGCCTTTGCCCGGTTGGGTGTCGGCGATCAGGTCAAAGATATCGGGCGTCAGAATGTAGCGGCCGATGATCGCCAGATTTGACGGCGCGTCCTGCGGGGCGGGCTTTTCCACCATGTGCTTGACCCGGTAGATGCCGTCGGACATCAGCTCGCCAGCGATCACGCCGTACTTGTGGGTCTGGTCGCGCGGGACTTCCTGGATGGCCACGATCGAGCAGCGGTATTTCTTGTAGAGCTGGATCATTTGCGCAAGGACGCCGTCACCTTCCAGGTTCAGGCACAGGTCATCGGCCAGTACCACGGCGAACGGCTCATCGCCGATCAACGGGCGACCGCTGAGAATCGCGTGCCCCAAGCCCTTCATTTCCACCTGGCGGGTGTAGGAGAAGGTGCAGGTGTCGATCAGTTCGCGGGTGCCGGCGAGGAACTTCTCTTTTTCGGTGCCGCGAATCTGGTGTTCCAGCTCATAGCTGATGTCGAAGTGGTCTTCCAGTGCGCGCTTGCCCCGCCCGGTCACGATCGCCATGTGTTGCAGGCCGGCGTCCCGCGCCTCTTCAACGGCGTACTCGATCAACGGCTTGTTGACGATCGGCAGCATTTCCTTGGGCATCGCTTTAGTGGCCGGCAAGAAACGCGTGCCATAACCGGCAGCGGGGAACAAACATTTACGAATCATAAAAGTATCCTGGATATTCATGGAACACGGCCAACGAGTGCACGCACTAACGAAGGGGGTGAAAGTTTCAATGGATATTGAAGGGTTGCTTTAATACCTGACTCGGGTGGTTAGTGGCAATTAGCGATGATGGTAAAACACGATAATGTTATTAGATGTCGGTTGGAGCATTGTTGGTTATTTTTAGTCGGTATCTGTTGATAGTGATAAATGCACTTGGAGTGCTAATAAGTACCAGGCAATACAGTTTGACCTGCAAAAATATTTATTGCCAGTCGTTGAACTAATTTTGTTTTAGGTTGTTGTCGCCTTATTTGTGTGGATTGCGACACATATCCACAGCTTGAGGCTTGACACGCTACTTGGCACTTATCCAATCACGGACCGCGCTATGAAGATTCTGGTAACGGGTGGCACCGGTTATATCGGCTCACACACCACACTTGCGCTACTTGAAGCAGGTTATGAAGTTGTCGTGCTGGATAATCTTTGCAACAGCAGCGATGCGGCACTGCATGCCGTACAGGCCATTTGCGGCAAAAGTGCGTTGATGATTCGCGGCGATGTGTGTGACAGGTCCGTGCTGGACCGGATTTTCCGCGAGCACAGCATCGACGCTGTCCTGCATTTTGCCGGGCTCAAGGCAGTCGGCGAGAGCGTGCGCAAGCCGCTTGAGTATTACGAGACCAACGTCGGCGGCAGCATCACGCTGTGTCAGGCGATGGCGGCGGCCGGGGTGTTCCGCCTGGTGTTCAGCTCATCGGCGACGGTGTATGGCGAGCCTTTGCAGATGCCGATCCGCGAGGACTTCCCCACGGGCAATCCCACCAATCCCTATGGTCAATCCAAGTTGATCGTCGAAAATGTGCTGCGCGACCTGAGCCTGGCCGAGCCGCGCTGGAGCATCGCGCTGTTGCGCTACTTCAACCCGATCGGGGCGCATGACAGTGGGCGCATGGGCGAGGATCCCAACGGCATCCCCAACAATCTCGTGCCTTACATCAGCCAGGTGGCGGTTGGCAGCCTGCAGGAGTTGTCGATCTTCGGCGACGATTACCCCACGGTCGACGGCACGGGCGTGCGTGATTACATCCATGTCGTGGACCTGGCGGACGGGCACCTGAAGGCCCTGCAATCCATCGTCGGACGCACCGGCATTCATACCTGGAACCTGGGCACGGGCGATGGCTACAGCGTGATGCAAGTGCTGCGCGCCTTCGAGCAGGCGTGCGGGCAGCCGGTACCGTATCGGGTGATGCCGCGTCGCTCGGGTGATATTGCCCAGAGCTGGGCCGATGCCTCCAAGGCTGCCAGGGAGCTGGGCTGGAAAGCCACGCGCAACTTGCAGGACATGGTCACCGACACCTGGCGCTGGCAATCGAATCACCCCAACGGCTACCCGGGATGATGGCTTTTTAGTTCAATGTTATTTCCGGTCGGGTTGTTAGATATCGTCGGGAAAATACACTGGCAATGCCTTTTGCAAGTCCGTAGATATAAACCTGCCGTTCGACTTTTATCAGTTGGGTAAGACTGTGAAAGAACAACGGATCTTGTTCGCGATTTTCGCGGACTTGAACGCTACCACCTCTAACGTAATGCCCGATTGCTATCAGGTTGAATGTTAGAAAGGAGTTGATATGAAAAAAGTGATGGCGATTGCCCTGTTGTCGATGTTGAGCAACTGGGCTGCCGCAGCTGAAGCGCCGCTTACGGCGGTAACCAATGTAGTGGGTAATGTAGCGGCTTCCCAAGCCCCTGCCGCCAGTACTGCAATGGTTGCCAGTGCCATAGCGGCGTCCAACAGCGGTGGAAGTGCCAACGGCGGTACCACCGGTACGACGGGTACCACCGGTACAACCGGCACGCACAACTAACTGAAACATCTGTTGGTGCAGTACAAGGTCGCCCGACGAAAGTCGGGTGACTTTGTTTTTGGATTCGCCCTTGAATAGCGTAGTGCCATTATGACTCGTAGTGTTTATCTTTTAATGTTGGCAAGTATCGCTTTGCAAGGTTGCATGTTTTCCCCGGGCCAATACCTGAGCACCAGTGCCATCACCCGCCAAGGGGGCAGTGAAAGCAGCCGGGTCGAGCTGATTCCGATCACCCCCAAGCTGATCTCCATGAACCGGGCCACGCAAAAGCGCGAATCAGTGCCGGCTGAATTGTTGGCGGCGCCTGCCGAATACCGCATCGGCAACAACGATGTCCTGTACATCACGGTCTGGGATCACCCCGAGCTGACGGCCCCGTCCGGCGCGCAACAACAGATCGACGCCAACGGCCGTCTGGTGCGCGCCGATGGCACGCTCTATTACCCGTACATCAAGGAAGTCCAGGCCGCCGGCCGGACCATCCAGCAACTGCGCTCGGACATCGAACAACGACTGTCGGCGTTCATCGCCGAGCCGCAGGTGGATGTCGCGGTGTTGCGTTTTGCCAGTCAGAAAGTCGTGGTGACGGGGGCCGTCTCCAAGGCCGGTCCTCAAGCGATTTCCACCAATCCGCTGAGTGTGGTCGAAGCCCTCGGTTCTGCCGGCATCGATACCAACAATGCCGACCTCTCCGGCCTGATGCTGACGCGCAACGGGCGGGCGTACCCGCTCAATCTCGACTCGCTCAATCAGCAGGACTCCGAGTTGCAGAACATCTACCTCAAGGGTGGCGATCAGTTGTACCTGCCGTACAACGACAACAAGCGCATCTACGTCATGGGGGAGGTCAACCAGCCGCGCGCATTGAGCTTCAAGACGGCCACCATGAACCTCTCCGATGTACTCGGTTCGGTGGGCGGCCTGAGTCAGACCACCTCCAACGGCAACGCCGTGTACGTCATCCGTGGCGTTGAAAACCTCGATGTGGAACCGGCGAAGGTGTTCCAGCTGGAAGCCGAGTCGCCAACGGCCATGGCGCTCGCCTCGCACTTCGATGTGCGCCCCCAGGATGTCGTGTATGTCGGGCCTGCCAACGTGACTCGCTGGAACCGCTTTATCAGCCAGTTGGTGCCATCGGCATCGATTGTCGGTACGGGCGCTTCCGCAGCGAAGAACATGAGCGAAGTCAGCAGCAACAGCAAATAAGGCCGGGCCCGACTGTGAAAACGTTGAAAGTTGGCGTCTGCGTGATGGCGGCCGTGATGCTGAGTGGCTGTAACCCGCTGATGAGCGCTTCGTTGAACAACCTCAAGTCGGCGCTGATCGGGCCGGATGAGCTGGACGTGACGCCGGCACAAGTGGCCGAGGTCAAGTATCCGCAACTCAAACTGACCACGCCGTCCGGTTCCGGTGTGCTGGCGCTGGTGCGTGAGCGCGACGACCTGCAGTTCTGGGTCGCGTCCGGCAAACAGGTGCTGCTCATGCGCGATGGCCTCGCGGTGCGCAGCATCGGCCTGGGCCAGGGCGGCGATCTGGACGGGACGCGTCTTGCCGACACCGCGCCTTTCAAGCACGGCCTTCATCAAGTGCCGGATGGCTACACCAGCCAGCGCTGGATCGATCTCTATCAGGGTCACGAAGTGGGGGTGACCTTGAACAGTCGCTTCTTGCGCAAATCCATGGAAACCCTCGAAATCCTCAACAAGGAATACACCGTGCTACGTGTCGATGAGCAGATTGACGCCCCGGCCATCGGCCTGCGTGCGACCAATCGTTACTGGGTCGATCCCGTTGACGGTTTCATCGTGCAGAGTGAGCAGCAACTGACCTCGCAGTTGCGGGTCCGGATCGTGCAACTGACCCCTGACCGCAGGCATGCCCGTTGAAGCGGGTCAGGGCTCTGTCGGCGTGCCTGTTGTTGATCGCCGGCGTCAGCCAGGCAGCGGTCACCGTCACCGGTGACGTTGCCAACCCGGGGGCGGTCGACCTCCCGCCGGGCGGGCGATTGCTGGACGTGATCAGCGTGGCACAGCCCAATGCCGAGGGTTACTGGTTGGCGGGCGTACTGCTGCGCCAGTCCTTGCTTGAGGAACAGGCTCGGCTCAAGGCCGGGGTGTTGTTCGATCTGGACGTGTTGCAGCGCATGGCCTTGCTCTTCGATAGACCGAGCCGCGCAGCCCTCGCTGTGCGGCTGGCCGAGCAGGTCAGGCAGATGCCGGTCACCGGGCGCCAGGTGGCTGACCTGGACCCGGTCGCCGTGGAAGTGGGGTTTGCGCGCAACCTCCGCCTGGACGACGGCGACCGCCTCATCTACCCGTTGCGAGTCGACGAAGTCGAGGTCCTGGGCGCTGTCGCCGAGCCGTGCCGGCTGCAATATCAACCGCGGCAAGAGGTGCGCGATTACCTGCAAGGCTGCACGCCGCTGGTCGATGCCGACGCCGATTACTTGTGGTTGATCCAGCCCAACGGCACCTCCCGGCGAGTGGGTATTGCGCACTGGAATCGTGAAAGCGGGCAGGTGCCTGCCGCCGGCAGCAAGATTCTGGTCCCGGTCAAAACCGATGACCTTGATCCGCCAGTCCCTGAACTGAATCAGCAGTTGGCCGAATTTATTGCCACGCAGCTGGCTGAGGTGGTTCGTTGAATTTACGTTTTGCAGCCGTATTGTTATTGCCCTGTGGTCTGGCTTATGCAGAACCACGCATTACCCAAAATGATTTCGGTGGCGCCGGCTTGTTGCAAACGCCAACGGCCAGAATGGCGCCGGCCGGTGAGTTGAGCCTGAATGCCAATCGCACCGAGCCCTATAGTCGCTACAGCGTTTCACTCCAGCCACTCGAGTGGCTGGAAGGCTCGTTTCGCTACACCGCCATCACCAACCGCCCTTACGGTCCCGAGTCGTTGAGCGGCAACCAGAGCTACAAGGACAAGGCGGTCGACCTCAAGGCGCGCCTGTGGGAAGAAAGCCATTGGGCTCCCGAAGTGGCCGTGGGCTTCCGGGACATCGGTGGTACAGGCCTGTTCGCCAGTGAGTTCGTGGTGGCCAACAAGCGCTACGACAATTTTGATTTCAGCGCCGGCATTGCCTGGGGCTACCTGGGCAATCGCGGCGACTTCGAAAACCCGCTGGGTTCGCTCGACGATCGTTTCAAGACCCGTCCGGCCAGCGAAGGTACCGGTGATGTCAACGCCGGGTCCTATTTTCGTGGCAGTCCTTCAGTGTTCGGCGGCGTGAGCTACCAGACGCCTTGGGACCGGCTCAGCCTGAAACTGGAATACGAAGGCAACGATTACAAGAACGAGCCGAAGGACAACGAGATCAAGCAGGACTCGCCGATCAACCTCGGTGCGGTGTTCAGGCTGACGGATTCGATTGACGTCAGCGCGGCATGGGAGCGTGGCAACACGGCGATGTTCGGCGTCACCTTCCACACCAACTTCGCCAGCCGCAAGGCGCCGGCCAAGACGCTGGATCCGCCGGCCGAACCGTTGCCGGCAAAAGCGTCGACCACGCCGATGGATCAGGTCGACTGGGCCGATGTGTCCCGGCGCCTGCAGCAAAATGCCGGGTACAAGGTCGAGCGTATCAGCCAGCGTGACTCCGAACTGTTGGTGTATGGCGAGCAGTCGCGTTATTTCCATTCGGCCAAGGCCGTTGGCCGGGCGAGCCGGATTCTGGACAACAGCGTCAACGACGAGATCGACTGGTTCACTGTGGTCAACAAGCGCTACGACCTGCCGCTGGAAGAAACCAGCGTGCCTCGGCAAACCTTCCGCGAAGTGATCAACAACGAGGAGCCGCTGCAAGCGCTGCATCGCACCACCGAAATCAACCCGGCGGTGCCGCACAACGAGAAAACCCTCTACACCGAAGCACTCCAGCCATTCGCTTATGGCCTCGGGTTGGGCTTCAAGCAGAACGTGGGTGGCCCCGATGGCTTGCTCTATCAGTTCAGCGCCGACGCGGACGCCGAGTACCGCTTCAACCGCAACACCTGGTGGAGCGGCCTGCTCAGTGCCAATCTGATCAACAACTTCGACAAGTTCACCTATGACGCACCCAGCGGCTTGCCGCGTGTGCGCACCGACTTGCGCCAGTACATGACCACGTCCGAAGTCACCATGCCGTTGTTCCAGCTCAGCCATGCCGAGCAGTTGGACAAGGACCTGTATGGCATGGTTTACGGTGGCTACCTGGAGTCGATGTTTGCCGGCGTCGGGGGCGAGGTGCTGTTCCGTCCGACGGGGCAGCGCTGGTCGGTGGGGGCGGACCTGAACTACGTCCGCCAGCGCGAGTTCGACCAGGGGTTTGGTTTGCGTGATTATTCGGTGGTGACCGGCCACATCACCGGCTACACCGACTTGCCCCACGATACGCTTGCCGCCATCAGCGTCGGGCGTTACCTGGCAGGTGACTGGGGCGGCACACTGGATATCTCGCGGGAGTTTTCCAACGGCGTACGGTTTGGCGGGTGGGCAACGATCACCACCGCAGTCGGCGCTCAGTACGGCGAAGGCAGTTTCGACAAAGGCATCTACCTGTCCATTCCGTTCGACGAACTGATGAGCATGTCGACCATGCGCCGCGCCAACCTCGTCTGGTCGCCGCTGACCCGCGACGGCGGTGCGCGGCTCAATCGCAGCTTCCAGTTGCACTCCATGACCGACAGCCGCGACGACGACATGTTCTACCGCAACTTCGAGAAGATCACCGAGTAACCTGTGGGAGCGAGCCTGCTCGCGAAGACGCCGGCACATTCAGCATTGAAGTTGACTGACCCGATGCCTTCGCGAGCAGGCTCGCTCCCACACTGGTCCTCTGGTGAACCGGAAGTCCGGGTAGACCCCCATCTCTTGAATCACAGCCACGAAAAAGGGGACTTGCGTCCCCTTGCCGTGTTGCGTTGCGCCGCCCTAATCCATCAGTAGATGTCCTTCGACAACAGCGTGAACGGCGTCTTCAGCAGAATCTTCAGGTCCAGCCACAACGACCAGTTGTTGATGTACTTGAGGTCGATCTCGACACGCTTCTGCATCTTGTCGATGGTGTCGGTCTCGCCACGGCAACCGTTGATTTGCGCAAGGCCCGTAATGCCCGGTTTGATTCGATGGCGGGCCATGTAGGCGAGGATTTTCCCGGAATAGTAGTTGTTGTGCGCGACGGCGTGGGGGCGTGGGCCGACCAGCGCCATGTGTCCTTGCAGCACATTGAACAGTTGCGGCAGTTCGTCCAGCGAAGTACGACGGATGAAGCGTCCGACGGCAGTGATACGCGAGTCGTTACGGCTGGCCTGCTTGACCTCGCGATCATCGTGTACACGCATGGAACGGAACTTCCAGACCTGAATCACCTTGCCGTTCCAGCCATGGCGGTCCTGCTTGAAGAACACCGGGCCGGGCGAATTGAGCTTTACGGCCAGTGCAATGACCAGCAAAACCGGGCTCAGCAGGAGAATGGCCAGCAGCGCCACGCTTTTTTCCACCAGGCTTTTACTCAAGGCGGCAGTGGGCCGGCTGGTCAGCGGACTTTCGTTCAGGTAAATCGCCGGCAGGCCGTCCACGACTTTCACCGAGTGATTGAGCAGCGTCAGGCTGTTCAAGTCCGGCACCCAGACCACGTCAACGTTGGCATCCAGCAAATCGACGTACATGGCTTCGATTTTTGCCGCTTCCGACAGGGGCAGGGTGATGTACAAACGACGAATGTCATGGGTCTTGATCAGCTCCAGCAGGTTCTCCTGGGCACCGACGATGCGCGGAGCACCCGGTACCAGGGAAGGAAGGGCACCATTGCTGACCAGGCCCACCAACGGCAGGTTTTCCAGGTTGCTCAGCTTGTTCGCCAGTCCCAGCGCCAGTTCACCCGTGCCGACGATCAGGGTTTTATGCTCGCTTTTGCGTGACCGCTGGTAGAACTTCGAGAACGCATGCAGTGGTGCATACAGCAGCGCCTGACCAAGAAAACCGTACACTGCCCAACCCAGGATGACCTGCCGGGAAAACAGCTCATCGGCCTTGCAGATAAACGCGATGCAGGCCAGCGCAGCCATCGTCATGGACCAGCCCATGAACAGGCGCCCCAGTCCTGTCAGATAGTTATCTCTTTTTCGGTACACGCCGCTGAACGTATAAGCCGGAACCGAGGCCAGTACGGCGAGTGTTGCGCACATTCGGTAATAGAACTCGACCGTTCCAGTGTGCTGTTCAGCCAGTATGAACAATAAAGAAACTACAAAACCCTGTGCCAGCGCCCATTGCCCCCAAAAGGTAAGTCCCTTGAGGCCAGTGTTTCGATTGATACCAAGCGTGAGATCCATACAATATCCCCAAAAGACGTCCATTCAGGTTTCGACAGTTGAAATCCGAGTTGTTAATTAGGCTTGTTATTGTTGTTGAAGCGAGTGTCCTGAGGTAACAACGTCGATATGCCGAACTGTCGTCAGTCAATAGACTAAGTTATTGCTGGAGATACTGTCTGACGAGTTATAACAAGATGGCAAAGTGCCAACTATTAAAGTTTCAAAAAGACTCTGGTGTTAGAAAAGGTCGAATCGGAAGGGGTAAACAATCAAGGTGCTGTTTGATATTGTAGGGGGGTAAGAGGGGCTGGCTATTGCGGAGGTGGAACCAAACAGAGTGCTTTTTTATTGTTGTAATCGCACTGTTTTCTGTTTGTTTTATTCGCTTGAGGGGGGGGCTTACACCACGATTTCCTGTATCAGGCAATAGCCTCGATTTCTCACGGCGCGGAACAGCCGTTCACCGTTACTGGCGCTTTTGAACTTTTCTTGCAATCGGCTCAGGCACATTTCCAGGCCGCGATATTGTTCCGGCTCTCTGCCGATACTGAGGATCAGGTCGTCTCGACTTACCACGCGTTCTTCATGGTGCAGCATTTTCTTGACCAGCGCGGCTTCCAGACCGGTCAGGCTGATCTCGACACCCTCTTTCACCAATACGCTTTGATCTTTGTCGAGTTGCCAGGCTTCGCTGCAAGGAGTATCGACCTCTATTGTGCGCGGAGTGTCGTTAGCCGCCACAGTTGTTGCCGGCATGCTGTGGAATGGATTTGCGGATTGCGCTGCCAGCCATTCTGACTCCAGAGTGGCCAGGATTCGCTGCGTATCATGTTCGATACTGCGTGCGACGTTTTTCCTTGAAACGCTTGGGTAGGTGAACTCCATCAACACGGGAGCGGAAGAGGGTGAATCAACACCTTCAATAAACATTTGTGCCTGGGAGGTACCAAACGAGTTGAAGCGCTCACTGGACAAAATGCTCTCAAGTTCGCGCTGCGACGTTGTACTGTGGGTCACGACGACAAAGTATTTTCTTGGGAGGGTTGTACTAGTTTCCATGTCTCTCTCCTGAAGTACGCACCAAATTTGGCTAAAAAGTGATCGGCAGGGGAGTAATGACTCCCTCGGAAATAATCGAAAGGCAGGGTCTGGGCCCCAAATTTGGCCCTCGATAGGTTCCACTCGATCTGCTGCTATAGAATAAACTTTTATTTTTATGGTTCGATGTTGTCACGGCCATGGAATTGATAAATTGCCTTCGGTATGAAATACAAAAAGCGATGAAATCCAGATCTTTGTATCGTTGAGGAAATAAAATGGCAACTTGATATTAAAGCGCCGTTATTCTGTCTCTCAGGGGGTTGAAATCAGTCCCCTCATCAAGCGGTATCCGTGCCCCCGGATGCTCTGGATGGCGTTGGTGCCATACATGTCCTTGATTTTTCCACGAAGGCGACTGATGGATTTTTCCAGCGCCCGAGGGTCATAAAAGTTGGTGTTAAGCCCCATGATGTTGGCAATTTCATCGTGACTTAATATGTGGTTACTGGTGCGCGCGAAGGCTTCCAGAATCTTCATTTCTGCAAAGGAGATATCCAGTTTCTTGCTGGTACCCAGTAGACAAATACGGGTGGGGTCCAATATCAGATTGATATCTCTTTGCCATTCTTCACTGTTAAAGAAACCGGCAAGCAACTCGGAGCCTTCGTCGGCCAGGGTATTGAACTTGATACAGTGGTCGGCCCCTGCAAGAAAGTACTTTATCTTGTTGTAGGTGCCTCGGCCGGTGATGACCGCACAAATGATGGGCTTCAAGTTACCGGTGCGCAGGCTTTCTACTAACGCGAGGCTTTCCTCGAGGGCCGGGGGGCTGTCGATGACGATGAAGATGGCGCGATACGAACCAGAGCGTTCATTCTTGTTGGACGAACTAGTGTACGAATTGGCCTCTAGTGCCATATCGGTCCGCACATGCCTTGCGACTAGCGCTCTAAAATGTTCAGCCACGCCACGGGTACGACCCAGAGTGAGAACACCGGGTTCATCATTTGTCTGGCGCTGGCTTCTAGTCGCTAAGTTCCCTGTAAGCATCATGCATTGACTCGAATAGGTGCTGACATCGGGATGTTAAAGCACCGGTTCTCATCTGTGACTGACAATTGGTAACATTTACGCGATTTTTAGAGGTGGCTCTCGAGTTTTCTAACAATAACTAAGCTTTTCAAGCTTTTAGTTGATTTTCTGGGCTGTCTGAACTAGTAGGAGCGCGCCGTTAGATGGTGGCAATATGGAATTGTGCCACTGTTTTTAGTCGATGGCGATTTATTTTTCATGTCCATTTGCCACTATTTAGATATCTGCGTGCCATCATTCATTCGGGGGTGGTCATTTCATTGGAAATACAAATAGTGTGAGAGCGGTCACATTTTATTGAATGGAAAGATTTTTTTCTACTGGGCATCTAAGTACTTGTGAAAGGTATTCGTACACGGACGATTAATAACATGGCTTGAGTGTGTCTTTTGATAAGACATATTCTCCCCTGCTACATCAGGTTGCGGGTGTGGATGTTTCGGGATGTTTCGGGATGTTTCGATTGTTTTGCTGAAGCTGCTCAATATCTGAGTGCAGTTGACGGACCGTTCTCAAAGAACGATCTGACGGAGGATTAATGGATTTCTGGACCCTTTTCAAAGTGTTGGTCTTAGGTGCGGTAGAGGGCCTGACCGAGTTTTTGCCCATATCCAGTACGGGTCACCAGATTATTGTTGCGGACTTGCTGGCATTTGGCGGTGAGCGCGCCATGGCGTTCAACATTATTATTCAGCTAGGTGCAATACTTGCCGTTGTCTGGGCGTTTCGCTCGAAGATTCTAGAGATCGTCAAAGGATTGCCGACCCAGCGCAATGCACAACGTTTCACCCTGAATTTGCTGATCGGTTTTCTTCCGGCAGTCGTTCTGGGTGTCTTGTTCGCCGACCAGATTCATGAATACCTGTTCAACCCGATCACCGTCGCGGTCGCATTGGTCGTGGGCGGCATTGTCATGTTGTGGGCGGAGCAGAGAGACCACGTGGTACAGGTCGAGCATGTCGACGACATGCACTGGTCGGATGCGCTGAAGGTAGGTTTTGCGCAATGCCTGGCGATGATACCGGGCACATCCCGTTCCGGATCGACCATTATCGGCGGCTTGCTGTTTGGTCTGTCGCGCAAGGCCGCCACCGAATACTCGTTCTTTCTGGCGATGCCAACCATGGTCGGCGCGGCGGTGTATTCAGGCTACAAGTACCGGGGGCTGTTCCAGACCAGCGATTTGCCAGTTTTTGCCCTGGGCTTCGTCACGGCATTTTTTTTCGCCATGATCGCCGTACGCGGCCTGCTCAAGTTCATTGCAAACCACAGCTATGCCGCCTTCGCGTGGTACCGGATCGCTTTCGGATTGTTGATCCTGGCAACCTGGGCATTCGGTTGGGTGAACTGGACAGCGGCGACCGCCAGCTGACAGAGGAGCCAGGCGGATCAAACCGCCTGGCTGAAATGGCGGCAATATCCGGGCATCAACGCCCTTCAAGCAACTCGGCAGCTTGATCCAGCAAGGCCAAAGGTTCCTTGGCCTTGTGGATATCCACCGACAACAACTGGCGGAACTTGCGCGCCCCCGGGAACCCGGTGCCCAGGCCCAGCACATGTCGAGTGATGTGGTGCATCGACCCACCGGCATCGATATGCGCCGCGATGTAAGGCCGTAACTGCGCCAGCGCCTCGGCGCGGCTGATCACCGGTGCCGTGCTGCCGAACAGCTGCTGATCCACCTCGGCCATCACATAAGGGTTGTGATACGCCTCGCGGCCCAGCATCACGCCGTCGAACGTCTGCAAATGCTCGTGGCAGGCTTCCAGCGATTTGATCCCGCCATTGAGAATGATCTCCAGCTCCGGAAAATCCGCCTTCAACCGCGCCGCCACGTCGTAGCGCAGGGGCGGAATGTCGCGGTTCTCCTTGGGCGACAAGCCCTCCAGAATCGCAATCCGCGCGTGCACGGTAAAACTGGTGCACCCGGCATCGCGCACCGTACCGACGAAATCACACAACTCTTCGTAACTGTCCCGACCGTTGATCCCGATCCGGTGCTTGACCGTCACCGGAATCGACACCGCATCACGCATCGCCTTCACACAATCGGCCACCAACTGCGGATGCCCCATCAGGCACGCGCCGATCATATTGTTCTGCACCCGATCACTCGGGCAGCCGACATTCAGGTTCACTTCGTCATAACCATGCTCCTGCGCCATGCTCGCACAGGCTGCCAGGTCCAGCGGCACACTGCCGCCCAGCTGCAACGCCAGCGGATGCTCGGCCTCGTTGTGCCGCAGAAAACGCTCGTGATCGCCGTTGAGCAGGGCACCGGTGGTGACCATCTCGGTGTAGAGCAGGGCGTTCTTCGACAGCAGGCGCAGGAAAAAGCGACAGTGGCGGTCGGTCCAATCCATCATGGGGGCGACGGAGAAACGGCGGGAGAGCGAGGCGGGTGTGGCGGTGGTTACGGACATGGGGGATCTGGAATCGGTGAGGCTGGGAGGTGGGGGAGTTTATCAGGAATGGGCTTGTCAAAGCGCAAACCGCAGCTGAGGCGACCAGTGAGGGCATAGTGTCAAACACCGCGCCGGCCGGCAGCATGGTGCATTGCGTCGCAAGAGCCCGGCTTGTCCCTGTGCATGCACAACGAATTTCTGCATCCCGATGCCGACGACCAAGGACGGATCGCCTTGGCAGCCTGGCATCCCCGGTGGCACCAAATCATGAATCAGTTTCTTTACACCGACAAAATAGCCAATGGACGTCTGCGAGCGAGCATTTGCCAGGCAGAAAAAAGCCCGCGCTTGGCGGGCTAGGCTTTGAATGGTCAGTCAGGGAAGTGCAGGCTGCACGTTTCCTTGAAGGACTTGGGGTTGAGCAGCGCCCGGCTTATGCATGTAGCGTTTTTCAATGAAAATATACGATGCAGTCGAGACGATCGAAGCAAAGCACAGGGTCAGTCCGGCAAAAATAGCAAAGTTGATGATCGATAGGGATCCCATGTCGCCCACATAGAAATGGGCCGCACCAAATACCAGAAACAAAATCATGCTGTGCAGTAAGTAAAAGCTGTAGCTGACGGAGCCCATGGCTATGAACGTGCGAGCGGATAATATACCGGGGCGGGAAATCGCGAGTGCAATAAATAGAATGGATACGTTGATCCATTGTTCAAGGCCGTAAGTTGTCTTCAATCCTGCACGATAGAACATGAAGACCAGTGCGGCAATGGCCACAAGTGCTGCAATAGTACGGATCTGTTTACTGAATTGCTTTGAAACAATAAAAAAACTTACTGCGCCTGGAATAAAAAACGACCAGGTACTTAGGCCAGTAAGCCAGAGATCAATAACGGCGAACAGAATTATGGCACCCAGTGTCGCTCTCGTACTTTTTTTCGCCGCGATATAAAGAATTGGCAAAACGAAATAGAAGCGCCACTCGATGGCGAGCGTCCAGGCCACACCAATCAAACGGACAAAATTGAACTCGTTGATGGTCGGTATCGCAAGCAATCCAAACCCAAAGATACCTGGGAGAGACATGATTATCTCGGCAGGAGCTTGTTTGATCGGCCATGAAAACCAGGCCGCGATTGCAAGTGCAACTGTGGCGGCGACGAGAAATGCGGGGACAATTCGTCGCACACGCTTGGCGTAAAAGTCTGTCCAGTCTACAGGTTTTTTTGAAAGTATTTTGCTGGTAAACAGTAGCCCTGTTATGCAGAAAAACAACTGCACACCGAGGGCGCCGAATAATACAGGCGTCTTGCTATCGCCAGTATCCAGATAAAAAACCTTCGGCATGATCACCAGATTGGCCAAGACAAACGGGGTATGGTTCAGCGCTACAAAAGAGGCCGCAACGCCTCGCAGGCCGTCAATCCATTTGGTTTCCGTATGACCTTCAGGAGCAAGTGACGGTATTCGTCGCGACAAGAAAAACATCGGGATGAATACACAAGGAAAAAGGGAAGCAAGCAACATCCAGATTTCTGGAGTGTGCATGATGAATAGTGGTTCCATTGCGACGACCTTGGAAAATTCGCGGAACCTTATCAGATATTGGCACAATGCCTCTACTGGATCTCTCTCGTTTTCGCCAAAATCCCGCACATCGTATGACGGCCGAAAAAGCCCCCCTCGTCGACACACATCCATCGCAAATCGCTGCAGCCTCTCAAGGCCGCAGGGTAGGCCATGATCTCGCGCCCGGTTGACCTGTAAACCACCCTTGTCCGCCCAGGAAGCGGGTGCAGAGGAGGGGCGCTGCCAACGACGCCGAAAACGTACGTTGCGCTCTGGAAGCAAGCGATCGGATGAGGCGTTTATCTAGATGACGCTCGCGGTACTCCTGTTGCCGGGATGCCCCCAAACCATAGGTCGCCGGCCGATCCTGAAAATCAGGAATAAACAGTAGCTGGCATGAGTGACTGTAAGCTGTCATCTGCGGGCTGTTGCAAACCTTCAGGTGTCACAGAGCCAGCATCTGTAGACTTACCGATAGGGCAGCGATACCATGCGCGCGTCGAAATTCACCGGTAACTGAGTTGCGAAACAGGGGCTTTCATCGCTCGGCGCAACTCAGATAGAGCTTTTAGAGAACTTCAAAATGCTGGTTGAGTTGGCACTGTCCAAGATGATGTGGCTATGTTGCATAGTCTGTCGCAGTGCATTTGATATGGCACAAACACGCAGCTAGTTAAACTAACCCTAATCGGCCTAATTCCACATGATTTTTAGCTCATGGCAGTTCATTCTGCTTTTTCTGCCAATCTCGTTTTTCGTCTATTTTTGGCTAAATCACCGACGCTTGATCACCGCAGGAAAGGTCTGGTTGGTTGCCGTGAGCCTGTTTTTCTACGCGTATTGGGATATCCAGTACCTACCTCTGATACTGGGTTCGATTTTCTTGAATTTCGCCATCGGTACAGGGCTTGCCCAAGCGCATGGGCAATCTATTGGTGAGATAAAAAAGCCGCATCATGGGGTCAACAGGAAAGTAGTGCTGACAACTGGCATTGCAGCCAATCTGATGTTGCTAGGCTACTTCAAATATACTGATTTCCTGCTTGGCAACATCAATGTCGTCCTGGGCACGAGCTACACACTGCCTCACATCTTGCTGCCACTTGCGATCAGCTTTTTCACCTTTACGCAAATTGTTTATCTGGTGGACAGCTATCGAGGAGAGACAGCGGAATATGATCTGCTGAATTATTCGCTGTTTGTGACGTTTTTCCCACATCTTATTGCCGGGCCGATCGTTCATCACCGCCAGATAATGCCGCAGTTCGCCTCACGCTGGACACTGACCCAGAGATACCCGAATATTCTGAAGGGTTTATTTATCTTTTCGATCGGCCTTTTCAAGAAGGTTGTTATCGCAGACAGTTTTGCCGTCTGGGCAACGGCAGGATTTGATAGCGGTCAGACACTTGGATTTTTTGCTGCCTGGGCAACAAGCCTGTCCTACACATTTCAGCTTTACTTCGACTTCAGCGGGTATTGCGACATGGCAATTGGCGCGTCGCTGCTATTTAATATCTGGCTGCCAATAAACTTCAACTCGCCCTACAAGGCGCTGGATATCCAGGATTTTTGGCGACGCTGGCACATTACCCTCAGCAGTTTCCTGCGCGATTACCTTTACATCCCGTTGGGGGGGAATCGTTCTGGAAAATACCGCACCTATTTCAATCTATTCGCCACTTTCGTTCTTGGCGGCTTATGGCATGGTGCAACATGGATGTTTGTGATTTGGGGCGCCATGCATGGCGGCGCTCTTGTAGTCCATCGGTTCTGGACACGTTTTCGCAGCCCGATGCCACCAGTGCTCGCGTGGATCGTGACCTTCATGTTCGTGAACTTCACATGGGTGTTTTTTCGCGCCAAGACCTTGGATGATGCCTTCCGCGTGCTGAATGGAATGATCGATTTTCGCTCCGCGTTTGGCCATACCATTGCTGCAACCCCGACATCAGACTTGGCGTGGGGTGGCTGGCTGTCTGACTTGGCTTTGAAAGTAATGCCCGCAAGCCTTGTCGGGCAAATGCCCATTTACCTCGCAATTATCTTCGCTTTTGCGATCATAGCCCAAAAGAACTCGATGGAAATGGCAAACGGGAGCATAGAAAGGTGGAAGCTGATTTATGGCGTCGCCCTGCTCTCGGTGGCAATGTGCTTTACGCTGGCGGCTACTAGCTCAGTATTCCTTTACTTCAACTTTTGATTGCACTCATTATGAAACGTAGCATATTCGTTTTCTTATTTTCGGTTTTGCTGGCACTGCTTGCAGTTCCGGCAATCAACATAATTGTTGCGCCGAGCCGCGATGCAATCAAGCTGAAGGAAAAGTCATTCCTTTATAACGTGGACTTCGTGTCCAGATGGGCGGCAACGCTGCTTTATCCGCTCGGTATCAGTACAGATCCGAAGCAGGTGATCGTTGGCAAAGATGGCTGGCTTTATCTAGGGGATATGTACCAGCAAACGATATCCGATGACAGACGCCCTGCAACGGAAAATGACACGCTCATTGGCAAGCAGATTGGGGCCGCTACCGAGGCTTGGGATGCTTACCTTGCTGGCAAGGGCGTAAAACTCTTCCGAATCATGGTCGGACCGAACAAAGGCACAATTTACCCGGAACACATGCCTTCCTGGGCCAAACCGGCCGTGTCTAACCCTACTGATGCCCTGCTGGCAGAAACAGGGGGGGAACATTACATAGACCTCAGGCCACCTTTGTTGGCTGCCAGGGAGACACAGGACGCAGCTCTCTACTACAAGACGGATACGCACTGGAACGACCTGGGTGCCGGGATTGCATTCCGTGCCTTTGCCCAACAGGTTGGAAAAGCTGCCCCGGAGCTTCAATGGCCATCAGAAAAGACGTATGAAGTCGCTCGAGTCGATCCGCGAAAAGGAGGCGATTTGGCTAATTTTCTTCGACTCACAGCAAGCCTCACTGACTACGAGCCGATAACTCGTGCATCCAGTCTGTCCGTAGAAACAACGGAGTCTGACTTCGATACCAAAAAAGTCCTTCGCCATGGCGGTAACCCGGTGGTTGGCTCTCCAATGACGCCACTTCTAGTCACGTCGGTTGGGGCGCTGAATAACAAAAAGGTTCTTTGGTTAAGAGACTCATTCGGAAACTCGTTGTCTCCCTTGATGGCTGCAACGTTTAGCGACGTACTTCAACTCCATTGGAGTGAGGCGATAAAGCCAGGCGGCCGTTTTTCTCAGCTTGTTGAAGAATTCAAGCCTGATTACGTTTTTGTCACTGTGGTCGAGCGTTCTGCGAGAACACCTTCGTTTGCCGCTTACCCCCCGCCGGCCTTTTTTCCCAAGGGTAAAGATTTTCAGGCGGTTCGGACTGTTGCACCCGTAAGGTCAAATAATCTGATACCGGGCCCGTCCGAGAGCGAATACCAAATCAATGGAAATGACGCCTTTGTCGATTTTGCTCTCCTGGATTCCGCCACCCAGTCAAATGCGCAGTATCTCAATATCGGTCTGACTTGTGCTGACGGATCACCATCGGTTCCACTGCAATTATTTTGGCTCGAGGATGGGCAATCAGGCTACGACGAAGAGCACAGCGCAAGATTCTCGATTCGCACAGGGCAAACTTTGATTGACCTTCGTACGCTGCCGAAATGGCGTTCCGTCGCTTCCATCAAGCGGGTCCGCGTGGATATTGATTCTGTAGGTTCTTGTACTCGCTTCAAGCTCAACAACCCGAGCTTTGGTGTAAAAACCTCGTCCCTTTGAGAGGTTCTGCGATTACAGACGATGTCGATCCGCGAAGCGGCGGGGGGAGAATATAACCAGGTGCGCAGGGTTCCTGAACCATCGCTGTCACCTTGCAAAGTTTCATGAAACGTGGCGCAGGCGAGGCATAGGATGGCGGTCAAAGGTCATGTCCCCATGCCTCAACCCACAGGAATAAAAAAATGATCGCAAACCTCGTCAAAGTCTCACTGATTGCCGGTGCTTTGTTGTTGAGCGCCTGTTCGGGTGTGAGTTCTCATCGCGATTATGCGGCCGACTCCGTGCAACCGGCCGGTTTTGGTCCGGGGCCGACCCGCAGCAACCCCGACAAGATGAATTTCCATGGCAGTGCACTGGGCAACAGTTTTGGCGAGTATGGTTCAGGCTTGCTGCACGACGATTGACCGGTGGCGCAGAACGGTGGAGTGATTTCCACCGTTGCGCCCTGGGTGAGACTCAGACGAGCCTCAAACCTTCAAAAGGATTCCAGCCTTGCGAGCCTTTTACCTGTTTCAGGTAATAGGCGTAGTTGGCGCTTAATCCGTACATCAGTGCAAAGGCGATATTTATGCCGGTGTCGAAGGCCTTGGGTGCTTCTTCATAACCCAGCAGGGCGAAAACCACTGCCAGGGCGAAGGATAGGGCAACGATGATCGCAATGATTGCCAGGTTCTTTTTCCACAGTCCAAGCACGAAAAAGTAGATCGGCCCGAAAAAAAATGCGATGAAGTTCAGGTTGATCAGGATGCGCTTGCGCGCGGGCAACTGCTTGAAACCCGCTTTGAAATCGGGGCTTTTGGGGGCGCCGTACTGATCAAAAAAAGCGAAACGTTCTTGCCATTTCGGGCTGACATTGTAGGTTTGCAATTCATCCGTGCTGCTCATGGTCTGTCCTTTTTTGAGGGTTTTGCTCGGTCGAGGTACCGACCGAAATAGCGTTCGGTGCGCTCATCAACACGTCCTGCCTATGACCGGACTGCTGCTGGCGCGAAATCAGTTTCAAGCATGTATCGAGATTTAACAAGCCATGACAAAGAGCCTTGGCACGCCGTTACTTGCCTTCAGGCACCGCCAGCCACTGCCGCAGAATCTTCTGGTAATTGCCCGTCGCCTTGGCCAGGTGCAGCCATTGATCTACGTACAGCTTCCAGGTGATGTCGTCGCGGGGTAGCAGGTAGGCTTTTTCGCCGTATTGCAGGTAGTGCGTCGGATTGACTGCGCACAGGCCCGGTTTGAGCTTCTGCTGGTACAGCGCCTCCGATGCATCGGTGATCATCACGTCGGCCTTTTTATCCAGCAATTCCTGAAAGATGCTGATGTTGTCGCGCAACTGCAATTGCGCCTGGGGCAGGTAGGCGTGGACGAACGCTTCGTTGGTGCCGCCGGCAGGTTCGACCAGGCGAACCGAGGGTTGGTTGATCTGTTCGACGGTCTGGTACAGCGCCTGGTCTTCGCAGCGCACCAGCGGGATTTTGCCGTCGACGTCCAGGGTGGTGCTGAAGAAGGCTTTTTTCTGCCGTTCCAGGGTGACCGAGATGCCGCCCATGGCGATGTCGCACTTGCCGGCGAGCATGTCGGGCATCAGGGTTTTCCAGGTGGTGGGCACCCACTCGACCTTGACGCCAAGGCTTTCAGCCAGGGCGCGGGCCATGGCAATGTCGATGCCGGAATACTCGCCGTCTTCGGCTTTGAAGGTGTAGGGCTTGTAGTCGCCGGTGGTGCAAACGCGCAGTTGTTCCTGTTGCATGACGCTGTCCAGATGCGAAGGTTCTGCCTGGGCACCAAGGGAGAGTGCGAGCAAGCCGCCGAGCATCATCGATCTTGTGCTGTTTTTCATTGTGATCGGGCTTTTGTGCTGGAGTGGGTTTGAAGCGGGGGAGTGTAGTGAATCTTTCACCGGTGTGAAAAATCAACGCCCCCCTGAAGATTGCTCATTCCCCTTCCGGGCTCAACGTCCCCAACCATGCCACCAACCCCACAATCAATACCGCAGCGGCCATCTCCACTGCCACACTGCGCCGAAGGGCATGGGCTGCCGCGCGATACTGGCCCTCTCGCAACGACTGCTCCAGCAAAGGCCCAAGATGAAAGCGGTTCAATGCCGCCAGCACCAGCATCCCGGCAAACAGCAGCACCTTGATCGCCAGCAGAATTCCGTAGTGGCTGAGTAAAACCTCATCGAGCGTCGGCCCGACGATGAACAGGTAGTTCACCACGCCGGTCACGGTGATGATTACAACGATCAGTGCACCGACAAGCTCAAATCGCCTGACTGCGCGAACCAGCAACCGTATGTGTGCTTCGGCTTGCAGGGCCCGGGGTTGCGCCATCAACGCAAACGCCAGCAACGCGCCGAACCAGGCGCCCGCCGCCAGCAGGTGCAGGATGTCCGCTGTAAAGTGCCAGAAACGACGGCTGCCTTCGTCCATGGCGCCATGCCCGCTCCAGGCCAGGCTGGCGAGGGCGATACCGCCGGCGGTGGCGGCAATCACCAGGCTGATGGCGGGCGCGCGTGGGTTGAGCATCAAGGCCAATCCCGCCACCGCTAACGCAATCATCCGCACGGCCCAGGCCAATCCGACGTCTGTCTCGAGCAGCATCATCTCGAGATGAGGGCGCAACTCGGCAATGTCTGATTCGCCGCTCATTACGCGGACCATCAGGACCATGCCGGCGATGGACAGCAGTGCGCCTAGCCCGGTTGTTGCCGTCAATAACCGGCGAAAGAGCAACACTGACCCGGATAGCCGTTCCTGTCCCTTGAAGCTGTAGAGCCCGAACAGCGCCACGCCAAACAACAGCATCAAATCCACATACAACACAAACCGCAGCACGACGCTGGCCGAGTCGCTCATCGATCATTTCACTTTGAACGTGACGTTGCCGGTGATCGGGTGAGTGTCCGACGACACCGCGCGCCATTCGACCTTGTAAGTGCCGGCGGTCAAGGGCGCTGTCGGCATGATGAACATGGTCTTCGGATCACTGCCGCCACTGACTTTTGCCTTGACCGGCATAGGGGCGTGGGCCATGCCGGCCATTTCGGTCATCAGCAGTTTGGCGCCGGAAAACTGGGTGACGAGGTTTTCGGAAAAGTGCAGTTCGATCTTGTCGGGTGATGCACCTTCTACGCCTTCCGCCGGGGTGGAAGAGAGCAGTTTGGGGTGGGCTTGAGCGAGGGTGCTAACAAGCAGGCCGCTGAGCAACGCGACTGCGATAGCGGTGGGTTTGATGAGGCGCATGCAAGGTCCTTTACCGCTTGAGGCGGTTGTTATTGGTGTGAGGTGAGTCTGTTCAGAACCACAGCCGAATACCGAGCACCAGGCGTGTTTCGCTGCGGTCCTCGCCTTCGTCGTTGGCAAAGTCGGCGGTGTTGCCATAGGTGCGGTTCCAGGTGACGCCGAGGTAGGGCGCGATTTCCCGACGGATTTCGTAGCGCAGGCGCAGGCCGGCTTCGGTGTTGGACAGCCCCGCACCGATGCCACGTTGCGGATCGTTTTTGCCGTAGGCGTTGAGTTCGACGGTCGGCTGCAGGATCAGCCGATTGGTCAGCAGGATGTCGTAGTCGCCTTCCAGCCGCACGGCGCTCTGGCCGCCTTCGCCAATGAAGGCCGTGGCTTGGGCCTCGAAGTTGTACAGCGCCATGCCTTGCACGCCGAGCGCGGCCCAGGTTTGGGGGGCGCTGGGTTTGAAGTCCTGGCGCACGCCGCTGACGACGTCCCACCACGGGGAAATGGCGTGGCCCCACAGGGCCTGGATTTCCGCGTCTTCGGTCACGCCGTTGCTGCGTTCGCCTTCGGAGCGCAGCCACAGGCGATCAATGTCGCCGCCAATCCAGCCGGACAAATCCCAGGCCAGGGTGCTGCCGTTATCGGCGTCCTGCCATTCCAGTTTGTCGGCGAGGAAAAACGAATTGAGTGTGCTGTCATGCACGCGGTGACCGGCGGGATCGACATACACCGCAGCGCGATCGGCATCGGTCAGCATGGGGATCGGCGTACGACTTTCGCTGGGCGCGGCGGGCTGCATCTGGCCTTCGTCCATGCCTTGCATCTGGCTGTGGTCCATCTGGCTGTGATCCATGCCTTGCATGTCATCGCTGGCGGCCATCGCCGTCGAGGTCACGAGGGCGAAAATAAACGGGGTGAATCGAATCATGGGGTGCGCCTCATTCTTCCACGCGAACTTCACGGAACATGCCCATTTCCATGTGGTACAGGAGATGGCAGTGATAGGCCCAGCGGCCGAGCGCATCGGCAGTGACCCGATAGCTGCGCCGGGAGCCCGGTGGCATGTCGATGGTGTGTTTGCGCACCATGAACTGGCCGTTCTCGTCTTCGAGATCGCTCCACAGGCCGTGCAGGTGGATGGGGTGCATCATCATCGTGTCGTTGACCAGCACGATCCGCAGTCGCTCGCCGTACTTGAGGTGCAGCGGCTGTGCATCGGAGAACTTCACGCCGTTGAACGACCAGGCGAATTTTTCCATGTGGCCGGTCAGGTGCAGTTCCAGGGTGCGGCCGGGCTCGCGGCCGTCCGGGTCTTCGAAGGTACTGCGCAGGTCGGAATAGGTGAGGACGCGACGACCGTTGTTGCGCAGGCCCATGCCGGGGTCGTCGAGTTTCGCCGAGGTGGACATGGCTTGCATGTCCACCAGCGGGTTGTCGGTTTCCGACGCCGGGTGGGCCTGCATGCCGGGCATGTCGCCCATGGCCATGTTGCTGTGATCCATGCCCGCCATACTGCCATGGTCCATGCCGCCCATGCCCATGTCATCCATGGTTACCAGGGGGCGCGGGTCCAGTGGTGGTAACGGCGCAACCAGTCCGGCCTTCACCGCGAGGGTGCCGCGTGCGTAGCCGGTGCGATCCATCGCCTGGGCGAACAGGGTGTAGGCCGCTTCGGTCGGTTCGACGATGACGTCGAAGGTTTCCGCCACGGCAATGCGAAACTCGTCGACGCTCACCGGTTTGACGTGCAGGCCATCGGCGGCGACCACAGTCATTTTCAGGCCGGGGATGCGCACGTCGAAGTAGGTCATGGCCGAGCCGTTGATGAAGCGCAGCCGCAGCTTTTCCCCCGGGCGGAACACCCCGGTCCAGTTCGAATCCGGCGCCTGGCCGTTCAACAGGTAGGTGTAAGTGGCGCCGCCGACGTCCGCAAGGTCAGTGGGGTTCATCTTCATTTCGGCCCACATCTTGCGGTCGGCGACGGTCGGGCCCCAGCCTTTTTCGCTGACATCGTGGATGAAGTCGCCCACGGTGCGTTTGTTGAAGTTGTAGTAATCGGACTGTTTTTTCAGGGTCTTCATCAGGCCGACCGGGTCTTCGTCGGTCCAGTCGCTGAGCATCACCACGTAGTCGCGGTCGTACTGGAATGGCTCCGGGTCTTTGGCGTCGATCACCAGCGGGCCGTAGACGCCGGATTGCTCCTGCAACCCCGAATGGCTGTGATACCAGTAGGTGCCGTTCTGGCGCACGGTGAACTGGTAGACGTACAGGCCGCCCGGCTCGATGCCCTTGAAGCTCAGCCCCGGTACGCCGTCCATGTTCGCCGGCAGCAGGATGCCGTGCCAGTGGATGGACGTGCTGTCCTTGAGCCTGTTGCGCACCCGCAGCGTCACCGTATCGCCTTCGCGCCAGCGCAGCAGTGGGCCGGGAATGCCGCCGTTGATGGTCATCGCGGTGCGTGGCTGCCCGGTGAAGTTGACCGGGGATTCGCCGATGAACAGGTCGAAATCGTTACCGGCCAACACCTGCGGTTCGCCGGGACTGCTCAGCGCCCAGACCGGCGTGCGCCATAACCCGAGGCCGCCGAAGAGCCCGCCGATGGCCAGCCCTTTGACGAAGGTGCGTCTTGAAGTGTGGGAGTGCATGCCGTGTGTTCCGCCCGTCAGCCTGTTGAACTTGTCGACGAGGCTAGCGGGCGGTGCCTTTCAGCAGGCTGAGGCAGGGATTACAGTTTTGACAGGTGGGGGCGTTGCTTACTGGCGTGAAGTGGACTTTTCCCTTGAGGCCACAGTGTCGCTGCCGCAATTGATGTAGGAAGACGACTTCAGCCAGCGCTGGTCCGGGTAGTAGGAAAACAACAGCTGCCCGTCCTTCATCGAGTCGATCAGCCGATGGGCTATCGCCGGTCTCACGGCCGGGCAACCCAGGCTGCGGCCGATCCGGCCGTTGGCGCGGGCCAGCACCGGGCTGACATAGGGCGCGCCGTGAATGACGATGGCCCGGTCATAGGCGTTATCGTTGAAGCCGGGCTCCAGGCCTTCCATGCGCAACGAGTAGCCGTTCTGGCCGAGGTAGCTCTCTTGGGTGCGGAACAGGCCGAGGCTGGTGGCGTGGCTTTCGTTGCGGTTGGAGAACAGCGTCGCCATGTTTTCGCCGCTGTTGCGGCCATGGGCGACCAGTTCGTGAAACAGCAACTTGCGTCGTTTAAGGTCGAAGACCCACAGGCGTTGTTCGGTCGAGGGCAGGGAATAATCGATCACTGCCAGCCTTTGGGCCGGGGCGATACCCTGGGCGCGGCTGCATTGGGTTGCGCGGACGGCCAGGGCAATCACTTTGGCGTCGGCGCCTGGTGCTGCTTTGACCAGCGCGTTTTCAAGCGAATCGGCGTAGGCTGACGTTACTGAAAGGCACGTCAGTAAAATGGCAAATAAAAGGCCAAAGCGGTTTAGCGCCATAATCGGGTCTCATCATGATAATTTCGAGTCTAGCAGCGAGTGGAAAGCTAGCCGTTTGAAACGGGGGATTAAGGATTATCCATGGTGCAATTAACAAGGTCATTCGTCATAAGCCGCCTGTTTTTTATGGGCTTCCTGATCAGCGGCGCGGCGATTGGGCAAACTTCGCCGATTGAGCCGGTATCTGCGGCGAACAGCACAACCGATGCCGCGGCGCCCGACGATGCGGTCGGCCAGGCGATTCAGGCGACGCTGGAACCGCTGCGCTCGGCCTTTCCGCCGTTGCTCACGTCCAGGCGCCATCAGCGTGTGGATGTCAACCGCGTGGTGCTGGATTTCTATATGCATCGCAATTACCGCGCGGCCTGGACGGATGACCGTGATGTGGCCCAGTTACTCAGGAGCCTCGAAGACACCCGGATCGACGGTCTGAATCCGGTGGATTTTCGCATCTCCGAACTGGCCCAGGCCCATGAATCGCTGGCAGCGGCCATGCCTTCCACGGCGCAACGGGCGATGTTCGACATGGCGGCCACCCGCACGTTCATCACCGCACTGCTGCAACTGCGACGGGGCAAGGTCGATCCGTCGCGGCTGGACATTCACTGGAACTTTGATCCGGCCGGTGGCGATGCCCGCGAGGACATGAACAAACTGTTCGCCGCGCTCGATGGCCATGACGTGGCACGCGCATTCGCCGAGGCGCCTCCTCAGGAAGAGATTTACCGCAACTTGCGTGAGGGCCTGGCCCGGTTGCGCCAGGTCCGTGATGCGGGCGGCTGGCCGAAAGTCACCGAGGGGCAATCGCTCAAGCCCGGCATGGACGGGGTGGCAGTCGCCCAATTGCGTGCGCGCCTGATGGCGGGCGGCTACCTGGATCCGCACCTGTCGAAAAAAGCCGGTTACGACGACAAGGTCATTGCCGCGGTGAAGAAGTACCAGGCCGAGCAATACCTGGGGGCCGATGGCGTGGCGGGGGCGGCGACGCTGGCGGCGCTGAACGTGCCGGTCGAGGCGCGGATTGATCAGGTGCGGGTCAACATGGAGCGCGCCCGCTGGCTGTTGTACAAGCTTCAGGGCACGTTCGTGATCGTCGATATCGCCGGATACAAGGTGGCGATGTACCGCGACGGGCTGCCGATCTGGCGTTCGCGGGTGCAAGTCGGTAAACCGGTGCGCAGTACGCCGGTGTTCCAGGCCGAAATCACCTATGTCACGTTCAACCCGACCTGGACGGTGCCGCCGACCATCCTCAAGCAGGACGTGATTCCGAAAATCCAGAACGATCCGGGTTATCTGGCGGCCAACCGGATTCGCGTGATTGATCGCGAAGGCAATGTGCTCGATCCGTCGAGCGTTGACTGGAGCAACCCGCGAGGCATCCACCTGCGCCAGGATGCCGGGCCCGACAGTTCGCTGGGGCAGGTGGTGATCCGCTTTCCCAACGACTATGCGATTTACCTGCATGACACGCCGCACCGCGAGCTGTTTGCGAAAACGGTTCGGGCCACCAGTTCAGGCTGCATCCGTGTGGAAAACCCGTTGCAACTGGTCGAGTTGTTGTTCAACGACCCGGTGCGCTGGAACAGCGCCGGCATTCAGAAGCAGTTGGCCAATGGCAGGACCGAGAACATCCTGCTGCCGGTGAAGGTGCCGGTGCTGTTGGCCTATTGGACTGTTGACCTGAGCAATGACGGGCGAGTGACGTTCAAGCCCGACATTTATGATTACGATGCCAAGGTGTTGCAGGGCTTGAGTCAGCCGGCGAAGTTGCCGGCCCTGGACTTGCGTCGTGCAGAGATACCGCTGGTGGTGACGGGGCAGAACAAACTGTAACGGAAGACTGAAAACGGGCGCTATGGGCTAATGCTAATGGCGCTATGGGCTAATGCGAATACTGTAGGAGCGAGCTTGCTCGCGATGAACTTAAGAATGCTGCGTTTAGTCAGTAAACCCGCGGCATCGTTAACGACCATCGCGAGCAAGCTCGCTCCTACAAGTATTACCAAGCCGTTCGGCAAACTCTCTAAAGCGCCAGCCCTTGTTGCACCGCTAAAAGCAGATCGGATTCCGTCAGCGCCACCGCGTCCAGCTGCGCGGTGGCCTGCTCGATCGTTTGTAGCCACCAATGCGTTTCACCGTGTTCGTCCACGGTGCGCAACAGGGCGAACTCGTTGGTTTGTGAATGGATTTCGACACGCCCCTCGCCATCGGCAGTGAAGCGTGCAACCGGGTCAAAGGTGAGGCTGTGGTCGTTGCCGGAGATGATCAACTGGTCGATGGCATAGCGGTGAATGTCCCCATTCGGGCAAGTCTCGATCACATGGGTGGGGTTGCGCCGCAGGACCAGGCCAACTTCGGTCAAGGGCAGCAGCCAGGTCTCTATCCGTTGATACAGTTCGTAGACCTGGGGCGGCCAGGCATCGATCGCCTGATCCGTGCCGGCAAGCCGTGTTTGCTTCAATTTTGCCGCGAGCTCGTCTGCCTTGCTCATGTCGGGTCCCTGTGTTGAGTTCAGTCTAATCGTAGCTCGTTGGCGTGCAGGCATCGTTGCCCTGGGTCATGTTGGCAGCACCACCGGGCAAGCATGACCACTGGGCAAGTGATTGCCCATTTGTCATGGATAACCCCGTAAACTACGCCCCACAAAAATTGAGGGCTTTGGGTCGTTGCCCATGCCTTGCCCCGACAGGATAAACTTTTGCCCACACGCTTTAACGACCCGGACCACGCCCCAGGCGTCGCCTTGAAACGTCTGCCGCTGCGCAAGGCCGCGGTATTGTTCATTGCCACGGTGTGCCTGTGCCTGTGCGGTTTGCTCTACCTGCAACTGGAACAGTCCCGTCGCCATGATCTGAGCCTGGCGCAAGTGGCGTCTTCGAACCTGACGCGGGCCATGGCGCAGCAAGCCGAAGACACCTTCATGAAAGCCGACCTGGTGCTGACCAGTCTGGTGGACTGGATTCAGGTCGACGGTTTTGGCCCGGACCAGCGGCCGCGCTTGCAGCAGACCTTCGCCCGGCGGGTGCTGGCGCTCGAGCAATTGCACGGCATCCTGCTGTTCGACCAGAAGGGCCAGTGGGTGGTGACCTCGTTTGACAACCTGCCCCGGGGTGCCGGGGTCGCGGATCGCGAGTACTTCAAGTATCACCAGCAGAACGTCTCGTCGGTGGCGCATATCGGCCCGGCCATCCGCAGTCGGGAAAACGGTGAGTGGATCATTCCGGTTTCCAAACGGGTCAACGACAGGAACGGGCACTTCCAGGGCGTATTGCTGGCCGGCATCAAGATGTCGTACTTCGACCGGTTCTTCAAAAGCTTCAGCCTCGACGATAACGGTTCGATGTTTCTCGGCTTGACCGATGGCACGTTGTTGGCGCGTCGGCCTTTTGTAGAGGCGCAGATCGGCGCATCGCTGGCCCAGAGCGAGATGTTCCAGAAGTCCCTGCCACTGGCCACCTCCGGCAATGCGGTGTTCACGTCCATCATCGACGGTGTGACACGCCTGTACGGTTACCGCCAGCTGGAAGCGTATCCGCTGGTGGTCGCCGCTGCGTCGTCCACGGAGTCCATTCTCGCGGGCTGGTACGACACGGCGTTTCGCTCCAGCCTCATCGTTGCCCTGGTGTTGGTGGGCGTGGGGTTGTTCGGTTGGGTGTTCATTCATCAGGTGCGTGTGGGCGAGCGGGTCGAGTCGGATTTGCGCAGGGCCCAGGAGGCGCTGGAGCTGATCGCCACCCACGACAGCCTGACCGGGCTGGCCAATCGTCGATTGTTCGAGCGGGCGCTGGACATCGAGTTCGGGCGCGGTGCCCGGCAGGCGAGCCCCTTGAGCCTGATCATGCTCGATATCGATTACTTCAAGCGCTACAACGACACTTACGGCCACGTAGTGGGGGATCACTGCCTGGCCGAAGTGGCGCGGGCGCTGAAGAGTTGCTGCCACCGCAAGGCTGATCTGGCGGTGCGTTATGGCGGCGAAGAGTTTGCGGTGCTGCTGCCCGACACCGACATCCACGGCGCCATGACGATTGCCGAGCAGATCCGCCGCAGCGTCATCGACAAGAGCATCAGTCACACCGGCTCGCCCAATGGTTACGTGACGGTCAGCCTGGGGTGTTATTCGTTTGTGCCGTCGGGGCGTGACAGCATGGACGTGTTTGTCGAGCGGGCGGACGCGGCGCTGTATCAGGCCAAGCATTCGGGGCGAAACCGTGTGGCAACGTTGTCGATGGCCGGCGGTGTCGAGGCGTTGATGCGTTCCGATCGTTGAGGTGTTCTTCCTGCCGATTGTCTGTCTCTCGGTACTGGCTGAATTGATCGTCTAGAGTTCCGTTAGTTCTGTCGAATCCGGCAGATTCCCCTTCGTACGGACGATCGCCAACATGTTGATACCCCAAACATTGACAGCCGTTGCTTTGACCGTCGCAGCCGCTGCCATTTTTCCGCTGGCCAGCCACGCGCAATCGAAAATCACCGCCGAGGAAGCTCACGCGATCGGTGTGGATGCGTACATCTATTTTTACCCGTTGCTGAGCATGGACGTTACCCGCAAGCAATTCACCAACATCGAACCGGGCAAGGAATTCGGCAAAGGCCCGATGAACATGTTTGTGAGCGTGCCGCAGTACCCGCCTGCCGATTTCAAAGGGGTGGTGCGCTCTAACTTCGACACCCTGTATTCCATTGCCTGGCTGGACTTGACCAAGGAACCGCTGGTGATCGCCGCGCCGGATACCGACGGGCGTTTCTACCTGTTGCCGATGCTTGATATGTGGACTGATGTGTTCGCTTCGCCGGGCTGGCGCACCACGGGCACGGATGCCGGGCATTTCCTGGTGACGCCACCGGGGTGGGACGGCACGGTGCCCGCCGGGATGAGTCACCTGCCGGCGCCCACCCCGTTTGTCTGGGTCATCGGCCGTACCAAGACGGACGGCGCGGCGGATTACGCGGCGGTGCACAAGATCCAGGCTGGCTACACGGTGACGCCGTTGTCCCGGTTGGGTAAGGAGCCTGAAGCCGTCACTGTGAAAATCGACCCGGCGGTGGACATGAAAACGCCACCGAAGATTCAGGTCGACTCCATGTCGGCTGCCAATTACTTCACTTATGCTGCCGACCTGCTGAAAGTGAACCCGCCGCACAGCACCGACCAGCCCATGCTGGCGCAGATCAAGCGTATCGGCATCGAAGCGGGCAAGCCGTTCGACATGGACGCGCTGGACCCGCAAATCCAGGCCGCGCTGCAAACGGTGCCCCAGGATGCGCAGGCCCTGATGACCTGGAAAGTGCCGACCCTGGCGCGGGAGGTCAATGGCTGGTCGATGAACACCGACACCATGGGCGTCTACGGCAACTACTACCTCAAGCGCGCCATCGTTACGCAGATGGGACTCGGTGCCAACCTGCCCGAGGACGCGATCTATCCGTTGAACATCGGCGACAGCAACGGCAAGCCGCTCGATGGAGCCAACAAATACGTGCTGCATTTCAGCAAGGGCGAGACGCCGCCGGTGAACGCCTTCTGGTCGATCACCCTGTATGACCCGGAAGGGTTCCAGATCGCCAATTCACTCAATCGTTTTGCGGTCAGTAGCTGGATGCCGTTCAAGGGCAACGCCGATGGCTCGCTGGACCTCTATTTCCAGAACGAAAGCCCCGGCAAGGATCTGGAGGCCAACTGGCTGCCGGCGCCCAAAGGGCCGTTCAACCTGACCATGCGTTTGTACGGCCCGAAAGCCGAGGCGCTGAATGGCAAATGGAACCCGCCGGCGGTCCAGCCGATGTAAGTCTCGGATGACAAGAAGCAGGCAATGACTGCCCGTCATTACCTGCTTTTGCCTGTCCAGCTGCCCGTTCCGCCACCCGCACCACCGGTTCCACCTCCGGGTGCGCCGGTGCCACCGCCCGCGCCACTGCCCGGACCATTGACGCCGGTGGTGCCCATTGACGAGCTGGGCCCCTGACCGCGGCTGTAGTCGCCTGAAGGAGCGCTGGACCTGTTGTTGTCTGGCAACACGGTTGAGCCTCGGGTAGCACCCGATGTCGTACCGGTTGTGCCAGCGCCATCGCCGGACGCTGCCAGTGCAGCCAAGGGCATTGCCGACAGCAATCCCGCCAGGAGCAGCGAAGTCATTCTGATGTTCATCATGGTCGTCTCCTGGGATGAGTCGTTCCCTGATGTTGGTGTGAAGGGGTGCGCGGAGTCGTGGTGCCAACTGGATTGGCACAGGCAGCGCTGGGTTTTTCATGCCGGGTGATTGGCTAAATCAATTGTCGGCGGCAGTGCCTGATCCCGTATACATAGCGGCCACTGGTGGAGCAATCCGCCGCTTGCGTGCATAAGGATTGAACGATGAGCGAGCCACGCCTGACTGACCGTGCTTTGTATCTGCAACGCCTGGGTTTCGATGCACCCCCGCAACCGACCCTGGAAACCTTGCGCCAACTGCAACTGCGCCATACCGGTGCCTTTGCGTTTGAAAACCTCACCACATTATCCGGCGAACCGGTGCTGATCGACTTGCCGTCCATCGAACAGAAGGTCTTGCACGATGGGCGTGGCGGCTACTGCTACGAACTCAACAACCTGTTCCTGGCTTTGCTTCAATCGTTAGGTTTCGACGCCCGTGCCATCAGTGGCCGGGTGGTGATGGGGCAGCCGGAGGGGGCCTGGACCGCCCGTACCCATCGCCTGAGCCTGGTCATCATCGACGACGTGCGCTACATCACCGACGTCGGTTTCGGTGGCATGGTGCCGACCGCGCCACTGCTGCTCGATTCCCGCGCCGAACAACTCACCCCTCACGAGCCGTATCGCATCGACCTGCACGTCGACGGCTTTACCCTGCGCGCCAACGTTGCGGGTGAATGGCGAGCGATGTACATCTTCGATCTGCAACGCCAGGAAGACATCGATTTTGCCGTGGGCAACTGGTACGTCTCGACCCACCCTGAGTCGACCTTCGCCAAACAGTTGATGGTGGCACGCACCGGGGAGGGGTGGCGCCGTACGCTCAATAACAGCAGCTTCGCGGTTCACCGGATTGGCCGCGACAGCGAGCGGCGAGAGGTGACGGATGTACAGGAATTGATTGGCTTGCTGGACAGCGAGTTCGGCATTCGCGTACCGGAACAGGCGCAGTTGCTGCGAACGCTGGAACGCTTGATCGCGGCGCCGCAATAGCGGGCCGATCGAAAACATCACATCGCCAAGGGCTGATCCGATCGATCAGCCCTTGGCGTTTCAGGGCCGAACCCCCGGTTCCATCACCCGTTGAATTTCGCGCAAGGCCTCTGCCAGTTTCTGCTCCAGGCCCTTGAGTTCGGCAGGGGTGATTGTTGGTTTTAGCTGTGCAGGCCTGGCTTCGTTGAGCAGGGCCCGGCGCAACGTATTGTTGATCGCGGTCTGGTAGCCGTACCCCTCGTTTTCTGCCAGTGCCCGGGCAGCTTCGATGACGGCGTCATCAAGCATGATGGTAATGCGGGTCTTGCCTTTGGCGGGCGCCACGGCCCCGCGTTTGGCGTTGCTGAAGTCGTATTGGTCTTTCATCGGTCATGCCTCCAGGTACTGTCGGCGTTCGCTTTTGGTGGCGATGCGCGCGGAAATGATTCGAACGAAATTCGGATCGCGCCAGGTGTAAGCAACGACCAGCAAACGGCCTTTGGCATCCAGCCCCATGGTGATCCAGCGTTGTTCATCATGGTGGTTGTCCTCGAGGGTCAGCGCTCGCTCGTCATGGAATACCGGCTCGGTCTCTGCGAGGCTGATGCCTTGGTGCTTGAGTTTGTTGGCTGCGTTCTTTGCCTTGTGGAACTGAATCTCGAATGACTTCATTATGCATACTTTATATGTATATGGAAGAAGGTGGCTTTGCTGATGATTGCCAGGAGCCGAAAAGACTAGTCAGCAACAGGGGTTGCCCGGGAAGGGATGTGTTTCAAGGTTTCAGGCGGGGGCTGCGCTTGTGGCAACCAGGGGAAATGGACAGGTATCCATTTCGTGACTGATAAGTTGTATACAACTCTATAGACATTTGTCCTGACTATTGCATACAGTGTGCGCATAACAAAAACCAGGGAACCCCCTACCATGAAAACGCCCCATGTTTCACACCAACGGCCCGAGGACGAAAATCTTGGGATCGGCGCGAATATGGCTTATGGCCTGCAACATGTTCTGACCATGTATGGCGGTATCGTCGCGGTGCCATTGATCATCGGCCAGGCGGCCGGGCTCTCGCCGGCGGACATCGGTTTGTTGATTGCTGCTTCATTGTTTGCGGGGGGGCTGGCAACACTGCTGCAAACCCTGGGTTTACCGTTTTTTGGTTGTCAGTTGCCGCTGGTGCAGGGCGTATCCTTCTCTGGCGTCGCGACCATGGTGGCGATTGTCAGCAGTGGCGGGGAGGGCGGGTTTCAGTCGGTGCTGGGCGCGGTCATAGCGGCGTCCCTGATCGGATTGCTGATAACCCCGGTGTTCTCGCGGATCACCAGGTTCTTCCCGCCGCTGGTGACCGGCATCGTGATTACCACCATCGGCCTGACGCTGATGCCGGTAGCCGCGCGCTGGGCCATGGGCGGTAACAGCCACGCGCCGGACTTCGGCAGCATGGCGAATATCGGCCTGGCGGCGGTGACACTGGTGCTGGTGCTGCTGCTGAGCAAAATCGGTAGTGCGACCATCTCCCGGCTGTCGATTCTGCTGGCCATGGTCGTCGGCACGGTGATCGCGGTGTTCCTCGGCATGGCGGATTTCTCGTCCGTGACCCAGGGCCCGATGTTCGGCTTCCCGACGCCGTTCCACTTCGGCATGCCGACCTTCCACTTCGCGGCGATCCTGTCGATGTGCATCGTGGTGATGGTGACGCTGGTGGAGACCTCGGCGGATATCCTTGCCGTCGGTGAGATCATCGGCACCAAGGTTGACTCCAAGCGCCTGGGCAACGGTTTGCGCGCCGACATGCTGTCGAGCATGTTCGCGCCGATCTTCGGCTCCTTCACCCAAAGCGCCTTCGCCCAGAACGTCGGGCTGGTGGCGGTCACCGGCATCAAGAGCCGCTATGTGGTGGCAACCGGCGGTCTGTTCCTGGTGATCCTCGGCCTGCTGCCATTCATGGGCCGGGTCATTGCCGCCGTGCCGACCTCGGTGCTCGGTGGCGCCGGTATCGTGCTGTTTGGCACTGTAGCGGCCAGCGGCATTCGGACCCTGTCCAAGGTCGACTACCGCAACAACGTCAACCTGATCATTGTCGCCACCTCCATCGGCTTCGGCATGATCCCGATCGCCGCGCCGAACTTCTACGATCACTTCCCAAGCTGGTTCGCGACCATTTTCCATTCGGGCATCAGTTCTTCGGCGATCATGGCCATCGTGCTGAACCTGACCTTCAACCATCTCACCGCCGGTAACTCCGACCAGCAATCGGTCTTTGCGGCCGGTACCGAGCGGGTGCTGCGCTATCAAGATCTGGCGGCGTTGCGTGAAGGGGATTATTTCAGTGACGGTAAACTGCACGACTGCGACGGCAAGGAGATTCCGGTGCTGGAGGTGGATCATGGGCACGCCGAGTCGCAAGCGTTACATGCGAAAAGCAGTGAGCATGTCTGACAACAAGGCGTGATGAACGAGGCCGATTTACCACCAGGTAGATCGGCCTTTTTTGTATGTGGGAAGTGCACCGGTGTAACTTGTTGTTAGCGAGAGTTGGAATGACGCCTGTGTATGCCGAATGTTTTGCTGGCAGTCTTGGTTCTAAGTATTTTGTATTAATGGGTTGCCTTGGCTGGTACAAAAGCTTGCTGTTGTAAACTCTGATTTCCTACGTGCGAAAGTGAAGAATTACATTTCGCTATTTTATTTAAATGACTACCATTGCCGGACAGTTTTCAAGGTCTGCTCCCAAGAAGTGATAGCTCTTTTCGAAACTGAATGTAATAACCTGGATGTGAAATGAACATGGAAGATATCGAAATTTACAATTTGATAAATGATGAGAGCGCTCACTCTTCGAATGGCATGAATTTCGGGCCGCGCCTGGATTCGGCTGATCAACCAAGATTAGTGGTCACGTCAGAGCAGTTGCTGGAAATAAAACAGTATGTACGACTTGGTCGAGCACTGCCGACGGCGCGCGACGAGATAGAAAAAAGCCTGGGAGGGGTCATTGATCATCCAAATTTCAAGTGGTTGGATATTCAGGACCTGAATGTAAAAGTAAAAGATCACGCTACTGGGTGGTCTTCCATAGAAAATGGATTGATTCAGGTCGGTGGTGGATTGAGCGGGTTGGCAAAGGACCTGGTTGAATTCAGCCAGAACCTGATGCATGACATTGAGCAGATGCCCATTGTCGAGCGCCTCAAGCCATATAATGATCTGGAGGTCGAGAATGCGCCATTCATGGCGTTTGACCAGAGCGATGCAGCTATTCACGCTCAGCTTGGGTTGGTGTTCGAAGATCTTAAGAAAAGTGTAGTTGTTGCCCGCAAGCCGACATTGGATTTGAAAGTTGAAATCGATAATTTCAACAGGGTATTGAATGATAAGCTAATCCCGTTGGTCGGTGAAAAAGTAGCCAGGCTCGACACCATTGATTTTGCAATTGACCTTGAAAAGTTTCGCGCAGAACTTGATCGTGTTGAAAAAAGTATCAATCAGACAAACAAGGAGTTGGTCAAGCATGGTGCGATGCAGGTTTTGAGTGGTTTCAATACTCTGGCGTTGCTTTTGAATGCGCTTTTCTCCAGTCCTGAAGAGGCAATCCTGGGCAAGGCGTTCCTTGAGTGCCAGGAAAAGCTCGACGGTTTCATGAGGGAAAAGCAAAGGCTGTTGAGCCTGATTGGCGGGCAGGAGAAACTGCCTGGGTTGATTCTTTCTCACAGCAAGTCGCTGGACAATCTAGCCGCTCACATGGGGGCTGCCGCAAGGGCATCGAACGCATTGGTATTAGTGTGGAATTCAGTTGTGGCCGAGATCGACAGGTCTGCCACTGAATTTGCACTGATAGAGGATGGTGTCAGTCTGATCAGATTTAAACAGAGCTTCAATCGTGGTATCTCCCCTTGGAATGAAGTTCGGCATATGGCTGATGAGCTGCTGATTTCCTTGAAGAAGGCAATCAAAGATTTTAATGAGCAAGGTTTTCTTCAGGAGGAAGGGGTGGTATGAACATGGACGGTGCAGTAAAAACTTATGTGCAGCTAATGCCAGATTATTCGCTGATGAAGGTTAATAAAAAGGCTATTAATAAGATTGCTGCCAGATTGAAGCTGGATTTCTCCGATTATTTTAAAAAAAAGTTGGAGCGACTCGATCATTTGCTCAACGATACACATGCGAATATCTTTGAAATGGCAGTGGCTGTAATGCCCATGTTGAGAGAGGCTAATTTCAAGAGTTTCATGATCGAATTTGAGCGGTTGAGCAATGAGGAAGGTTTATCCGTTGAACAGCGGATGATGACCCAGGAAGGTCTTAAAGCTGATTATATAAAAAGTGTTAACGCCGATGCGGGGAGAATTCGAGGGTTCGTGCTGGCAGTAAATGCTTGTATCAATAGTTTGGACGATATCGAGATACCGGGGGAAGGGCAAAGTGATTCAAGTATTTTGCTCGGATTCGATGAGGATGTTGTGACGACACTCAATGATCTGGGCAGGCGGCTTGAAGAGGTAGAGATGCAATGCAGGGTTTTAGATGATTTGATCAGTGTGATAGATGATAAAAACATGATCGATCACCTGTTGCCATGGATTCCGGATAGCGATTTTTTCAAGAGTTTTGAGATGTCTGCTCCAAAGGTTGAACTGGTGAAAAAAGGATTGCAGCTGTTGCGTAAGCTTCTTGAACAGGGCTCTGAGTATATAAGATACACCGAGATGGTAAGCGCCCGGGATGGCTTGCGGGCCAAACGCATGCATTATCTTGAAGAAAAAAATAAATACCAGGAGCTGCAGGCTGATCGAGAAATGAGGGTTGATATCTTGCGGCAGGTCAAATCGGTTGAAGGCTTGAAAGTCGATTATTTGCATGAAGCCAATACGTTGCTCCGTAACATCAACAACTATGCAAGCTACTTTGATCTTGCTCCACAGACCACGATCGACAATTTGAAGGTGATCACCGACGCCGCTGTCAGCTTGTCCAAAACCCTTGAGCCAATTGCTTCGGCTTGGCGAACCAAAGAGGCGTGATAGCGAATGCCGAGCCAGATGGCCGGAGAGCGTGAATAGCCAGGCATAAAAAAGCCCCTGGATCTTTCGATTCAGGGGCTTTTCGATGTTGCTGTCTGGCTCCACGACCTGGACTCGAACCAGGGACCCAGTGATTAACAGTCACTTGCTCTACCAACTGAGCTATCGCGGAATGGCGCGTATCTTACTGATTCAAAAAGAGAAGTCAAGCATCGAATAACAATTGGTGCGAATCATCGGGACGGGCGGTGGTTTGGCGGCGATTGGCGGTTACCAGGATCGTCCCGGAGGTCTACCATGGCCACCCGGAAGTGGTGACACGCGCTGCCGGCCATTCGCCGAAAAGGTATGCGCCATGAATCATTTGACCCTCACACCTCTACACCACGGGGTGCACCCATGAGCATCTCTCAGATCAGCCTGCCCAAAGGTGTCGGCCCTCACGCCGAAAAGTTGTTCGATGCCATCACTCAGGCCGGCACCGCTGAAACATTGAACCGCGCGGGTGGCAAGGCCGAAGGTTTTGTCCTGGGCCTGGAAAGCACTAAAGCGATCAAGAGCCAGGTCGCGGAATCGCTGTATGTCGCCTACGACGACGCTGCCAGCCAGCGTGCGACCGAACTGGCTTAACCGCCGAAGGTAATAGTGCCAAGCATCAGTTTGGCGTAGAGCGCTGTGGCACCCAATTGCACCAGCCACAGGGCCAGGCCGCCGAGGAATACACCGGCAGCGACTTGCATTACCAGGTTGTTGCCACGTTTGGTCGGGGCGCGGGGGGTGAAGTGATCCAGGTCATCCAGGTCATCGCGGTCAGCGCGCAGGTCATCGTTTTTCATGTGGGTTCTCGGGAATGCTTCGTACACAAATCCTGTGGGAGCGGGCTTGCTCGCGAAAGCGGTGGGTCAGGTTGTACAAGTATTGAATATACTGCCGTCTTCGCGAGCAAGCCCGCTCCCACATTTGATTAGTGTGGAGTTTAGAGGGCTGGGTCGTTGCGTTGAGAATTATCTGCAACAAATAAAAAACGGGAAGCCACATGGCTTCCCGTTTTTCATTTCAAGGCGTCATCAGATGACTTGGACGATAGCGTCCGTCACCACCTTGATGTTGCTCTGGTTCAGCGCGGCCACGCAGATGCGGCCGGTGTCCAGGGCGTAGATGCCGAACTCGTTGCGCAGGCGGTGAACCTGTTCAACGCTCAAGCCCGAGTAGGAGAACATGCCGCACTGACGGCCGACGAAGCTGAAATCGCGCTGCGGCGCTTTTTGTGCCAGCAGGTCGACCATCTGGGTACGCATGCCACGAATGCGCAGGCGCATTTCGGCCAGTTCGGCTTCCCATTGGGCGCGCAGTTCCGGGCTGTTCAGTACTGCAGCGACAACGCTGGCACCGTGGGTCGGCGGGTTGGAGTAGTTGGTGCGGATCACGCGTTTGACTTGCGACAGTACGCGCGCGCTTTCTTCTTTCGATTCGCTGACGATCGACAGGGCGCCAACACGCTCGCCATACAGCGAGAACGACTTGGAGAACGAGCTGGAAGCGAAGAAGGTCAGGCCCGACTCGGCGAACAGGCGCACGGCAGCGGCGTCTTCGTCGATGCCATCGCCGAAACCTTGATAGGCCATGTCGAGGAACGGCACGTGGCCTTTGGCTTTCACTACTTCAAGAACGTTTTTCCAGTCCGCCGGGCTCAGGTCCACGCCGGTCGGGTTGTGGCAGCAGGCGTGCAGCACGATGATCGAGCCGTTTGGCAGCGCGTTCAGGTCTTCGAGCATGCCGGTACGGTTCACGTCGTGGGTCGCGGCGTCGTAGTAGCGGTAGTTCTGCACCGGGAAACCGGCGGTTTCGAACAGGGCGCGGTGGTTTTCCCAGCTCGGATCGCTGATCGCCACAACGGCGTTCGGCAGCAGTTGCTTGAGGAAGTCAGCGCCGATTTTCAGGGCGCCAGTACCGCCAACGGCCTGGGTGGTGATCACGCGGCCAGCGGCAATCAGCGGCGAGTCATTGCCGAACAGCAGCTTTTGCACGGCCTGGTCGTAGGCGGCAATACCGTCGATTGGCAAGTAGCCACGGGAAACGTGTTGAGCGGCACGAACGGTTTCGGCTTCGACAACGGCGCGCAGGAGTGGAATTCGCCCCTCCTCGTTGCAGTAAACACCGACCCCCAGGTTGACTTTGTTGGTGCGGGTATCGGCGTTGAATGCTTCGTTGAGGCCCAGGATTGGATCGCGTGGTGCCATTTCGACAGCGGAGAACAGGCTCATTATTGCGGCGGCTCTGAATGGAGAGTGGAGGGACGTGTCGCGCTCCAGCCGAATGCACTAGAGCGGTGCACAAACGGGGAGCTAGTATAGAGGCCATCCGCGATCGATGGCGACAGGCGATTCGGCTTTTAAGGCAAGTTTTTCCGATTATTTTGCGACCATTAGTCGAATGGCGTCGGCAAAGGTTTTGCGCGATGTAGGACGTTTGGCTTGAAAGCGATGGCAATCGGCTCCACATTGAGCACAATCCAGTTTTTTCCTCGGGCGACATCGGTCGTTTGCGGTCTTTCTCGTTCGTGCCGGTTTTGCCGGCAAGAGTGATCCAGAGGTTTTTCATGTCCGAATTCCAGCTAGTCACCCGTTTCGAGCCCGCCGGCGACCAGCCGGAAGCCATCCGCCTGATGGTCGAGGGTATCGAGGCCGGGCTGGCGCACCAGACGCTGCTCGGTGTGACCGGCTCGGGCAAGACGTTCAGCATCGCCAACGTGATCGCCCAGGTGCAGCGCCCGACGCTGGTGCTGGCGCCGAACAAGACCCTGGCGGCGCAGTTGTACGGTGAGTTCAAGGCGTTCTTCCCGAACAACGCGGTGGAATATTTCGTTTCCTACTACGACTACTACCAGCCTGAAGCCTACGTGCCGTCCTCGGACACCTTCATCGAGAAAGACGCCTCGATCAACGACCACATCGAACAGATGCGTCTGTCGGCGACCAAGGCCTTGCTGGAACGCAAGGACGCGATCATCGTCACCACGGTGTCGTGCATCTACGGTCTGGGCAGCCCGGAAACCTACTTGAAGATGGTGTTGCACGTGGATCGCGGCGACCGGCTCGATCAGCGTGAACTGCTGCGACGCCTGGCCGACCTGCAATACACCCGCAACGACATGGATTTTGCCCGTGCGACCTTCCGCGTGCGTGGCGATGTGATCGATATCCATCCGGCGGAATCCGATTTTGAAGCGATCCGCATCGAGCTCTTCGACGATGAGGTGGAAAGCCTGTCGGCATTCGATCCGCTGACCGGTGAAGTCATTCGCAAGCTGCCGCGCTTCACCTTCTACCCGAAGAGCCACTACGTGACGCCGCGGGAAACCCTGATGGGTGCGGTCGAAGGCATCAAGGTCGAGTTGCAGGAGCGCCTGGAATACCTGCGTTCCAACAACAAGCTGGTGGAAGCCCAGCGCCTGGAACAGCGCACCCGTTTCGATCTGGAGATGATCCTCGAGCTGGGTTACTGCAACGGCATCGAAAACTACTCGCGTTATCTGTCCGGTCGCGAGGCCGGCGCGCCGCCGCCGACGCTATATGACTATTTGCCGCCGGATGCCTTGCTGGTGATCGACGAGTCCCACGTCAGCGTTCCCCAGGTGGGTGCGATGTACAAGGGCGACCGTTCGCGAAAAGAGACGCTGGTCGAATACGGTTTTCGCCTGCCCTCGGCACTGGATAACCGGCCGATGCGTTTCGATGAATGGGAAAGCATCAGCCCGCAGACGATTTTCGTCTCGGCGACTCCGGGCAACTATGAAGCCGAGCACGCCGGGCGCGTGATTGACATGGTGGTGCGTCCGACCGGGCTGGTGGACCCGCAAATCGAGATCCGCCCGGCACTGACCCAGGTCGACGACTTGCTGTCGGAAATCACCAAGCGTGTCGCCCTGGAAGAGCGAGTGCTGGTCACCACGCTGACCAAGCGCATGGCCGAGGATTTGACCGATTACCTGGCCGACCATGGCGTGCGCGTGCGCTACCTGCACTCGGACATCGACACCGTTGAGCGTGTGGAGATCATCCGCGACCTGCGCCTGGGCACGTTCGATGTGCTGGTGGGCATCAACCTGCTGCGCGAAGGCCTGGACATGCCGGAAGTCTCGCTGGTAGCCATCCTCGATGCCGACAAGGAAGGCTTCCTGCGTTCCGAGCGCTCGCTGATCCAGACCATCGGGCGTGCGGCACGTAACCTCAATGGCCGGGCGATTCTGTATGCCGACCGGATTACCGGCTCCATGGAGCGGGCGATCGGTGAAACCGAACGTCGTCGCGACAAGCAGATCGCCTTCAACCTGGCCAACGGCATCACGCCAAAAGGCGTGTTCAAGGACGTTGCCGACATCATGGAAGGCGCCACCGTGCCCGGCTCGCGCAGCAAGAAGCGCAAGGGCATGGCCAAGGCCGCCGAGGAAAACGCCAAATACGAAGCCGAATTGCGCTCGCCGGGCGAGATCGCCAAGCGTATCAAGGCCCTGGAAGAGAAGATGTATGCGTTGGCGCGTGATCTGGAGTTTGAAGCGGCAGCGCAGATGCGCGACGAGATTGGCAAGTTGCGCGAGCGGTTGATTACCGTTTGATCTCTAGCGCCTGATCGGGCCTCTTCGCGGGCAAGCCCGCTCCCACAAGGATCTTTGGCGTTCACAAAACCTGTGGGAGCGGGCTTGCCCGCGAAGAGGCCAGTGGGAGCACTACCGAATCAATGGGCTTCCCCGGCCTTGAGTCCAGCCGGCAATTTCCTGGTCAACAACACCGCCACCATGCTGATCCCCAGCGCAATCCCGACAAAATGAAACGCATCGTTATAGGCCATGATCGACGCCTGTTGGTGGGCGATTTCGCTGAGCTTGCCCAGTGCCGCGGTTTCGTTGCCCAGCGTGCTGGTCAATGATGCCAGGCGTTCAGCCACCTGCGGATTGCTCGGCACGATGGATTCACGCAGGTAGTCAAAGTAGACCTTGGTCCGCGCATCCAGCAGCGTGGCGAGCAGGGCGATGCCGATGGCTCCGCCGAGGTTGCGCAGGATGTTGAACAGGCTCGACGCCGATCCCGCATCCTGGGGCAGGATGTAGGAGGTGGCGATCAGCGAGATGGTCACCATGATCAGTGGCTGACCCAGGGCGCGGATGATCTGGATCTGATTGAACTGTGGCCCGGCAAAGTCCGGGTTCAGCACCCCCGAAGAAAAACTCGCCAGCCCGAACAGCCCGAAGCCCAGGGTGCATAGCCATTTCGGCGAGACAAATTTCATCAGCTTGGGCACCAGCGGAATCAGGAACAGCTGCGGCACGCCCATCCACATGATCACTTCGCCGATCTGCAGGGCGTTGTAGTTCTGGATCTGCGCCAGGTAGAGCGGCAGCAGGTAGATCGAGCCGTACAACCCGACCCCCATGCCGACGCTGGAAATACTGGACAAGCCGAAGTTGCGGTTGCCGAGGATGCCGAGGTTGATCAGCGGATTGGGTTTGGAAAACTGCACGATCACAAAGGTGATCAGGCTCACCAGTGCGATGCTGCCCAGGGTCACGATCAGGTTCGATTCCAGCCAGTCCTTGCGATGGCCTTCCTCCAGAAACACCTGCAGGCAACCGAGCCCGACACCGAGGGTGAGAATGCCGGCGTAGTCGGTGCTCTTGAGCAGTTCCCAGTGCGCTTCTTTCTTCTCAAGGCCGTACATCAGGCCGGCGATCATGATCAGGCCGGGCGGGATGTTGATGTAGAAGATGTATTCCCAGCCCCAGTTCTCCGTGAGCCAGCCGCCCAGGGTCGGGCCGATGGAGGGCGCGAAGGTGGCGGTCATGGCGAACATGGCCATGCCTTTGGCGCGGTGGTGTTCCGGGAGCTTGATCAGGGTCAGGGTGAACGCCAGTGGAATCAGCGCGCCGCCGGTGAACCCTTGCAGGGCGCGGAACACGATCATGCTTTCCAGGCTCCAGGCCATGGAGCAGAGCAGGGAGGCCGCGAGAAACCCGAGGGATACCCAGACCGCCAGGCGCCGCGCCGACAGCAGCTGCACGAGCCAGGCGGTGAGCGGGATCATGATGATTTCCGCCACCAGGTAGGAGGTGGAGATCCACGAACCTTCTTCCAGGGTCGCCGACAGCGCACCCTGGATATCCTTGAGCGAGGAGTTGGTGATCTGGATGTCCAGCACCGCCATGAAGGCGCCGAGCATCACGCTCATCACCGCGATCCAGTCGCGCCGGGTCGGTTCGCCGACCGGGCGGATCAGTTGATCACCGGCCATCGTCAGGGGCGTCTTTGCTGCTCACTTTGCTGGTGACATTGTCAGGGGCGTCCTTGATGTTCACCTTGGCGGTCACCGACATGCCCGGACGGATCTTGCCGCGCAGCGGATTGTCCGCGGCGAAGGTCAGCTTTACCGGAATCCGTTGTACGACTTTGGTGAAGTTGCCCGTGGCATTGTCCGGCGGCAACAGGCTGAACTGCGCACCCGAGGCGGCGAACAGGCTGTCGACCCGGGCTTCGATCGGTGTGTCGCTGTAGGCGTCGAAGATCAACTCGGCTTTCTGCCCGGGCTGCATGTGGCCGATCTGGGTTTCCTTGAAGTTGGCCTGAATCCAGATGTCTTCGTCCGGCACGATCGACAGCAGGTAGGCGCCGGCCTGCACGTATTGGCCTTCGCGGGCTGCGCGCTGGCCGATCAGGCCGCTGATGGGCGCGCGGATTTCGCTGCGGGTGAGGTTCAGTTCGGCCTGGGCGAGGTCGGTTTTGGCGTTGGCGATCTGTGCGTCGAGGCGTTTGATCTCGGCGGTCAGTGCGTTGACCTGCTGACGCTGGCTTTGCGCGTCAGCCTGGGCCTTGGCCACTTGCGAGCGGGCAATGTGGTTGTCGGCGGACAGGGTGGTCACCCGTTCTTCCGAGACATAACCAGGCTTGCGCAAGGTCTCGGCGCGGGTCAAATCAATCTGCGAACGACCGAGGCTGGCCTGGCTGGACGCAACCTGCGCTTCGCTGGCGGCAATCAGGCTGGCCTGCTGGGTCAATTTGCTCTGGGCTTGCAGGCGTTCGGCCTGGCGGGTGGCGAGGGTCGCGTTGGCGCGGTCGACGGCAAGGCGGAAGTCGTCGCCTTCGAGTTTGATCAGCAACTGGCCTTTCTCGACATGCTGGTTGTCCTGCACCAGCACCCGATCGATGCGCGCACCCAATTGGCTCGACACACGGGTGATCTCGCCCTGGACATAAGCGTTATCGGTGCTTTCATAAAAACGCCCCTTGAAGAACCACTGGGCAAACAGACCCCCGGCAATCAACAGGACAATCAGCAGGAACGAGTAGAGGCGACGCTTGAGTTGGGCAGGCATGGGGCAAACTGTAGTCGAGAAATTGTAATAGAAGTTATCAGCAGACAAATCTGGCATACAGCCGATAAACGGTAAATGCCATCGGCTGATATTCGGCCATTCACCGCGCCATACGGGTGTTACAGACGCAAACTTGGCTTAAATGCCCTGTTCACTGGAGCGGGGCGGGTGTCGCCTGTTACCATTCCGCTCTTGTTTGATGTTCTGTTCGAACTTCGCTTTTCATTCTTTTCGAGACATGCCATGACCACCGTCCGCACTCGCATCGCGCCATCGCCTACCGGGGACCCCCACGTAGGTACTGCCTACATCGCCTTGTTCAACTACTGCTTTGCCAAGCAGCATGGCGGTGAGTTCATCCTGCGGATCGAAGACACCGACCAATTGCGTTCGACCCGCGAGTCCGAACAGCAGATTTTCGACGCCTTGCGCTGGCTCGGCATCGACTGGAGCGAAGGCCCGGACGTTGGCGGCCCGCACGGTCCGTATCGTCAAAGCGAGCGCGGCGACATATACCAGAAGTACTGCCAGCAACTGGTCGACATGGGGCATGCCTTCCCGTGCTTCTGCACCGCCGAAGAGCTGGACCAGATGCGCGCCGAGCAGATGGCTCGTGGTGAAACCCCGCGTTACGACGGCCGTGCGCTGCTGTTGTCCAAGGAAGAAGTCGCCCGTCGCCTGGCGGCTGGCGAGCCGCACGTCATCCGTATGAAAGTACCGAGCGAAGGCGTCTGCGTGGTGCCGGACATGCTGCGCGGCGACGTTGAAATCCCGTGGGACCGCATGGACATGCAAGTCCTGATGAAGACCGACGGCCTGCCGACGTACTTCCTGGCCAACGTGGTCGACGACCACCTGATGGGCATCACCCACGTCTTGCGTGGCGAAGAGTGGCTGCCATCGGCACCCAAGCTGATCCTGCTTTACGAATACTTCGGTTGGGAACAGCCGGAACTGTGCTACATGCCGCTGCTGCGTAACCCGGACAAGAGCAAGCTGTCCAAGCGCAAGAACCCGACCTCGGTGACATTCTACGAGCGCATGGGCTTCATGCCCGAAGCGATGCTCAACTACCTGGGGCGCATGGGCTGGTCGATGCCGGACGAGCGCGAGAAGTTCTCGTTGCAGGAAATGGTCGACAACTTCGATCTCAAGCGTGTGTCCCTCGGCGGGCCGATCTTCGACATCGAGAAGCTGTCGTGGCTCAACGGCCAATGGCTGCGTGACCTGCCAGTGGAAGAGTTCGCCGCACGCGTGCAGAAGTGGGCGTTCAATTCCGAATACATGATGAAGATCGCGCCGCACGTGCAGGGCCGGGTCGAAACCTTCAGCCAGGTGGCACCATTGGCCGGGTTCTTCTTTGCCGGTGGCGTGAACCCGGATGCGAAGCTTTTCGAATCCAAGAAGCTGTCGGGCGATCAGGTCCGCCAACTGATGCAGTTGATCCTGTGGAAGCTCGAAAGCCTGCGTCAGTGGGAGAAGGACAGCATCACCGCGACCATTCAGGCCGTGGTCGAGTCCCTGGAACTGAAGCTGCGTGATGCCATGCCGCTGATGTTCGCCGCGATCACAGGCCAGGCCAGCTCGGTGTCGGTGCTTGATGCGATGGAAATTCTCGGGCCGGACCTGACCCGTTTCCGTCTGCGCCAGGCCATTGACCTGTTGGGCGGTGTGTCGAAGAAAGAAAACAAAGAGTGGGAAAAGCTGTTGGGCGCTATCGCCTGATACGCTTGATGCAGGACTGATGGCCATTGCGTATGCCCGTCGTTGGGCGCGCAGTGGTCCTCAGACCCCCGATTTTTCGGGGGGAGGGCGGTAAGTGATTGTTATGTCGGCAAAAAATTTTAAATTTTTTGAAAAATAAGTTTGACAGGCTTTCGATACGCCCTTAAGATTCGCCCCGTCCTCAGCGATGACATCAACGATGAGGGGCTATAGCTCAGCTGGGAGAGCGCTTGCATGGCATGCAAGAGGTCGACGGTTCGATCCCGTCTAGCTCCACCAATTTACACTTCGAAGCCTGGCCACACCGGCTTCGAAGCGATCAACACTCAGCGTTGATCAGTTGTATAGAAGGGTTTGCGTCCCCTTCGTCTAGTGGCCTAGGACACCGCCCTTTCACGGCGGTAACAGGGGTTCGAGTCCCCTAGGGGACGCCAGTTTTACAGAAGCGATGTTGCAAGATGTCGCTCCGCCGCGAGGCGAAAAATCCGGGGCTATAGCTCAGCTGGGAGAGCGCCTGCATGGCATGCAGGAGGGCAGCGGTTCGATCCCGCTTAGCTCCACCAATTTTCCAGTTCAAGGTCTGGCCACACCGGCCTTGAAGCGATCAGCACTCAGCACTGATCAGTTGTATAGAAGGGTGTGTGTCCCCTTCGTCTAGTGGCCTAGGACACCGCCCTTTCACGGCGGTAACAGGGGTTCGAGTCCCCTAGGGGACGCCAGTTTTACAGAAGCGATGTTGCAAGATGTCGCTCCGCCGCGAGGCGAAAAATCCGGGGCTATAGCTCAGCTGGGAGAGCGCCTGCATGGCATGCAGGAGGTCAGCGGTTCGATCCCGCTTAGCTCCACCAATTTTACAGTTCAAGGTCTGGCCACACCGGCCTTGAATCGATCAGCACTCAGCACTGATCAGTTGTATAGAAGGGTTTGTGTCCCCTTCGTCTAGTGGCCTAGGACACCGCCCTTTCACGGCGGTAACAGGGGTTCGAGTCCCCTAGGGGACGCCACGATTACCCGCTCTGCGGGATTTTATAAGGGTCATTCAATTATTGAATGGCCCTTTTGTTTGTCTGGCGTTTGGCCAAATCCCCCATTTCTTTCCAGACTGTTCTTCAGACCAGCGGTCACATCCATGACTTGCGTAAAATTATTATGAGAATAATATTCTAGTCGTAATATTCGGAGGCAACGATGAACGATAAAAAAGCTCAAACCCGCGAACGCATCCTCAAGGCTGCCAGCGCAGCGCTGATTCAGCGCGGCCCGGCCGAGCCGAGTGTGGGCGAAGTGATGGGGGCGGCGGGCCTGACGGTCGGCGGCTTCTACGCACACTTCGAAAGCAAGGACGCGATGATGCTCGAGGCGTTCAAGCAATTGCTCGGTCACCGTCGCGACCTGATTGCCGACATGGATGCGCAGTTGACCGGCGAAGAGCGCCGCGCTCTGGTGGCAGCGTTTTATCTGTCGCGCAAGCATCGTGATTCCTCCGAATCGGCCTGCCCGATCCCGGCATCGGTCGGCGAACTGGGGCGGCTGCCGGAAGCCTTTCGTGTCGCGCTGAATGAGCATGTGGAAATGATGGTCGCGCAGTTGGCGGCCAGTCCTGAAGAAACCGAAAAAGCCCTGGCCGATATGGCCTTGATGGTGGGTGGGCTGGCTCTGGCGCGGGCGCTGGGGCCGGGAGAGCTGTCCGATCGATTGCTGCGCGCCGCCAAATCGGCAGTGCGCTGACCTGAAGGCTGCGGCCTGAGGAGAATGCGATGAGCGCGTTAAAGTGGGTTCGTGGCGTTAATGGCACCTTGGGCTGGTTTGCCCCGAAACTGGTCGCTAGCAAGATGCGACTGGCCTTCATGACTCCGCGGAATCTGCCGCCCCGTGACTGGGAGCTGCCGCTGTTGGCGAGATCCGAGCGCATCACCCTGCGGTTTGGCCTTTCGGCCCTGCGTTGGGGGCAAGGCCCGGCAGTGATGCTGATGCACGGCTGGGAAGGCCGGCCGACACAATTTGCCAGTTTGATCACCGCGCTGGTCGATGCCGGTTACTCGGTCGTCGCACTGGATGGTCCGGCCCACGGTCGCTCACCTGGCAACGAGGCCAATGTGGTGCTGTTCGCCCGCGCCATGCTTGAAGCGGCTGCCGAACTGCCACCCTTGCAAGCGGTCATCGGCCACTCCATGGGCGGCGCCAGCGCCATGCTCGCCGTGCAGTTGGGCCTGCGCACTGAAACCCTGGTGAGTATTGCCGCCCCGGCGCGGATCCTTGGCGTGTTGCGTGGATTTGCCCGCTATGTCGGGCTGCCACCAAAAGCCCGCTCGGCGTTCATTCGTCAGGTGGAGAGCGATGTCGGCATGCGCGCGGCCATGCTCGATGTTGCGCACTACCAACTCGACATGCCCGGCCTGATCGTTCACGCCGAAGATGACACTTTTGTCCCGGTCAGCGAGTCGGAGTTGATCCACGAAGCCTGGTTCGACAGCCGCTTGTTGCGCTTGACGGACGGTGGTCATCAGCGTGTATTGGCCGACCCGCGGGTGATTGATGGCGTGTTATCACTGCTGGCCGGTCGCAGTCTGCAATCGCGCCAATCCGCTTGAGCATCCGTTACACTGCCCCGGTCGAATCAATCTGACCGGGGAGTGGGGCATGGGCTGGGATCGGGAAACGCCATTTATCATTGATCTGCAAGTGGGCGCCGAGGACATTGACGGGTTGGGGCACGCGAACAACGCGGTCTATGTGACCTGGCTCGAGCGCTGTGCCTGGCGCCACTCCCAGCGCCTTGGCCTGGATCTGGTCGAGTACCGGCGGCTGGACCGGGCGATGGCGGTGGTGCGCCACGAGATCGATTACCTGGCGGCAGCCTATGATGGCGATGAGCTGCAATTGGCGACCTGGATCGTTGATTGGGACCAGCGCCTGAAAATGACCCGGCACTTCCAGTTGAAGCGCCCCAGCGACAATTCGACGTTGTTGCGGGCGCAGACCACGTTCGTTTGCATCGAACTGTCCACGGGCAAGCCCAAGCGCATGCCGGCGGAGTTCATCGAGGGCTATGGCCCGGCGTTGCTATCGCTCTAACCAATGTAGGAGCGAGCTCGCTCGCGAAAAACCCGAGATCGCCGCGGGGTGTCAGGCTGGTTGCGTTATCGTTGACGACTATCGCGAGCAAGCTCGCTCCTACAGGGGATCTGCGGTTTCTCGCGTAATCCAGTAAACTGCCGCACGTTTTTCCTCGAGTGTGTTTTTCATGCAAATTGCTTTGGCGCCCATGGAGGGGTTGGTCGACGACATCCTGCGCGATGTGCTGACCCGCGTGGGTGGTATTGACTGGTGCGTGACCGAGTTCATTCGGGTCAACGACCAGTTGCTGACGCCTGCCTATTTCCACAAGTTCGGCCCGGAACTGCTCAACGGTGCCCGGACGGCCTCCGGCGTGCCGCTGCGTGTGCAACTGCTCGGTTCCGATCCGGTGTGCCTGGCTGAAAATGCCGCGCTGGCGTGCGAACTGGGTTCCGAAGTGATCGACCTGAACTTCGGCTGTCCGGCCAAGACCGTCAACAAATCCCGTGGTGGCGCGGTACTGCTCAAGGAGCCCGAGCTGCTCAACCAGATCGTCGAACACGTTCGTCGTGCCGTCCCTGCGCACATTCCGGTCACCGCCAAGATGCGCCTGGGCTTCGACAGCCCGGACGGTTCGCTGGTATGCGCCACGGCCCTGGCCGAAGGCGGTGCGGAACATATCGTGGTGCACGCGCGGACCAAGGTGGACGGCTACAAGCCGCCGGCTCACTGGGAGTGGATTCCGCGCGTACAGGACGTGGTCAAGGTGCCGGTGTTCGCCAATGGTGATATCTGGAGCGTCGAAGACTGGCGTCGCTGCCGCGAGATCAGCGGCGTGGAAGACATCATGCTCGGTCGCGGCCTGGTGTCGCGTCCGGATCTGGCCCGGCAGATCGCCGCGGCGCGGGCTGGTGAAGAGGTGGTCGAGATGACGTGGATCGAGTTGCTGCCGCTGATCCAGGACTTCTGGCTGCAAGCCAAGGCACAGATGACACCACGTCAATCGCCGGGGCGCCTGAAGCAATGGCTGGCGATGCTGACCCGCAATTATCCCGAAGCGGTGGAGCTCTTCACCGTCCTGCGTCGTGAGACCGAACTGGATAACGTCTCGCGCTTGTTGGGGCTGCCGGTGGCTGAGGCCGCCTGAAACTTTTTTAGAAAAAAGCAGAAAACACTCTCTTGAAATGCAATCGGCGGTCCCTATCTAAGGGTTACGCGATGCCGAATTCGGGTCGCGGAGACAAAAACCTTGCTGATTGTTTTCAGGAGATTTGAAACATGAGTACTGCATTTTCCCTCGCACCACTGTTCCGTTCCTCGGTAGGTTTCGACCGTTTCAACGACCTGTTCGAAACCGCCCTGCGCAATGAGCCAGGCAGCACCTATCCCCCTTACAACGTGGAAAAGCACGGTGACGATCAATATCGCATCGTCGTAGCCGCCGCCGGTTTCCAGGAAGATGACCTGGAGCTGCAAGTCGAGAAGGGTGTGCTGACCATCAGTGGTGGCAAACGTGACGCCAACGAAGGCGTGACCTTCCTGCACCAGGGCATTGCCCAGCGTGCGTTCAAGCTGTCCTTCCGTCTGGCGGACCACATCGAGATCAAGGCTGCCGGCCTGAGCAACGGTCTGTTGAGCATCGACCTGCTGCGGGTGATTCCGGAAGAGGCGAAAGCCAAGCGCATCCCGATCAACGGGGTGCAGAAACCGGCTCTGCAACACTGAGTCAAAGCAAGAAAAAGGGCGCCATTGGCGCCCTTTTTTGTGACCGTTGTCCCGTCACTTCAGGAGTTTTTGAAACTCCTCCACCGGCAACGGCTGGCTGTGCAGATATCCCTGATAGAAGTGGCAATCCAATCCCTGCAAGAACTCCAGTTGCTCGGCTGTTTCGACCCCTTCGGCAATTACCTTCAAGTCCAGGCTGTGGGCCATGGCGACGATGGCGCGGATGATCTCGGCGTCGTTCGGGTCGCTGGTGGCGTCGCGGATGAACGACTGGTCGATTTTCAGGGTGTCGACCGGCAAGCGCTTGAGGTAGGTCAGCGAGGAATAGCCGGTGCCGAAGTCGTCCATGGCGAAGCTCACGCCAAGTTTTTTCAGGCGGCGCATTTTGTTGATGGTGTCTTCCAGGTTCTGGATCACGATGCCTTCGGTGATTTCCAGCTTCAGCAATGTGCAGGGTAGCCCGTAGGTGGCGAGGCTGTTTTCAACGCGTTCGACGAAATCGTTCTGGCGGAACTGGCGCGGGCTGATGTTCACGCACAGGCTGAATTTGTAAGGATCCACCAGGCCGCCGTCGATTAATTGTTTGAATGCCTGGCAGGCTTCGTCGAGGATCCAGGTGCCGACTTCCAGGATCAGTCCGCTGTCTTCCAGCACCTTGATGAACTCGGTGGGCGACTGTGCGCCGAGTTCCGGGTGGTTCCAGCGCACCAGTGCCTCGGCGCCGACGATACGGTCGCCCCGGGCGTCGACCTGGGGTTGGTAATGCACGCGAAATTCGCCCCGGGAAAGGGCCAGGCGCAAGTCGGTTTCCATGCGCAGGCGCTCGCTCGCGGCCTTCTGCATGGTGTTGTGGTACATCTGCGCGGTGTTGCGCCCCGAGTCCTTGGCGCGATAGAGCGCGATGTCGGCGCGCTTGAGCAGGTCGGTCGGGGTCGAACCGTGATCAGGGATCAGCGCGATGCCGATGCTGGGTGTCACTTGCAGGCGCTGGCCGTCGAGGAACATCGGCTCTGACAGCAGTTCGCGGATGGTGTCGGCCAGTTCGCGAACCTGATCGCTGACCTCGCTGCGCGAACCTTCGAGACCGCTGAGCAGCACCACGAACTCGTCACCGCCCAGGCGCGCAACGGTGTCCTCCATGCGTACGCTGGCTTCCAGGCGCGCGGTGATGATCTTCAGCACGGTATCGCCCACCGGGTGCCCGAGGGAGTCGTTGATGTGCTTGAAGTGGTCGAGGTCGAGGAACATCAGCGCGCCGCGCAGATTATGACGCTTGAGCAGGGCGATCTGCTGGCTCAGGCGGTCCATCAGCAAGGCGCGGTTGGGCAGGTTGGTCAGTGGATCGTGGTAGGCCAGGTGGCGGATCTGCGCTTCGGCGTTTTTCAGCAGGCTCACGTCTCGCGCAGTCAACAGCAGGCAGGCGGTTTCGTTGAGGGTGATCGGCTCCACTGAAACTTCGACGGTAAGCAATTCGCCGCGCTTGTTGCGCCCGAGCATTTCCTGATGATGAACCCGACCCTTGATCTGCAATTCCGCCAGCAGTGCCGAGCGTTGCTTTTCTTCGGCCCAGATCCCGACCTGGTACACCGTGCGGCCCACCACTTCCTCGGCGCGGTAACCGGTCAGGCGGCAGAAACCGTCATTGACCTCCAGATAGCGTCCGGTGTCGCGCTCGGTGATGGTGATGGCATCGGGGCTGGAGTGGAAGGCCTTGGCGAATTTCTCTTCACTGGCCTTGAGCGCCGCTTCCGAGCGCTGTTGCTGGGTGATATCGCGCAGCGTGGTGACGATGCAGGGCTGGTCGCCGACGCTGATCTGGCGGCTGGAAATCACGCAAGTCAGGGCCTGTCCATCCTTGTGCTGGACCAGAATGGCAACGTTGTTCAGGCCCTGTTCGCGGATGACCTGTTCGATCCGTCGCAGGCTTTTCGCCGATGCGTCCCACAGGCCGATTTCGTCGGCGCTTCGGCCAATCACATCGGCGGTGCTCCAGCCGAAGGTCTGGGTGAAGCTGGAGTTGATTTCAATGAACTGGCCGGAATCCTGGTGGGTGACGCAGATCGGGTCGGGACTGACCTGGAACAGCGTGGCGAATTTCTCTTCGGAGGCCACCAGCCGTTGTTCACGTTCCACCTGGTCGGTGATGTCGAGCAATGTGCCGGCCATGCGCACCGGCACGCCGTTTTCATCGCGGTAGAGGCGGGCGCGGCTTTCCAGGTAGCGCGAGCTGCCGTCGGGCAATTGCACGCGGTAGGTCAGTTGATAGTTGCCGGCCGGGCCTTCACGCAGGCTGCGGTAGGCATCGCGCATGGTGTCGCGTTCTTCGCCGGGCACACCTTCGAAGAACTCGTCGAAGGATTCGTGAAAGGGTTTGGCGTCCAGGCCGTGCAGTTGGGCGGCCCGTGCCGATCCGTACAGCATGCCGCTGGGAATGTGCCAGTCCCAGGTGCCGAGTTGCGCTGAGTCCAGGGCCAGGTCGAGGCGTTCCTGGCTGTCCTTGAGGGCCTGTTCGGCGACTTTGCGTTCGGTGGTGTCAAGGAATGTGCTCAGCAGATAGGGCTGGCCTTCGAGCTCGACTTTTTGCGCACTGAGGATGCCGTCATGGATCTGGCCATTGCTGGCGCGAAACTGCACTTCCATGCTGACCAGTTCACCTTTGGCTTTGGTGGCCTTGACCAGTTCGTCCCGTTGCTCGGGATGCACCCACAGCCCCAGTTCCACGGTGGTGCGGCCGATCGCGTTTTGCACCGGCCAGCCGAACAGGCTTTCGAAATACTGGTTGGCCTCGGTGATCAGGCCGTCTTCCTGGCGGGTCAGCAGGACCATGTTCGGGCACAGGTGAAACAGGGTGGCGAAGCGTTTTTCCGAGCTGCTCAGCGCCTGTTCGCGCTGGCGCTGGTGAGTGATTTCGCGGATCACGCCGATCATTCGCGGCCTGCCGAGCTTGTCCGGCAACAGGCTGCCGCTGATTTCCAGCCAGTGCAGGCTGCCATCGGGCCAGCGAATGCGGTGGTGCATGGCCTGCTCCAGCGGCGCGCCGGCGATGACCGCATGGAAGGCGCGGACGGTTTTGGCGCGATCTTCCGGCGGCAACAGGTCGAGGTATTCCAGATCATGTGGCAGCGGCTGCCGGGGATCGAAGCCGAACAGCGCCTGCGTGCCTCGGGACCAGCTGATCTGCCCGCGCTCGATGTCCCAATACCAGGCGCCCAGGCGCGCGCCGTTGAGCGCGGCCAGTAGTTGCGAAGCGCTTTCCCAACTCTGTTCGGAGCTTTTCGGGTCAAGCGCCTGAATACGCGGCATCGGCGGAATACGGTCAACAGATTTCGGCATTGGTAAGCCTTGGGCTGAGTTTGGGCGTTTGTTGCAGGTCTTCGCGGCTCTATAGGAGTAGCACAAGTTAGCCTTGAGTCCCTGGCAGTTCGAGTTGAGCGTCCAGCAGGGCCATGAAGGCCCGCGCAGCATTCGACAGCGTCCTTTCCGTGTGCAGGATATAGCCTAGCTGGCGAGTGAGCTGTATGCCCGGCAAAGGGATGCGCGCCACCTGCTCATCGAGCATGGTGCGCGGCAGGACACTCCAGGCAAGGCCGATCGAGACCATCATCTTGATGGTTTCCAGGTAGTTGGTGCTCATGGCGATGTTTGGCGTCAGGCCCTGGGCTTCAAACAAGCGTTGCACGATGTGGTGGGTGAACGTATTGCCGCCGGGGAATACCGCCGGGTGTCGGGCGATGTCCGCCAGGCTGACCTTGCCGTTGTTGAGCAGTGAATGCTCCGGGGCGACCACGAAATCCAGCGGGTCGTCCCATACCGGCGTGGCCTTGACCAGTGCGTGCGGCTCCGGCGCCAGGGTGATGACCGCCAGTTCGGCGCGGCCATGGAGGATTTCCTCATAGGCCACTTCCGAATCGAGAAACTGGATATCCAGCGCGACGTCCGGGTAGCGGCGGGTGAACTCTCTTAATAAAGGCGGCAGACGGTGCAGGCCGATGTGGTGACTGGTGGCCAGGGTCAGACGACCGGTCACCTCTCCCGTGAGGTTGGTCAGGGCTCGGCGCGTATCATCGAGTACGTTCAGAATCTGATAGGCCCGCGGCAGCAGGGCACGCCCGGCCTCGGTCAGGCCCACTTCACGACCCAGGCGGTCGAACAACCGCACCTTCAATTGCTGTTCCAGACCGGCGATGCGCTTGCTGATGGCGGGTTGGGTCAGGTGCAGCCGTTCGCCGGCGCCGGAGAAACTTCCGGTCTCGGCGATGGCAATAAAGGCATTGAGGTTGGCCAGGTCCATAGTCGCATTCCAGCTGGTTATCCAAAGCATAAAAAATATGAATTTGAGTTATTTAATGTAACCCCCTAGGATCGACCTCACAAGCCAAAGGGTTATTGAAATCGTCAAAGCCCGGGGCATAGAAACAAGCTGATGAGGAAACCGTCTGATGGCCGGCAAAACGCTCTACGACAAGCTCTGGGATTCGCATTTGGTCAAGCAGCGCGACGATGGCTCTGCGCTGATCTACATCGATCGTCACATCATCCACGAAGTGACCTCGCCGCAAGCCTTTGAAGGCCTGCGTCTGGCCGGGCGCAAGCCATGGCGCATCGATGCCAACATCGCGACCCCGGACCACAACGTACCGACCACGCCGGAGCGCAAGGGCGGCATCGACGCCATCGTCGACCAGGTCTCGCGTTTGCAAGTCCAGACCCTCGACGACAACTGCGATGAATACGGCATCGTCGAATTCAAGATGAATGACATTCGCCAGGGCATCGTCCACGTCATCGGCCCTGAGCAGGGTGCAACCTTGCCGGGCATGACCGTGGTCTGCGGCGACTCCCATACCTCGACCCACGGCGCATTCGGCGCATTGGCTCACGGTATTGGCACCTCCGAGGTCGAGCACGTGCTCGCCACCCAGTGCCTGGTCGCCAAGAAAATGAAGAACATGCTGGTGCGCGTCGAAGGCCAATTGCCGTTCGGCGTCACCGCCAAGGACATCGTGCTGGCCGTGATCGGCAAGATCGGTACCGCTGGCGGTAACGGCCACGCCATCGAGTTCGCCGGTAGCGCGATTCGTGACCTGTCCGTCGAAGGCCGCATGACCATCTGCAACATGTCCATCGAAGCCGGCGCTCGCGTTGGGCTGGTGGCCGCCGACGAAAAAACCGTGGCTTACGTCAAGGGCCGTCCATTTGCTCCGAAGGGCGCGGAATGGGATTTGGCCGTCGAAGCCTGGAAAGACCTGGTCTCCGATGCTGATGCCAAGTTCGACACCGTTGTCGAGCTCGATGCTGCGCAAATCAAGCCGCAAGTCAGCTGGGGCACTTCGCCGGAAATGGTTTTGGCGGTCGATCAGAACGTGCCGGATCCTGCGAAGGAAATGGACCTGGTCAAGCGCGACTCCATCGTGCGTGCCTTGAAATACATGGGTTTGACCGCCAACCAGGCGATCACCGACATTCAGCTCGACCGCGTGTTCATCGGTTCCTGCACCAACTCGCGGATCGAAGACCTGCGTGCGGCGGCCGCGATCGCCAAGGGCCGCAAAGTGGCCTCGACCATCAAGCAGGCCATCGTGGTGCCGGGCTCGGGCCTGGTGAAGGCGCAGGCCGAATCGGAAGGCCTGGACAAGATTTTCCTCGAAGCCGGCTTCGAATGGCGTGAGCCGGGTTGCTCGATGTGCCTGGCAATGAACCCGGACCGTTTGGAAAGTGGCGAGCATTGCGCCTCGACCTCCAACCGCAACTTCGAAGGCCGTCAGGGCGCCGGTGGTCGTACCCACCTCGTCAGCCCGGCCATGGCCGCGGCCGCCGCTGTGAACGGTCGTTTCGTCGACGTCCGTGAAATGATTCAGGGAGCGCAGTAAGCATGAGAGCATTTACCCAACATACTGGTCTTGTCGCACCTTTGGATCGTGCCAACGTCGATACCGACCAGATCATTCCGAAGCAGTTCCTGAAGTCGATCAAGCGCACGGGTTTCGGCCCGAACCTGTTCGATGAGTGGCGTTACCTGGATGTCGGGCAGCCGTATCAGGACAACTCCAAGCGCCCGCTGAACAAGGACTTCGTCCTCAACGCCGAGCGTTACCAGGGCGCCAGCGTATTGCTGGCCCGCGAGAACTTCGGTTGCGGCTCCAGCCGCGAGCACGCGCCGTGGGCGCTCGAAGAGTACGGTTTCCGCAGCATCATCGCGCCGAGCTATGCCGACATCTTCTTCAACAACAGCTTCAAGAACGGCTTGCTGCCGATCATCCTGAGCGATGCCGAAGTCGACGAACTGTTCCAGCAGGTCGAGGCCAATCCGGGCTATCAGTTGCAGGTCGATCTGCAAGCCCAGACCGTGACCCGCCCTGACGGCAAGGTGTTGAGCTTCGAAATCGACGCGTTCCGCAAGCATTGCCTGCTCAACGGCCTGGACGATATCGGCCTGACCTTGCAGGACGGCGATGCGATTGCGGCGTTTGAAGCCAGGCACCGGGCGAGCCAGCCTTGGCTGTTTCGCGACGCTTGACTGATCCGGCATTGATGCAGGCAGGACCGGCCTCTTCGCGAGCAAGCCCGCTCCCACTTTGGAATGCATTTCAAATGTGGGAGCGGGCTTGCTCGCGAAGACGGCAACCCAGACACCACAAGGCTAAGCCCTGAAAAAGGAAGTCCCCATGACCAGTACCGCCCAGCACAGCCAGGTAGTCCAGAAACAATTCGGTGAGCAGGCTTCGGCCTACCTGAGCAGCGCCGTTCACGCTCAAGGCACCGAATTCGCGCTGCTACAAGCCGAACTGGCCGGGCAGGGCGAGGCGCGGGTGCTGGACCTGGGCTGCGGCGCCGGTCACGTGAGTTTTCATGTGGCGCCGCTGGTCAGGGAAGTGGTGGCCTACGACCTGTCGCAGCAGATGCTCGACGTGGTCGCCGCTGCGGCGGTTGATCGTGGCTTGAGCAACGTGACCACGGTCAACGGTGCCGCCGAGCGCCTGCCGTTCGCCGATGGCGAGTTCGATTTCGTCTTCAGCCGCTATTCGGCGCACCATTGGAGCGATCTCGGCGTGGCCCTGCGGGAAGTGCGCCGGGTGTTGAAGCCGGGTGGAGTGGCGGCGTTCGTCGATGTGTTGTCACCGGGTAGCCCGCTGTTCGACACTTACCTGCAAAGCGTCGAAGTGCTGCGCGACACCAGCCACGTGCGCGATTATTCCGCCAGCGAGTGGTTGCGCCAGGTCAGCGAGGCGGGGCTGCACACGCGCAGTACCACCCGTCAGCGCTTGCGCCTGGAGTACAACAGCTGGGTCGAGCGCATGCGCACACCTGAAGTGATGCGCGCGGCGATCCGGGCGCTGCAGCAGTCGATGGGCAGTGAAGTGCGCGAATATTTCGAGATTGAGGCCGATGGTTCGTTCAGTACCGATGTGCTGGTACTGATGGCTGAACGATAAGTTCTGAACGATAGAATTTTTCCGGGCGCGCCCAAGGCGCACCGACTGATGACATGAGGAAAGCATGAGCAAGCAGATTCTGATTCTCCCAGGTGACGGTATTGGCCCGGAAATCATGGCCGAGGCGGTCAAGGTTCTGGAATTGGCCAGCGACAAGTTCGCCCTGGGCCTGGAGCTGAGCCACGACGTGATCGGTGGCGCGGCCATCGACAAGCACGGCGTGCCACTGGCCGACGAGACCCTGGAACGTGCCCGCGCAGCTGACGCGGTACTGTTGGGCGCCGTTGGCGGCCCGAAATGGGACACTATCGAGCGTGACATCCGCCCTGAGCGCGGCCTGTTGAAAATCCGTGCGCAACTGGGCCTGTTCGGCAACCTGCGTCCGGCGATCCTGTACCCGCAACTGGCCGAGGCTTCCAGCCTGAAGCCGGAAATCGTTGCCGGGCTGGACATCCTGATCGTTCGCGAACTGACCGGCGGCATCTACTTCGGCGCGCCACGTGGTACCCGTACCCTGGAAAACGGCGAGCGTCAGTCCTACGACACCCTGCCGTACAGCGAAAGCGAAATCCGCCGTATCGCCCGTGTCGGTTTCGACATGGCCATGGTGCGTGGCAAGAAGCTGTGCTCGGTGGACAAGGCCAACGTACTGGCGTCCAGCCAGCTGTGGCGTGAAGTGGTCGAGCAGGTGGCCAAGGATTATCCTGAAGTCGAACTGAGCCACATGTACGTCGACAACGCCGCCATGCAACTGGTGCGTGCACCCAAGCAGTTCGACGTGATCGTCACCGACAACATGTTCGGCGACATCCTGTCCGACCAGGCCTCGATGCTCACCGGCTCCATCGGCATGCTGCCGTCGGCGTCCCTGGACACCAACAACAAAGGCATGTACGAGCCGTGCCACGGTTCGGCGCCGGACATCGCGGGCAAGGGCATTGCCAACCCGCTGGCGACCATTTTGTCGGTGTCGATGATGTTGCGTTACAGCTTCAACCAGCAGGCGGCGGCCGATGCCATCGAGAAAGCCGTCAGCCTGGTGCTGGATCAGGGCTTGCGTACGGGCGACATCTGGTCGGCCGGTTGCACTAAAGTCGGTACGCAGGAAATGGGTGACGCAGTAGTCGCCGCGCTGCGGAATCTGTAATCTCTCGGGCCCGCTGCCAAATTCAAGACAAGGCAGCGGCCCACATTTCAAGAAGGTGTAGTTGCGATGAAACGTGTAGGTCTGATCGGTTGGCGCGGTATGGTCGGTTCCGTGCTCATGCAGCGGATGCTGGAAGAGCAGGATTTCGATCTAATCGAGCCGGTGTTTTTCACCACTTCCAATGTCGGTGGCCAAGGCCCGTCCGTGGGCAAGGACATTGCTCCGCTCAAGGACGCTTACAGCATTGAAGAGCTGAAAACCCTCGACGTGATTCTGACCTGCCAGGGTGGCGACTACACCAGCGAAGTCTTCCCCAAGCTGCGCGAAGCCGGCTGGCAGGGCTACTGGATCGACGCTGCCTCCAGCCTGCGCATGCAGGATGACGCAGTGATCGTTCTGGACCCGGTCAACCGCAAGGTTATCGACCAGCAACTGGACGCGGGTACCAAGAACTACATCGGCGGCAACTGCACCGTCAGCCTGATGCTGATGGGCCTCGGTGGCCTGTTCGAAGCGGGCCTGGTGGAGTGGATGAGCGCCATGACCTATCAGGCGGCCTCCGGTGCCGGCGCGCAGAACATGCGTGAACTGATCAAGCAAATGGGCGCGACCCACGCCGCTGTTGCCGATCAACTGGCCGATCCTGCCAGCGCGATCCTCGACATCGACCGTCGTGTTGCTGAAGCCATGCGCAGCGATGCATACCCGACCGAAAACTTCGGCGTACCGCTGGCCGGCAGCCTGATCCCGTGGATCGACAAGGAACTGCCGAACGGCCAGAGCCGCGAAGAGTGGAAGGCCCAGGCCGAGACCAACAAGATCCTCGGTCGCTTCAAGAGCCCGATCCCGGTCGATGGCATCTGCGTGCGTATCGGCGCCATGCGCTGCCACAGCCAGGCGCTGACCATCAAGCTGAACAAAGACGTACCGATCGCTGATATCGAAGGGCTGATCAGCCAGCACAACCCTTGGGTCAAGCTGGTGCCGAACAGTCGCGAGACCAGCATTCAGGAGCTGAGCCCGAACAAGGTCACCGGCACCCTGAACATCCCGGTTGGCCGTCTGCGCAAGCTGAACATGGGCTCGCAGTTCGTCGGCGCATTTACCGTCGGCGACCAGCTGCTGTGGGGCGCGGCCGAACCGCTGCGTCGCATGCTGCGGATCCTGCTCGAGCGTTGATCGACTGAAGCAATGAAAGAACCCGCGCCTTGAGAGAGGCGCGGGTTTTTTTATGCCTGAGGTTTCTCGGGTGTCTGGTCTGGCCTCATCGCTGGCAAGCCAGCTCCCACAGGTTCAGCGCCGTCCTTGTGGGAGCGGGCTTGCCCGCGAAGGGGCCGGTACAGTCACAGCAAACATCCGGCAGAATTGCCTGCATCCCCACCACCCGGTAAAGTGCCGCTCCCCCCGTTTCGCCAGAGGTCAAACCATGAGCCAGTCCATTGATATTGCCGTGATCGGCGCCACCGGTACTGTCGGCGAAACGCTTGTGCAGATTCTTGAAGAGCGCGATTTCCCGATCGGTACTCTTCACCTGTTGGCCAGCAGCGAGTCGGCCGGCAGTTCCGTCATGTTTCGCGGCAAGAGCGTGCGGGTGCGGGAAGTCGATGAGTTCGATTTCAGCAAGGTGCAGTTGGCATTCTTTGCGGCCGGCCCGGCGGTTTCGTTGAGTTTTGCTTCCCGTGCGACCGATGCCGGTTGCTCGGTGATCGATCTCTCCGGCGCCTTGCCGGCGGAAAAGGCGCCGCAGGTGGTGCCCGAGGCCAACGCTCAGGTGTTGTCCGGCTTGAAAAAGCCGTTCCAGGTCAGCAGTCCAAGTCCGTCGGCCACCACACTGGCGGTAGTGCTCGCGCCGCTGATGGCGCTGCTCGATTTGCAGCGCATCAGCCTGACCGCCAGCCTGGCGGTGTCGGCCCAGGGGCGCGAAGCCGTGACCGAGCTCGCCCGGCAAACCGCCGAACTGCTGAATGTGCGGCCGCTGGAGCCGAAATTCTTTGATCGGCAAATGGCCTTCAACCTGTTGGCCCAAGTCGGTAAACCGGATGAGCAAGGTCATACGTTGCTGGAAAAACGCCTGGTGCGTGAGCTGCGCCAGGTCATGGCGTTGCCTTCATTGAGGATTTCCGTCACTTGCATTCAAGCCCCGGTGTTTTTTGGCGATAGCTATAGCGTGACCCTGCAGTGCGCGAGTGAAATCGATCTGGCGAAGGTCAATGCGGCCCTTGAGGACGCACCCGGAATCGAGCTGGTGGAAGCCGGCGATTACCCGACCCCGGTGGGCGATGCGGTAGGCCAGGATGTGGTTTATGTGGGCCGGGTTCGCCAGGGTATCGACGACCTGTCGGAACTTAATTTGTGGCTGACGTCAGATAACGTACGCAAAGGCGCCGCGCTCAACGCTGTGCAGCTGGCTGAGTTGTTGATAAAAGACCTGCTGTAAAAGATACTTTGCAACAATTTGTCGAATGATTCCGGGCGAGCCTATGCTTGGCGGAATGCTGAAGGCGAGCCACTCTGCAGGGCTTTCCGGGGCATCAATGAAATGATCGCGCGCGACGACCCTCGCCGTTGCGCGCAATGCCTTACGGCAGCGGCTATCAATACCTTCTCGCTGGCCGAGGAATGTTCAAACTAAGGATGAGCTAATGGTTCAAGTTCGCAAACTGGTGTTAGCAATAGCGGCCGCCTCGGCGCTGTCCTCCGGTATGGCGCATGCCCTCGGGCTCGGGGAGTTGACCCTGAAATCGACGCTCAACCAGCCGCTGGTAGCGGAAATCGAGCTGCTCGATGTCAAGGACCTCACCGCTGCTGAAGTGGTACCGAGCCTGGCTTCGCCGGAAGATTTCGCCAAGGCCGGTGTCGACCGCCAGGCGTTTCTCAATGACTTGACCTTCACCCCGGTGCTCAACGCCAGCGGTAAAAGCATCCTGCGCGTAACCTCCAGCAAGCCACTGTCCGAACCCATGGTGAAGTTCCTGGTTCAGGTCATGTGGCCGAACGGCCGCTTGCTGCGCGACTACAGTGTGCTGCTCGATCCATCGAAATTCTCGCCGCAAACCGCCGAGGCGGCTGCGCAGCCTGTGCCGACTCAATCCGTTTCTGCGCCGGTTACCGGTGCAACCAAGCCGGCCCAATACACCACCACGCCACGGGATACCCTGTGGGAGATCGCCGCAAAAGCGCGTAATGGCGGCTCGATCCAGCAAACCATGCTGGCCATCCAGGCACTGAACCCGGACGCCTTCATTGACGGCAACATCAACCGCTTGAAAACCGGCCAGGTGCTGCGCATGCCGGACCAGGCGCAGAGCGCGAGCTTGCCGCAACCCAAGGCGATTGCCGAAGTGGCCGCGCAAAACAAGGCCTGGCGTCAGGGTCGCCGTTATGTGGCCAAGCCCGGGGCAGGGCAGCAACAACTCGACGCCACCCATCGCGCCCGCGCCGACGTTGCTCCGGCTCAAGCGACCGGTGACAAGCTGAGCCTGGTTTCCGCCGAATCCGGCAAGAACCGTGGCAAGGGGGCTGCCGGAGATGCCAAGGCCCTCGCCAACAAGCTGGCGCTGACCCAGGAAAGCCTCGACACCAGTCGTCGTGATAACGCCGAACTGAAAAGCCGCATGGCCGACCTGCAAAGTCAGGTGGACAAGCTGCAGCGCCTGATCGAGCTGAAGAATAATCAACTGGCCAAGATGCAGGCCGAGGGCGCTGCACCAGCAGCTGCGACAGCTCCGGCAATATCGGCCGAGCTGGCTGCCAACCCGGCGGCAGCGCCTGCTCCGGCACAAACTGCACCGGTTGCACCTGCGCCAGTGGCCACCGCGCCCGAGGCCGCTCCGGCGCCGGCCGAACAGCCTGTCGAAGCGACACCTGCCGCAGCCGACGAACAGAAATTCAATGAGTTGCTGACCAATCCGGTGCTGCTGGGCCTGGTGGGCGGCGGTGCGCTGATCCTGCTGCTCTTGCTGCTGTTGCTGGCGCGCCGCCGCAAAGCCCAGCAAGAAGCCGAGAAGCATATGCGCATGGCGCGTGCCCTGGCTGAAGAGCAGCCGTTCTCGGCCGATCTCGACTTGCCGGAGAGCAGCTTCGAAGGCCTGGAAGTTCCGCCGCCGAGCGTGAAGCTGGCGAATGCACCGACGCCAGCCCCCGCGCCAGCGCCGGTAGTTGCCCCGGTCGTGATGACCACGCCGATCGCCGCGCCATTGGTGGCACCGGCTGCCGAGCGTTCCGACGACGTGCTGGGCCAGGCTCAGTCGCACATCAATGCCGGTCGCCTGAACCAGGCTGCCGCGTTGCTGGAAGATGGCGTCAAGCAAGAGCCCAAGCGCAGCGACTTGCGCTTGAAACTGATGGAAGTCTACGGCCAGCAAGGCGACCGCGATGCGTTCGTCGGCCAGGAACGTCAGTTGGTGGCCAATGGCGACAACTTCGCCCAGGTTGAAAAACTCAAAAGCCGTTTCCCGGCCATGGCGCTGGTGGCAGCCGGTGGCATCGCCGCAGCCGCCGTTGCTGCCGAGCTGGACGCGCAATACGTCAAGGATCTGTTGCTCGACGAGCCGCAAGCGCCAGCACCAGCACCAGAGTCGGCACCGGCACCGTTCGAGGATGACCTCGACAGCGCCTTCGACCTGAGCCTGGATGATCTGGATACGATCACGCCGGTGGCGCCAGCACCCGCGCCAGAGCCTGAAGTGGCAACGCTGGCGGATCTCGACGAATTCCCGCTGGACGACGACCTGAGTTTTGAGTCGGTGTTGCAGCAGCAGACTGAAATCAAGGAAAACCTCGACGATCTGTCGGACTTCGACCTTGATCTGGATCTCGGGGCGCAACCTGCGCCGGCGATGCTGGCTGAAGACGACTTCCTGCTGGACCTGGATGCAGGGGTGAAGGATTTTCCAGCCGCCCAAACCCCGGCTGTCCCTGAGGTCGCGTTGGATGACCTGGAATTACCGGCCGATTTCGATCTGTCGCTGGCCGATGAAATGGACGCTCCGGATGCCTTCGCGGCAGAGCTGGATGATGTCAATGCCGAGCTGGAGAGCTTGTCCGGCAGCATCGGCGAGCCGACTTTTACCGAAGCTGATGCCGCGCTGGGTGGCGATGATGACTTCGACTTCCTGTCAGGTACTGACGAAGCCGCTACCAAGCTCGATCTGGCTCAGGCCTATATCGACATGGGCGACAGCGACGGCGCCCGCGACATCCTCAATGAGGTCGTGAGCGAAGGCAGTGACGAGCAGAAGAGCGAAGCGAAGGAAATGCTTTCGCGCTTGGCTTGAGTGATCGGTGCGTTGTAAAAAAAAACGGCAGCCCATTGAGGCTGCCGTTTTTGTTTTGCCGGGAGAGTGATGTCGACGTCCAGGCCGCCTTCGCGAGCAAGCCCGCTCCCACAGGGTTTTGTGAACACCACAGAACCCTGTGGGAGCGGGCTTGCTCGCGAAGAGACCATCACATTCACCACAGTACATCGGTTGTGCTGGCATCCCCTCCAGTCGGCCTTATAATGCCCGCCTTTGGTACATCAGCAGGCTGTCCCTCCTTGGCAAATATAGATAACCCGGCCGCCGAAATGGCAGCCGACGGCTTTTTCCGGATCGCGCTGGGCGTCGAATACAAGGGCTCGCGCTACCGCGGCTGGCAGCGCCAGGCGTCCGGGGTGCTCACCGTGCAGGAAACCCTCGAAAACGCCTTGTCCAAAGTCGCCGACTCCCCCGTTTCGCTGATGTGCGCCGGGCGTACCGACGCCGGGGTGCATGCCTGCGGACAGGTGGTGCATTTCGACACCCAGGTCGAGCGTTCGATGAAGGCCTGGACCATGGGCGCCAACATCAACTTGCCCCACGACGTCAGTGTCAGTTGGGCCAAGGTCATGCCGGCGCATTTCCATGCGCGATTCAAGGCCATCGCCCGGCGTTATCGCTATGTGATCTACAACGATCAGATCCGCCCGGCGCATTTGAATGAAGAAGTGACCTGGAACCACCGCCCGCTGGACGTCGAGCGTATGGCCGAGGCCGCTCAATACCTGCTCGGCATCCATGATTTCAGTGCTTTTCGTGCCGGCCAGTGCCAGGCCAAGTCGCCAATCAAGGAGTTGCACCACCTGCGCGTCACCCGTCACGGCAAGATGATCGTGCTGGATATTCGCGCCAGTGCCTTCCTGCATCACATGGTGCGCAACATTGCCGGCGTGCTGATGACCATCGGCGCCGGTGAGCGTCCGGTGGAGTGGATGAAAGAAGTGCTGGAAAGCCGGATTCGCCGGACCGGTGGTGTCACCGCGCATCCATTCGGTTTGTATCTGGTCCAGGTCGAGTACCGTGACGAATTCGAATTGCCCGAGCGTTACATCGGTCCACACTTCCTGACCGGCTTCTCGGAACTTGGCGGCTGACGCCCTCGAACGCTTTTGCTACCATCCGGGACTTTCCCGGATTTGTCTTGGAGTCATGTCGACATGTCAGCCGTTCGCAGCAAGATCTGTGGGATTACCCGCACGGAAGATGCGTTGGCAGCCGTCGAGGCCGGGGCGGATGCCATCGGATTCGTGTTTTACGCCAAAAGCCCCCGTGCGGTGACGTTCCAGCAGGCGCGCTCGATCATCAAGGCGCTGCCGCCGTTCGTGACCACCGTGGGTTTGTTCGTCAATGCCAGCCGATGCGAGCTGGGGGAAATCCTCGACGCCGTGCCGCTGGACCTGTTGCAGTTCCATGGCGACGAAACCGCCGCCGAGTGCGAAGGCTGGCACCGGCCGTACATCAAGGCGCTGCGGGTCAAGGCCGGTGATGACATCGCCGCGGCCTGTGATGCTTATGCAAGTGCCAGTGGAATCCTGCTCGATACCTATGTCGAAGGCGTCCCCGGTGGAACCGGTGAGGCGTTCGACTGGTCTTTGATACCGCAGGGCTTGAGCAAGCCGATCATTCTGGCCGGCGGTCTGACGCCGGAGAACGTCGCCGAGGCAGTTGCACGCGTTCGACCTTACGCCGTGGATGTCAGCGGCGGGGTAGAGGCGAGCAAGGGCATCAAGGACCACGCAAAGATCCAGGCATTCATCAAAGCGGTACGTGGTAGCACCTGTTGATGTGACGGCTGGCAGACTGCCGCCGTCCACTGCACTGTACAAAGCGGATGCACTGCACACAGCAGGCATGTCCGAGGGTTTCTGGTTGCACGCAGGTCATGTTTCGCGCTGACCGTGGCAGTCCATCGACCGTCGCCGCACACATGAATTTAGCGCTAGGGCATACACGGGGCCGCGAACCAGAGCGTTCGGGCCGCCGGTACTGGAGAAAGAAAGCATGAGCAACTGGTTAGTAGACAAACTGATCCCTTCGATCATGCGTTCCGAGGTCAAGAAGAGCTCGGTGCCTGAAGGTCTTTGGCACAAATGCCCGTCTTGCGAGGCTGTGCTGTATCGTCCTGAGTTGGAAAAGACCCTGGACGTTTGCCCCAAGTGCAACCATCACATGCGCATCGGTGCACGCGCCCGTATCGACATCTTCCTTGACGTTGAAGGCCGTACCGAGCTGGGTGCGGACCTGGAGCCGGTTGACCGTCTGAAATTCCGCGACGGCAAGAAGTACAAGGACCGCCTGACCGCGGCCCAAAAGCAGACCGGCGAAAAAGACGCGCTGGTTTCCATGAGCGGCACTTTGCTGGGCATGCCGATCGTGGTTTCGGCGTTCGAGTTTTCTTTCATGGGCGGTTCCATGGGTGCCATCGTCGGTGAGCGTTTCGTTCGCGCCGCCAACTACGCCCTGGAAAAGCGTTGCCCGATGGTTTGCTTCGCGGCTTCCGGCGGTGCACGGATGCAGGAAGCGCTGATCTCCCTGATGCAAATGGCCAAGACCTCCGCGGTACTGGCGCGTCTGCGTGAAGAAGGCATTCCGTTCATCTCCGTGTTGACCGATCCGGTCTACGGTGGCGTTTCCGCCAGTCTGGCGATGCTGGGCGACGTGATTGTCGGCGAGCCGAAAGCGTTGATCGGTTTTGCCGGTCCGCGTGTCATCGAGCAAACCGTGCGCGAAAAACTGCCGGAAGGCTTCCAGCGCAGCGAGTTCCTGCTGGAGCACGGTGCCATCGACATGATCATCGACCGTCAGGAACTGCGTCCGCGTCTGGGCAACCTGCTGGCGCAGATGATGGGCCTGCCGACGCCGAAGTTCGTGGCTGCACCCATCGAGCCGATCGTGGTTCCGCCGGTGCCTGCCAGCCTATGACCCAACGTACCCTTGGCGAATGGCTCGCCTACCTTGAACAGTTGCACCCTTCAGCCATCGACATGGGCCTGGAGCGGTCGCAGCAGGTAGCGTCCCGCATGGGACTGGGCAAGCCGGCGCCTCGGGTGATTACGGTCACCGGGACCAACGGCAAGGGTTCCACCTGTGCGTTCGTGGCGTCCTTGCTGCGGGCCCAGGGCTTGAAAGTGGGGGTTTACAACTCCCCGCACCTGCTGCGTTACAACGAGCGGGTGCAGGTCAATGGCGTCGAAGCCACCGATGCCGAGCTGTGCGAGGCCTTTGCCGCGGTAGAGGCCGGGCGTGGCGACACTTCCCTGACTTACTTCGAAATGGGCACCCTGGCGGCATTCTGGCTGTTCCAGCGCTCGGGGCTTGATGCCGTGGTGCTGGAAGTCGGGCTGGGCGGTCGTCTGGACACGGTCAACGTGGTGGACGCCGACATGGCGCTGGTGACCAGTATCGGCGTCGATCATGCGGATTACCTGGGTGATACCCGTGAGTCCGTGGCCTTCGAAAAGGCCGGTATTTTCCGCCAGGGCGCGCCTGCGCTCTGCGGCGATCTGAATCCTCCACAACCTTTGCTGGACAAGGCGCGCGAGCTCAATTGCCCGTTTTTCCTGCGTGGGCGCGATTTCGATCTCGGCATGACCGATCACAACTGGCAGTGGCGCGGTGTCGATGCGCAAGGGCGTGCAGTCGAGTTGCACGACCTGCCGCTGCTTGATTTGCCGATGGAAAATGCCGCGCTGGCGTTGCAGGCTTACTTGCTGCTCGGCTTGCCTTGGGTGGATGCGCAGATCATCGAGGCGCTGCGGGCAACCAGGGTGGTCGGTCGCCTGGATCGCCGTGAGTTCGCGTGGCAAGGCAAGCGCTTGAACCTGTTGCTGGATGTGGGACATAACCCACATGCAGCGGAATATCTGGCTCGTCGCCTGGCCAGTCGCCCGCCGGTCGGCAAGCGCCTGGCGGTGTTCGGGTTGCTGGCGGACAAAGACCTGGGTGGTGTTGTCGGCGAATTGAATGCTAGTGTCCAGCACTGGGCTGTCGCCCCCCTGGATTCGCCTCGGGCGCGTCCGGTAGCGGATCTGCACGATGCGTTGCAAGGTCTGGGTGCGTCGGTCACGTCATACGAGAGCGTAGCGGCCGCCCTGGAAGGGCAGTGCGCGCAGGCCGCGAGCGACGACGAAATCCTGTTGTTCGGATCATTTTATTGTGTTGCCGAGGCCCTTGAATGGTTGGCCCGGCGCTCCACGGAGGACGCGGCAAATGGCATTGCTGGATAAGGCATATAAACAGCGCATGGTTGGCGCCCTGGTGTTGGTTGCGCTGGCGGTGATTTTTCTGCCGATGCTGTTTTCCCGCCAGGACGAACAGCGCCAGGTGACGGTCGAAGCACCTGCGGCTCCGCAGGTGCCCGTGATGCCTCAGGTGCAGGTCGAACCGGTGGTGGTGCCTGAACCGCAGGCCTTGCCTCAGGAGCCCGTGCCGAGCGATGACGAAATCGCCCAGCAGGAATCGGCCGTGCCAGCAGCGCCAGTGGCTCCCGCGCCGGCTGCCAAGCCGGTTACACCGCCGCCTGCGCCAGCACCGGTCCCGGCTCTGGCTGCAAAACCTGCTACCGCGCCTGCCCAACCTATCGCGGCGGCGCCAGTCAAACCGGACACCACGCAAAGCCGTGTCGATGCCAATGGCTTGTCTGTCAGCTGGTCGGTGCAACTGGCGAGCCTGGCGAATCGTGAAAGCGCGGAAAAGCTGCAGAAAACCCTGCGCAGCCAGGGTTACAACGCCTACATCCGTAGCGCCGACGGCAAAAACCGGGTGTTTGTCGGGCCGCTGATCGAGCGCGCTGAAGCTGACCGTCTGCGTGACTTGCTCAACCGCCAGCAGAACCTCAAGGGGTTTGTCGTGCGCTTTCAGCCGGAACGTGGCTAAAACTATCGCCGCGATATGAAATGCACTGACAATCGCAGCTTACCGATAAGCATGGGCTCTGCTAAAATGCGCCGCCTTATCCGTCTGTAGGCTGCACTGTGCCATTTACCTGGGTTGACTGGGCGATCGTTGCAATCGTCGCCATCTCCGCATTGATCAGTCTGAGCCGCGGCTTCGTCAAGGAAGCACTGTCGCTGGTGACCTGGATCATCGCAGGGGTCGTCGCCTGGATGTTCGGTGGCTCACTGTCCGAGTACCTCGGCGGGTACATTCAAACACCGTCGGCCCGTATAATCACGGGCTGTGCCATCATGTTTGTCGCCACTTTAATCGTAGGCGCAATGATCAATTATCTTATCGGCGAACTGGTTCGCGTCACCGGGCTTTCCGGGACCGACCGATTCCTCGGCATGGTCTTCGGCGCCGCGCGTGGCGGGTTGCTGGTGGTTATTGCCGTCGGGCTGTTGAGCCTGGGGCCGGTACAGCAGGACGGGTGGTGGAAAGAGTCACAGCTCGTGCCAAGATTTCTATTGGTCGCCGACTGGTCCAAAAACCTGATCCTCGGGTGGAGCAGTCAGTGGCTTGCCAGCGGAATCAGCGTACCCGCTGATATTCCGTTCAAGGAGCAACTCTTGCCGATGGCCAAAACGCCTCAGTGAGTAGTGCTCAGTTCAGATCCATTAAGTAGGGGTTGCGTCGCATGTGTGGCATCGTCGGTATCGTCGGTAAGTCGAACGTCAATCAGGCGCTGTATGACGCGCTAACCGTCCTCCAGCACCGCGGCCAGGACGCTGCCGGTATCGTGACCAGCCATGATGGCCGGTTATTCCTGCGCAAGGACAACGGTCTGGTGCGTGACGTGTTCCAGCAGCGTCACATGCAGCGCCTGGTCGGCCACATGGGCATTGGCCATGTGCGTTATCCGACCGCGGGCAGCTCGACGTCGGCTGAAGCTCAACCGTTTTACGTCAACTCGCCTTACGGCATCACCCTGGCGCACAACGGTAACCTGACCAACGTTGAACAACTGGCCAAGGAGATTTACGAATCCGACCTGCGCCACGTCAACACCAGTTCCGATTCGGAAGTGCTGCTCAACGTGTTTGCACACGAACTGGCCCAGCGTGGCAAGTTGCAGCCGACCGAAGAAGACGTGTTCGCCGCCGTCACTGACGTGCACAACCGTTGCGTCGGTGGTTATGCCGTCGTAGCGATGATCACCGGCTACGGCATCGTCGGCTTCCGCGACCCGCATGGCATCCGCCCGATCGTATTCGGCCAGCGTCACACCGACGAAGGCGTCGAGTACATGATCGCCTCGGAAAGCGTTTCCCTGGACGTGCTCGGCTTCACCCTGATTCGCGACCTGGCACCTGGCGAAGCGGTCTACATCACTGAAGAGGGCAAGCTGTACACCCGTCAGTGCGCGACCAACCCGTCCCTCACCCCGTGCATCTTCGAACACGTCTACCTGGCGCGTCCGGATTCGATCATCGACGGCGTGTCGGTCTACAAGGCCCGTCTGCGCATGGGTGAGAAACTTGCCGAGAAGATCCTGCGCGAGCGTCCGGATCACGATATCGACGTGGTCATCCCGATTCCGGACACCAGCCGCACCGCCGCGCTGGAGCTGGCGAACCACCTGGGCGTGAAGTTTCGCGAAGGCTTCGTGAAGAACCGCTACATCGGCCGGACCTTCATCATGCCGGGCCAGGCGGCGCGCAAGAAATCCGTGCGCCAGAAACTCAACGCCATCGAGCTGGAATTCCGCGGCAAGAACGTGATGCTGGTGGACGACTCCATCGTTCGCGGCACCACGTGCAAGCAGATCATCCAGATGGCCCGCGAAGCCGGTGCGAAGAACGTCTACTTCTGCTCCGCGGCGCCAGCGGTTCGTTACCCGAACGTCTACGGCATCGACATGCCGAGCGCCCACGAGCTGATCGCCCACAACCGTTCGACCCAGGACGTGGCTGACCTGATCGGCGCCGACTGGCTGATCTATCAGGACTTGCCTGACTTGATCGAAGCGGTCGGTGGCGGCAAGATCAAGATCGACAAGTTCGATTGCGCGGTGTTCGATGGCCAGTACGTCACCGGCGACGTCGACGAGGCTTACCTGAACAAGATCGAACAGGCACGCAACGATGCCTCCAAGGTCAAGACGCAGGCAGTCAGTGCGATCATCGATCTGTACAACAACTGAGTTTCTACCGGCCCTGAGGGGCCGGTTTTGTATCTGGCAAACAGACTTTTATCTATCAAGAGCAGGGCAAGGAGTGACAGCATGAGTCAGGAATGGGATGCCGGTCGGCTGGACAGCGACCTCGAAGGTGTAGCGTTCGATACCCTGGCCGTACGTGCCGGTCAGCACCGTACGCCGGAAGGCGAACACGGTGATCCGATGTTCTTCACCTCCAGCTACGTATTCCGTACCGCCGCCGACGCCGCTGCGCGCTTCGCCGGCGAAGTACCGGGCAACGTTTACTCGCGCTACACCAACCCGACCGTGCGCGCGTTCGAAGAGCGCATTGCCGCGCTGGAAAGCGCCGAACAGGCCGTGGCCACGGCCACCGGCATGGCGGCGATCATGGCCGTGGTGATGAGCCTGTGCAGCGCCGGTGATCACGTGCTGGTGTCGCGCAGCGTTTTCGGCTCGACCATCAGCCTGTTCGAAAAGTACTTCAAGCGCTTCGGCATCGAGGTCGACTACGTTGCCCTGGCCGATCTGTCCGGTTGGGATGCGGCAATCAAGGCCAACACCAAGCTGCTGTTCGTCGAATCGCCATCCAATCCGCTGGCCGAGCTGGTGGACATCACCGCGCTGTCGGAAATTGCTCACGCCAAAGGCGCGATGCTGGTAGTCGACAATTGCTTCTGCACGCCGGCACTGCAACAGCCGCTGAAAATGGGCGCGGACATCGTCGTGCACTCGGCCACCAAGTTCATCGATGGCCAGGGCCGTTGCATGGGCGGCGTGGTCGCCGGCCGTAGCGAGCAGATGAAAGAAGTGGTGGGTTTCCTGCGTACGGCCGGGCCGACCCTGAGCCCGTTCAACGCCTGGATCTTCCTCAAGGGCCTGGAAACCCTGAATCTGCGGATGAAAGCACATTGCGCCAACGCCCAGCAGCTGGCCGAGTGGCTGGAGCAGCAGGAAGGCATCGAAAAAGTCCATTACGCCGGCCTCAAGAGCCATCCGCAGCACGAACTGGCGCTGCGCCAGCAGAAGGGTTTCGGGGCGGTCGTCAGCTTTGAGGTGAGGGGCGGCAAAGAGGGTGCCTGGCGTTTTATCGATGCCACGCGCCTGATTTCGATCACCGCCAACCTGGGTGACAGCAAGACCACCATCACGCATCCGAGCACCACGTCCCATGGGCGCCTGGCACCGCAAGAGCGTGAAGCGGCGGGCATTCGTGACAGCCTGATCCGCATTGCGGTCGGCCTGGAAGACGTGGCGGACCTGCAAGCCGATCTGGCGCGCGGCCTGGCTGCGTTGTGATCGAGTTGTCTGCACCGGCCACAGGCTCGAATGGCCGCGTAGCGCTGGTGACTGGTGCTGCGCGGGGCATTGGCCTGGGGATCTCGGCCTGGCTGATCAGCGAAGGCTGGCAAGTCGTGCTGACGGATCTGGACCGCGAGCGCGGTTCGAAAGTGGTGAAAGTGCTGGGCGACAACGCCTGGTTCATCGCCATGGATGTCGCCAATGAGGGGCAGGTCGCACTGGGCGTGGCCGAGGTGCTTGGCCAGTTCGGGCGCCTGGATGCGCTGGTGTGCAATGCGGCGGTCGCCGATCCGCACAACATCACGCTGGAAAGCCTGGACCTGGCGCACTGGAATCGGGTGTTGGCGGTGAACCTCAGTGGGCCGATGTTGCTGGCCAAGCACTGTGCGCCGTACTTGCGCGCTCACAGCGGTGCCATCGTCAACCTGGCCTCGACCCGCGCCGGGCAGTCGGAGCCCGATACGGAGGCCTATGCGGCGAGCAAGGGCGGTCTGTTGGCCCTGACTCACGCGTTGGCCATCAGTCTTGGCCCGGAGATCCGGGTCAATGCTGTCAGTCCTGGCTGGATCGACGCGCGCGACCCCTCGGTGCGGCGTGCCCAACCATTGACCGAGGCCGATCATGCCCAGCATCCGGCGGGCAGGGTGGGTACGGTCGAGGATGTCGCGGCGATGGTCGCCTGGCTGCTGTCGAGGAATGCCGGATTTGTCACCGGCCAGGAATTCGTGGTCGATGGCGGCATGACCAAGAAGATGATTTACAGCGAGTAATCGGACAAAGGCGCAGTCTTCAGCATTGATGTTGAATGTTCCGCCGTCTTCGCGAGCAAGCCCGCTCCCACTTTGGATCGTGTTATGTCTGAAAGAACGCGGTCCATTGTGGGAGCGGGCTTGCTCGCGAAAGCGGTCCGACTGCTGTAGATGCTCTCCCGATTGAAAGAATTTTGTCTTTTTCAGAAAAACTTCAAGCAGGGTATTGACTTAGGTTCGTTACCTGCGTAAATTTCGCGGCCTCGGAGATGCAAACGGGTGATTAGCTCAGCTGGGAGAGCGTCTGCCTTACAAGCAGAATGTCGGCGGTTCGATCCCGTCATCACCCACCACTCCCGAGATACTTGCGAAAGCAAGAGGTAGGCTGAAATGCCTCCACCGACGCGCAGCGGTAGTTCAGTCGGTTAGAATACCGGCCTGTCACGCCGGGGGTCGCGGGTTCGAGTCCCGTCCGCTGCGCCATATCTACCGAGTCAGGTTCGCCCTGATTCGAGATGGAAAGAGAGATTGAAAAGTCTCAGAGCTTTTAATCAGACGAGTTACTTGAGCATCTGCTCAAAGCGATACGCAACGGTAGTTCAGTCGGTTAGAATACCGGCCTGTCACGCCGGGGGTCGCGGGTTCGAGTCCCGTCCGCTGCGCCATATTTACCGAGTCAGGTTCGCCCTGATTCGAGATTGAAAGAGAGATTGAAAAGTCTCAGAGCTTTTAATCAGACGAGTTACTTGAGCATCTGCTCAAAGCGATACGCAGCGGTAGTTCAGTCGGTTAGAATACCGGCCTGTCACGCCGGGGGTCGCGGGTTCGAGTCCCGTCCGCTGCGCCATATTTACCGAGTCAGGTTCGCCCTGATTCGAGATTGAAAGAGAGATTGAAAAGTCTCAGAGCTTTTAATCAGACGAGTTACTTGAGCATCTGCTCAAAGCGATACGCAGCGGTAGTTCAGTCGGTTAGAATACCGGCCTGTCACGCCGGGGGTCGCGGGTTCGAGTCCCGTCCGCTGCGCCATATCTGCCTCAAGGCCAACTGAACGCCTTGGAGCTACGAAGAAGCCACTGGCTGCTTCGAGTCGATAGCAAAGACCCTGGTCGAAAGACCGGGGTTTTTTGTTTCTGGAATTTGATTTTTCCCTTCCCGTACTTTTCCTGTCAGTCCTTTCTGTATGTCTGTCCCCCGGATAGAGCCATTTTGTGCGTGAGCGCGACAGGGTGATTCCTGCTCTCGTCGACATCCTCAATGCGCTGCGCCAAAAAGTCGCAGTTTTTTGATCTTTTGGTCAGTTTTTGGTTTTCCGCAAGGTCGTAAGCCTATAAACTTAACCTTTCGGTCAGCTTCGCACTGTCATTACAGCCCTTTGCTACGTCCAGAAGGGCTTCTGCAGACTCGAGATTTCCAGTACATAATCAGAAGGGCGGGCTCCATGACCGCCCAGAGGATGATCCATGTCCAACCGTGATATATCCCGGCGCTCGTTCCTCCAGGGCGGGCTGGTAGCGGGTGTGAGCGTGACGCTCACACCATTGAGCAGCCAGGCGCTGGCCGCCTTGATGGAAAACAGCGTGACCGTGCCGTCCGAGCAGTGGCTTGGCAACAATGGCAAGGCACGCGCCCGTAACGATGCCTTGTCCAAGGTCTGCGGCAGCAAAGTCTTTGCCCGCGACATCCGCGCCAAGGACATGCCGGGCTGGCCGCAGCAGCAAGGCCACGCCATGTTGCTCAAGACCGTCAAGGCAGACCGCATCTACGCGGGGCTGGACCTTTCGTGGCTCGGTGCCGAGTTGCAGCCGGACCGCATCGTTACCGCCGAAGACCTGGTCAAGGACGGTATCGTGTTCCCTGAGGAGCATGCACCTGATCCACTGTTGCCGGCCGGCAAGGTGCCGATGTTCATCGGGCACCCGGTGGCGATCCTGATCTGGAACGATTTCGAGCGTTTCCGTCAGGCCAAGAACAAGCTCAAGTTCAATGACAAGGCCATCCGCTACGGCGACAAAGTGCCGTTCTACGAGGGCGATCCGTACGGCAGCTTCCGTTACGTGCGCGTTGGCGGGGCGACCTCGGCGGACGAAGACGAGTTCGCCAGCCTCAAGGACTCGATCCTGTTCCCGATGCTGAAAAACCGCCGTCCGGTGTGGAACTCCCAGCCGAACCTGCATGGCAACCTGACCGAGCGCGGGTTGTTTTACGCCGAGCGCATGAAGCAGCAGATCGATGCGCCGCCGGACAACTGGCTGGTGTTCGATGAGCGCTACAAGACCCCGTCGATCGAGCCGGCGGCCCTGGAGCCTGACAACGGCAACGGCTGGTACGACCCGGCCACCAAGACCCTGCATTTCGTGGTTGCGACCCAATGCCCGCTGGAAGCTGCGACCGAAACCGCGAAAATGATCGCGCCGTCGCGTTTCGGCCTGGCCAACCTGAACATGCACCCGGGCTACACCGTCGGTTATGGCTCCAAAGACCACAACATTTTCGTCTACTACGCAGCGTTGGCGGCGTTGTACGGCGCCGGTGTGCCGGTGCGCCTGGCCAACGACCGCTACGAGCAGTTCCAGAGCGGCATCAAGCGTCACCCGTTCGACATTCGCTATCAATTGGCGGTGGACAAGAACGACTACAGCTTCAAGATCTTCCGCGCTGAAATGAGCGTCGACGGTGGCGGGCGCATCAACTACAGCCCTTCGGTGGCTGCAGTGGGCGCTACGGCAGCACAGTCGATCTACTACATGCCGCAGAACGATCTGCAGGTCACCGCTTACCATTCCCGCGCGGTAGAAGCCGGGTCGATGCGTGGCTACGGTACCCTGCAGAGCATGGCGTCGACCGAAATGATGGTCGACGAAATCGCCGGTCGCCTCGGCATCGATGCCATTGAGCTGCGCCGCAAGAACGCGCTGCGCTCGGGCATGAAAAACACCCAGGGTGCGATCCCGGCCGGTGCCTTGCGCCTGCACGAGATTCTCGACAAGGCGGCCGTTCACGACACCTGGAAAAACCGCGACGCGATCAAGCAGCAGCGCGAAGCCGTCGATCCGGATAACTGGTACGGGGTAGGCTTCGCCATCTGCCAGAAAGACTTCGGTACCGGTTCGGAAGCGCCGATGGCCAGCATCGAATTCACCGCTGAAGGGCGCATCAACCTGCGTCACATCGGTATCGAGATCGGCACCGGCATGTCCACTTCGCAGGCGATGGTCGTGGCCGATTTCCTCGGTCTGCCGGCGCACGAAGTGAAGACCGGCGAAACCGAGTGGAAGGAAATGCAGCTGATCACCGGCGGCAACCCTTACATCATGAGCCAGGCCGAGCAGGACAACTTCCTGCGTAACCCGCGCTGGGTCGGCAAGATCGCGTCGGCATCGTCGGCGACCAACTCCGCCTACTACTTCAGCCATGCCACCCGTGAAGCGGCGCGCGTGCTGTTCAACCACGGCCTGTGGCCGGCGGCGCTGGAGATCTGGCGACAAGGCCCTTACGGCGGCCAGGCCAACCCTTACGTGGTGCGCCGCGAAGACGCCCACTGGGTCGACGGCAAGCTCACCGCCAACGGCATGGAGCCGTTGCCGTTCGCGATGCTGGCCAAGCGTGCCCACGAACGCGGGCTGGTGACTGGCGCGACCGTGCATGGTTTCAACCGCTGGAGCTGGGCCGAGGCTGAGTTCAGCATCGACGGCGTGCGTGAACGTCTGCCGCTCGACGGGCTGGCGGTCAAGTATGGCGATGGTGCGCCAAAGGCCAAGCAGGCGCAGATGAACAGCGCCGGTTTCCATTTGCTGGATCGGCAGAACATCGCCTACCCGGCAACCCAGTTGAACAACGCGGCAGTGACTTACTACAGCCCGGTCGCGACGCTGGTGGAAGTGAAGGTCAACAAAGGTACGGCAGAAGTGTCGGTGCTCAATCATCACTCGTGGGTCGAGTGCGGTCGGGTGCTGGTGGAAGAACTGGTCAAGGGCCAGCTCGAGGGCGGTATCGCCATGGGCATCGGCCATGCGTTGATGGAAGAGATGCCGCTGTATGAGGGCGGGCCGGGGGAGGGTGACTGGAACTTCAACCGTTACCGCCTGCCAATGGCGCGTCACGTTGCGGTGTGGAAACAGACCGCGGACATCCTGCCGCCACTGTCGCCGAGCGACCCGTCCAAGGGCATCGCCGAGGTGGTGATGATCCCGGTGGTCGGTGCCATCGGCAACGCCGTGGCCCATGCCATCGGTAAACGTGTCCGCGACCTGCCTATCACTTCTGCACGCATCAAGGAGGCCCTCAATGGCTAACCGTCCGCTTCAACTGACCCTCAACGGTCAATCCGTCGGCCCGGTGGACATCCCTGATGACCTGCCGATGATCGACTACCTGCACGAGTACAAGAACCTCACCGGTTCGCGCCTGGGTTGCGGCCAGGGCATCTGTCACGCTTGCGTGGTGATCGTCGACAACCCCGACGGCACCAGCGAAGAAGTGCGCACCTGCATCACCGGCGCACACTATTTCGAAGGCAAGAAGGTGCGGACCATCGAAGGCCATGCGACCCGCGACGAGCAGGGCAAGGTCACCGAACTGAACCCGATCCAGCAGCGCTTCGTCGATGAATTCGCCTTCCAGTGCAGCTACTGCGCGCCGGGTTTCGTGAATGCCGCGACCGTGTTGGTGGAAAAACTGCAGCGTCAGCCCATCGTCAAAAGCCAGCTGGAAAAAGTCATCGAGGACAGCCTCGGTCATCACATCTGCCGTTGCACCGGATATGTGCGCTACTACAGCGCCACACGCAACGTGCTGACCGATCTCGGCCTGGTCAAGGAGGGTTAAGGATGAAACTTCTACTTAGCCGCCTGGCGTTGGCGGTCGGCCTGGCTGCGCCTGTATTGCTGGCCCACGCCGATGATGCGCAGGTCAAGCAAGGCCAATACCTTGCCCGCGCCGCCGATTGCATGGCGTGCCACACCGCGCCGGGTGGCGCGCCCTTTGCGGGCGGCCTGCCGATCGTTTCACCGTTCGGCACGATCTACGGCACCAACATCACCCCGAGCAAAGAGCACGGCATCGGCCTGTACAGCGACGACGAGTTCTTTGCCGCGCTGACCGAAGGCAAGCGCCGCGATGGCGCCAACCTGTATCCGGCGATGCCGTACACCTCCTATCACCTGATGCCCCGTGCCGACTCGGACGCGATCCATGCCTACCTGAAAACCGTCGAGCCGATCGAGCGTGCAGCACCGGTCACCAGCCTGAGCTTCCCGTTCAACGTGCGCCTGGGCCTGATGGGCTGGAACATGATGTACGGCAAGGACGTGAAGCTGGAGTCGGCCGAGGGCAAGAGCGAAGCCTGGAAGCGCGGCCAATACATGGTCGACGTGCTGGGTCACTGCGGCGAATGCCATACGCCACGCGGCTTGCCGGGTGCGATGCAGCAGGACAAGCGCATGACCGGTGGCCTTCTCAATGGTTATCTGGCGCCGAGCCTGCTGGCCACTGACCTGGCGGCTCGTGGCTGGAATCATCAGGACCTGAGCTCGTTCCTCAAGCACGGCATGAGCGCCCAGGGCACGATGTTCAACGAGATGTTCCCGGTGTTCCACAACAGCACCCAGGGCCTCAACGATCCGGATCTGGCGGCGATGGCGACTTTCCTGCTCGGCGATCAGCCACCAGCGGCGAAAGTGCTCACCGAAGTGCCCTTGGACAAGCTGAGCGCAAGTGCCCAGCGCGGCCGTCAGGAATATTTGAACGTCTGCGCCGGATGCCATGCGCCGAGTGGCGAGGGTAAACCACACATCGCCGTGGCCATGCGCGGCAACACCACGTTGCGCCTGGAAGATCCGCGTAACCTGGTGCGGGTGATCGACGACGGTATCGGTGAGCAGAAATTCTCCGGTTTCGAACACATGCAGCCGATGCCAGGGTTCGCCGAGAAGTTGAGCGCCGAGCAACTCACGGATCTGTTGAACTACCTGCGCCAGGGATGGGGTGGTCAGCCGAATGATCTGGCGGTGAACGACGTGCAGAAGTTGCGGGCCGATGCGCCGCCGCTCGAGCACAAGGCGCACTGACATGCAGCATCTCGATCTGCAAGTCGTGCGCCGGGCGCTGGAGTGGTCGGCGGCCGGTCAGCGTATCTGGCTGTGTACGGTGCTGGCCACCTATGGCTCGGCGCCGCGCGCACCGGGCTCGCTGCTGGCGGTGAACAGCGATGGGCACTGGATTGGCTCGCTGTCGGGTGGCTGTGTCGAGGAGGATTTTCTCGAGCGAGTCGCCGAGGGCGCGTTTCTCGAACCGGTCAGTGTTGTTCGTTACGGCGAAGGCGACGATCCACGTTCCCGCGTCAGCCTGCCGTGCGGCGGGGTGCTGGACGTGCTGGTCGAGAAGCTTGACGCCGATTGCGAGGTGCAGGCGCACCTGCGCGAACTGGAGTCGGCGCTGTTGGGTCGACGCCGGTTGATCCGCGAAGTTGATTTGCTCAGCGGTGCTCGCAGTCTGTTCGACGATCGTGAGCAGGGTGTGCGTATCGAGCGTGAAATCGACCGGGTGCGTGTGCGCGTCGGCGCGGCCCAGCGCTTGTTGCTGGCCGGGTATTCCAGTGTCGCCCAAGCCTGTGCGGAGTTTGCCGTGGGCCTGGGCTTCGAGGTGATCCTGTGTGACCCGCGAGACGAAGTGCTGGAAGGCGTCGTGCTGGAAAACGTGGAGATTCGCCGCCAACTGCCATCGGTGTTCATTGCCGACGGCGGCTGCCACAGCGACACGGCGGTGGTGGCCTTGACCCACGATCCGCGTATCGATGACCTGGCGATGATGGAGGCGGTGCGCACCGAGGCGTTTTATATCGGCGTGATGGGCTCCATGCAGACCTCGCAGAAGCGCTTCGAGCGGTTGCGGCGCATTGGCGGGCTGGGGGACGTCGAGTTGGGGCGGATACATGCGCCAATCGGGCTGAACCTGGGCAGCAAGACGCCCGCGGAGATTGCCCTGGCGGTGCTGGCGGACATCCTGCGGATTCGCAGCGGTATCGCGCGCGACCGGTTGTAAAATATCGTTGAACAAAAAAGGGCCGCACATTGCGGCCCTTTTTGCATCTGTCGGTCACACGCCGAGCTTGTCCCGCAATCCGTAGTACCAGGCACCCAGCGCCGCGAACGGGGTGCGCAGCATTTGTCCGCCGGGGAACGGGTAGTGGGGCAGGTCGGCAAACGCGTCAAAACGCTCGGCTTGGCCACGCAGGGCTTCGGCCAGGACCTTGCCCGCCAGGTGCGTGTAGGTCACGCCATGGCCGCTGCAGCCCTGCGAGTAGTAGATGTTGTCGCCCAGGCGTCCGACCTGGGGCAGGCGCGACAGGGTCAGCAGGAAGTTGCCCGTCCACGCGTAGTCGATCTTCACGTCCTTGAGCTGCGGGAACGCCTTGAGCATCTTCGGTCGAATGATCGCTTCGATGTTCGCCGGATCCCGCGCGCCGTATACCACGCCGCCACCGAAAATCAGGCGCTTGTCGCCGCTGAGGCGGTAGTAGTCGAGCAAGTAGTTGCAGTCTTCGACACAGTAATCCTGAGGCAGCAGGGTTTTCGCCAGTTCATCGCCCAGTGGCTCGGTAGTAATCACTTGTGTACCGCAAGGCATCGATTTGGCGGCCAGCTCCGGCACCAGATTGCCCAGATAGGCATTGCCGGCGACGATGATGAACCTGGCCCTGACCTTGCCTTGCGGCGTGTGTACCACCGGGTTGGCGCCGCGCTCGATGCGTATGGCCGGCGACTGCTCGTAAATCGTCCCACCCAGGGATTCGACTGCCGTCGCCTCTCCCAGCGCCAGGTTGAGCGGGTGGATGTGGCCTCCACTCATGTCCAGCATGCCGCCGACGTATTGATCGCACGCCACTACTTCGCGAATCCGACGTTGATCCATCAGCTCGAGCTGGGTATGGCCGAATCGTTCCCACAGGCGCTTCTGGGATTCGAGATGACCCATCTGTTTGGCGGTCATGGCGGCGAACACGCCACCGTCCTTCAAGTCGCACTGAATGTTGTATCTGGCGACACGCTCACGAATGATCCGGCCACCTTCAAAGGCCATCTGCCCCAGCAATTGGGCCTGCTTGGGGCCTACCGTGCGCTCGATGACATCAATATCACGGCTATAGCTGTTAACGATCTGGCCGCCATTACGCCCGGACGCCCCGAAACCCACCCTGGCGGCTTCGAGCACCGTGACCTTGAAGCCGTTCTCCAGCAGGAACAGGGCAGAGGACAACCCTGTGTAGCCGGCGCCAATCACGCAGACATCGGTCTCGACATTGTCCTGCAGCGCCGGGCGCGGCGGAACGGCATTGGCCGATGCGGCGTAGTAGGACTCTGGGTAGGGGGTGTTCGCCATCCTGCTGCCTCTGTTTAATATATTTTACGAGTGCGTTGATCCTACCCGAGTTGAAAATCGGCCGCCAGCCACCCGGAAAATCTTCTTTGTGCCCGTGAAATTAAATATTTTGCATATTCATAGGGTTAGCTCGAAAAAAGGTGTTGACACCCCTCCGGAATTCCGTAGAATGCCGCCTCACAGCAGGCACGTAGCTCAGTTGGTTAGAGCACCACCTTGACATGGTGGGGGTCGTTGGTTCGAGTCCAATCGCGCCTACCAAACAAAATCCGCTCTGCTGGGCGGTCTGGAAGGGCTCACCGAAAGGTGGGCCCTTTTTTGTTGCCTGGCGTTTGGGCAAGCATCCCTGCAATTAAACGCGGCGCTATACCTTCCGATCCGCTCTCTCCTTAATGTATATCACCTCGTCGCCGTGTCCCGCCTGGTAATGCGCGGTCATTTTCACGTCGGCATCCCCCATCAAGCCCTGAATATATCCCTGCTTGAAATCCTGCCGCTCATAAGGCCAGGCGCCGAATGCACGAATCTCATGAAAGGTTGGGCCTTCGCCTGCCGCCATGAGGCGTGGTATTCGAGCCGTAATTTGGGCGATGACTTTTGCCATGCTGCATGCTCCACGTGGCGGCAGAAGGTGGTTACTGGGGGGGAGTGGCCTGCATTCGAACGTATGAAGCCCCTGGCGAATAGCTTTGATAGCGGAGGTGGCCAAGTATTGATTGCACTAAAAGCATGCCAGCTCTATGTTAAAGAGGTTCCTTCGCTAAAGTGCATGCGGCGAAAATCAGCCGTGCCATCATTTTGCTTTGACGTAAAGGTTAATCAGCTCTATAGCGTGTTTTTTAACTGCTCACTCGAGGAGGTTCTTCCTGAAATGTCAAGCAACAAGCTTTGCGCACTTACGCATGTGTTCTGTTTTTTAGGCGTGATATGGATATTTCGTAAGGAGTAGTTTGTCAATGAATGATTTCGCAAGGGCTCCCCAGGATTTATTTTCAAATGAATATGATCTGACTGAGGTCTGCAGATCACTTTGGAAGCAAAAATACCTGATTTTGGGTGCTGTCATTCTTTTTGGATTATTGGCTGTTGCGTATGTTTATTTTAGTGTCCGCCAGTATCAGGTAAGTAGTGTCTTGCGTCCTGCGCCTATTAATGAACTGGATGAACTCAATCGTTCGGGTGTTTATAATCTGTCGCCAAGTGACGCTCTTTCAAAGGCAGGTGCAGCGCTGGAGTCTTATGAAACGAGATTGGGCTTTTTTCGCAAGCACGAAAATTTATTTTCCGAGTTTATGGTGCCGGGCCAAACGCCTGAGCAGGTATTTGAAGAATTCAATCGAACTTACATTGCGCTAATTGTCCCGGACTCGAAAAAAAATGATGGTCTAAATGCTTTTGTTAAACTGGATTTAATCTATCCAGAGCGTGTAGATGGTGTTGCGATTACAAATGGTCTCATTAAATACGCGATTGATAACGAACGGGATGAAATCTCTACAAGCCTGAAGGTTATTATTGATAACCGCTTGCGCGAGCTGAACGGGAAGCTTGCAGCCGCCCGGTCTGCCTATGACGCTGAGAAGGAGGCAAAGATTGCTCATCTGCTCGAGGCGGACGCCCTGAAACGTGCTCAACTTCAAGATGAAGTCAAAGCACTTCGGCTGCAGTTGAAAACCGAGCGTAATGATCGAATGGCTCAGCTCGGTGAAGCCATTAGTATTGCCAAGACTCTGGGTATCAAGAGGCCCTCTACACCTTCATCCATGGCAGACTCTACGCACGATGGATCTGGCAGCGTAATGCGTACCGAGGTCAATAGCCAACAAATCCCACTTTACTTTATGGGGACCGAAGCGCTCGAAGCTGAGTACGCAATTCTGCAACAACGAAAATCGGACGATTTTACTGAGAAGCGAATTGCGCAGATTGCCAAAGAGTTGCAGATGCTGCAGGCCAATCGAGAAGCGGAAGTTCTGAATCAACGCTCCAACGAAGATGTTTTTCTACGTGATGTGGAGCCTCTACGGGCTGAAATAGCCCGGTTACGTAATCTGAATGTCGACGTAAGTAACATTAAATTGGTTACAGTTGATCAGGTGGCTCAACAACCTGCCGGACCGATCAAGCCGAAAAAAGCGCTGGTTCTGTTATTGGGGCTGGCTCTTGGATTTTTTGTTGGTCTTCTCGTAGCACTGGTGCGGTATTTTATCGCGACACCACTTTCCAATAAGACTGTCTATCAACGGGTCGGTTGATATCTATTATCAAGGCGCGGCGGACTGGCGGGGATTGCTTCAGGTTGCCGTCCTTGATCTCTCCAGCGGGTTTCAGTGATAGCCAGGCAATATCAGTTTGAAGGACTTGGCGACGATTGCTGAACGGGTACCGGGCTGCCAGTGGTTACCGGGTAAATCGTTCAGGTCGTCGCCTGCTTCCAGGAAAGGTCAGAGGGCGAAGGCTGTCGCAAGGCTGTGGTGGCCCTCCTGTGGTTGTGCGATCAGGTGCATCGGGATGTGCTGTTGCATATCAATGGATGGCACCTCGAAGCTCCCGACAATCTGGAGGTGGCGCTCGCTCAGTTCGGTCGTATCTGCTGCCTTTTCCTTAGCCATTCTCGCGTGGTTCATTGCGATTTCGTTGAGCGTTGACACGTTACATCTCCCGGTGACTGGCCAAGCGTATCGCTGGAGTCCTTAAGCATTGATTGAATGGCTGCGGCGTCAGAGTTATGTCGTTCCGGCGCTGCTACGCGCGTACTTTGCAATCCTCAAGCCACGGATGCGAGCGATTTCTTCGTTGGGTTTTCGCAGGCGACGAATGGTGGGCCACTGTGGGGGATAGCCCGGTTTATTTGCCATTCCGGCGTAAACTAATAGTGCTGCCTCATTGAAAGGAGCCGCCCATGAACGCCGATCAAATCAGCAAGCTGGCAACAGTGGACAAGTCTGTCTGGGATCAATACTTCTGCGCTGCATTGATTGCCGAAAGCAATTTGACTGCCCCGGTTGTTGGCGGGGCTACTCACGAAGACAGGCAGAACCTGTTGATCGAGAGGGCCAAAACCCTTGCTGACAAAATGATGGAAAACCGAAGATAAACAGAGCCCAGCCACCGCGCTGGGCTCTTTGCATACGGGGTTATGCGCCGATGCGGGCGATGTGCGTGTTGCGGGTCAGGCGATCAGCTCTACCTTGCCGCTCGCCAGGCGATAGATACCTCCCACGATTTTCAGCAAGCCCTTGCTCTGCGCATCAGTCAGCAAGGGCGAGGCCTGTTTCAGGCTGTTGACAGAATTTTTGACGTTCTGCACGGTGGCGTTTTCCACCAAATTGCCGGGTTGCTTCAACACGGTCTCGATAGCCGACTTGAGTGCATCGGTCAGTTTCGGGATATGGCCGGGGAAAACCGTATGATCCTTCACCGCCTTGATGCCTGCCTCGATGGCGCCGCAGCTCTCATGTCCCAATACGAGAATCAACGGGGCACCCAGTACGGCAACCCCGTATTCAAGGCTGCCCAGGCCTTCCGGTGTCACGAAGTTGCCCGCGACGCGGACGGAGAAAAGATCGCCGCGCGCGGTGTCGAACGCGTATTCCGGGGCGATCCGCGAATCAGAGCAGCTCAGTACCGCCACGAACGGGTTTTGACCGGATACCAGGGCCTCTCGCTCAGCCTTGAAATCATGTGTCGTGGAAGTGCCGTTTACATATCGTTCATTGCCCTCCATCAATCTTTTCAGCGCCATATCGGGGCTGATGACGTTTTGCGGTTTTGGTGGGGCTGACGTTTTTTCGGCTGCCAGGATGACCTTGCCGGGCAGTGTGCCGGTCAGCAGCAGGGCGCCTGCGCTCAATCCGGCAAATTGAAGAAAACGACGACGGCCTGTTGTGTTTGAAGCAGAGCTTGAATCACATGATTTACACATGATTTTGTTTACTCAGTTCAATGAGGTGGGAGTGAGTTGCTGTTGGGGGCTGGTACTGCCGCAGATACTCAATACCAGCGCAATGGAGTCTAGTTGGTCTGTCATTTTGTGTTCCGGGCATTGTCCACGGATGCCGTGCAAGCAGGCATTTCTTGGGCTACTACTGACAGGCTCATATAACTTCGACCTGGCAGGAGCTTCTCGATGCTGACTCACTGGTTACTAGCGGCGGTTCATCTTCTGGCAGTTGCCTTGGGATTTTGGGCGGTGCTGGTTCGAGGCAGCGCTTTTCGGCGTTTGGCCGATGGAGCCGCAGAAGTGCGCAGTGTTTTGATGGCGGACAATATCTGGGGTATTTCAGCGGTGGTCTTGCTGGTCAGCGGGGGGATGCGTGCCTTTGGCGGATACGAGAAAGGCGCGGACTATTACCTGCATCAGCCGCTGTTTCACCTGAAGATGACCCTGTTCGTGCTGATCCTGCTGCTGGAAATTGCGCCAATGGTGACGTTGATCAAGTGGCGGATAGCGCTGGGTCGTAAAGTGGCTTTCGATACCGGCCGTGCGAAGCTGTTTGCACGGATCAGTCATGTCGAGGCGCTACTGATGTTGTTGATGGTGGTGGCCGCGACTGGCATGGCGCGTGGCGTGATGTTCGATTAACCACGGAGCGAACGCATCCTTCCTTGGCACAAACCAGAAAAGTCTGACAGCCAGAACGTCGAGCTTGTCGTTAGTATCGACCCCTGGAAGCATGTGGGGGAGGCGAAGCGCTGTGATGCTGAATCTTTAGCCAGCCGTGATTCCGGACTGAACGGGCTGGCTACTGACTGCAACAGAATTCAGGATTGCGGCTTTTCCGGGGCGGTCAGGCCGGCCTGAATACGCTGATAAATTTCTTCACGATGCACTGCAACGTCCTTCGGAGCGTTGATGCCGATCCTGACTTGCTGGCCGCTTACGCCCAGGATGGTGATCGTAATGTCATCACCTATGTTTATGCTTTCACCGACTTTGCGGGTGAGTATCAGCATGGTCTTCTCCTTGATTGCTATGTGGGGCACCTGATTCGGACAGTGCAGAGGTCGGTGGTATGTATAGATTAGTGCGAAGTTTCACGGTTTGGGTGCCTCTTTCTGACGCGCAGATGTGGCATTAATTCCCAAGGCGTAACTATACAGAGGCCGCAACCATGATTCTCGTAGTTTTGAGCCCATTTTACGGCACTCCTTGAGTATTCATGGATGTTAAAATCGCCGTTTTATGCATTCAGGGGGAAACGCCGTGCGCAAAATGGTTCTGGTAATCGCGATATTGGCGCTGGCGGGGTGTGGCGAGGGCAGCAGTGTGGAAGCGCCGAAGTCCAAGCCGGCCATGGCTGTAGTACCCGCAGCAGTGTCCGGCCCGCAATGGGATCTTGAGGTGCGAGGTGAAACCCCTCAGGCGGTCAGCGATTTGAGTGGCTGGCTGATCGAGCACAGTTTCATGTCCAGCGTCGTCAAGGACAATGGCAATACGCGAATCCTGATGGGGCCGTTCAATTCCAAAGCCGAGGCCGAAGCCAAGCAGGATGAAGTCCGTGCGGCGCTCACACGCTCCAAGAAGCAGAACATCGAATTGCTGGTGCTTGAGCGTCCGGCCGCTCAATAACATTCTGTAGCGCAGGCGCTGAAGAAACAAAAAAGGCCTCGGGTGTTCAAATCCGGGGCCTTTCTGGCTTCAGGTGCAGTCTGGTTTCAGCCGCAGGCCTTCATGTCTACCGGGCCGACGAACTCGTTGCCGCGCCCCATGACGCACGCCACGCTCTGGTTGCGTTGGCGCTCCCAGGCCTGTACCGGATAGGTTTTGTCCCAGGCTTCGTACAGCTGCCGATCCTGTTTCGACAGGCGCAGGCCATACTGCTTGCTCATATAGAAGTAGGTGCGGGCGATCATGCCGCGAATCGAAGGGCGGGGCATGACTTTCTTTGCCTTGAAGTCGATCTGGGTCAGGCAGGAGCCATACTGCCCCGGCTGCTCGGGCAGCCAGCCGAAACTGAAGTTGCTGCGATCGCCATTGACCTCGCCAATGCTCGGTACCAGGTTGTGCAAATCAGCTTCGGCCTTCTGGTAAACCGGGTCGTAGCGGGTGCAGTTCTTGCGGCCGCCCGCTTGCCAGCACTGGCGTTGATGACCGATTTGCCAGGCCGGAACGATATGCTCCCATTCGATGCGGGATGCGCGTTTGGCATTTTTACGTGGTACATAACCGCAGGCGGCAAGGTTCACCCGATTGCCGGTGTACTTGCAGCCACAGTAAAACTCGGTGGATTGGGGGGCGTAGAGCTTCCATGCCACCTTTTTCGCTTCGGTGAAGGTGCGCGGAGCGTCGGCTTGCGCGGCCATGGCAAAAAACAGAAACAACAAAACAAGCCAGCGGACACTCATCGACTCAATCTTCCTTCGGCACAACCCAGAAAATCTGTACGCCACCGTCGTCGCGATAGGCGAGTGTGACGTTGTCGTTCTCGTCGATTTCTTCCAGCAAGCGTTCCCATTCATCCACCGGCTCATCAGGAAGGCGGAAGATCAGCGCTGCCCTGGCCTTTTGTGCGGTGGGAGAGTTGATGATTTTCTGAACGCGCAGGCCCATGCGTACATAGGTGTCAGGAGAGGTAGAGGTGGTGTCCACGGAATTATCCTTATTAAGCTGTACGTGCATACAGTATTTAACTGTAGGCCATTTCGCAACTGCTTAAAAAACAAGAAAATCCTCTGACAGCGGTTTGTTGCATTTGGCGTAAGGCGAAGGGAGTTTTTTTGTCAGTTCGAGTGGCAGCCATTCGCCGGGGTGGCGAATGGCGCACGTGGTGCCCGACCGGATCCGGTCGGGCGAGGGTGAATCAGTATTCCCAGAACATCCGTTGCAGCTCTTTGCTGTCGTTGGTTTTGGTCAACGCGACCATCGCCAGGATCCGGGCCTTTTGCGGGTTCAGGTCGTGGGCCACGACCCAGTCGTATTTGTCGTCAGGCTGTTCGGCGTTGCGCAAGACAAAACCGCCGGCGTTGACATGGGAGGAACGAATGATCTGCACGCCGTCCTTGCGCAGGGCTTGCAGGGCGGGGACTACCCGTGACGATACCGAGCCATTGCCGGTACCGGCGTGGATGATGGCTTTGGCGCCGGACTGAGCCAGGGCCTTGTAGGCGGTGTCGCTGACGTTGCCGTAGGAGTAGGCGATCTCGACGTCAGGCAGGCTCTTGATGGTCTTGATGTCGAACTCGGAATCCATGGTGTGACGCTTGGCCGGCAGGCGGAACCAGTAGGATTTGCCTTCTACCACCATGCCCAGCGGACCCCAGGCGCTTTTGAACGCTTCGGTCTTGATGTTGATCATCTTGCTGACATCGCGACCCGACTGGATTTCATCGTTCATGGTCACCAGCACGCCTTTGCCTCGTGCATCCTTGCTGCCGGCCACGGCCACCGCGTTGTACAGGTTCAGCATGCCGTCGGCGGACATCGCGGTGCCCGGGCGCATGGAGCCTACGACAATGATCGGCTTGTCGGTTTTTTCCACCAGGTTCAGGAAGTATGCGGTTTCTTCCAGGGTGTCGGTGCCGTGGGTGATCACGATGCCATCAACGTCTTTGCTGTCGGCCAGCTCGGCTACGCGGCGACCCAGTTGCAGCAGGTTTTCGTTGGTGATGCTTTCGGAGGCGATCTGCATGACTTGTTCGCCGCGAACGTTAGCCAGTTGACTCAGTTCAGGAACGCCGGCGATCAATTGTTCAATGCCGACTTTCGCCGCCTGGTAGGTCGCGCTGTTGGCGGCGCTGGCGCCAGCGCCGGCAATGGTGCCGCCGGTGGCCAGGATCACCACGTTGGCCAGTTTCTGTTGGGTTTCGGCTTCTTTGGCCTGCAGGGCAGTCGGTAGAAGCAGCAAGAGGGCCAAGGCGCCCGGAACAAAGGTCTTGAGTGCAGATGTCATTATTTTTCTCTTCTAGTTGTGAGACGGTGCTGATGCAAGTTCATCTAGATACGCCCCGGGCGAATCTGAACGCCGGGGGTGCGAGGAGAAGAGCAGGATCTGTACCAGTAATACTTTGAATCGAAAAACGCAGGTAACTTAATGATTTGTAATGGTATTTGTGTTTTTGTTCGGAAGTGGATTCGGGGCCTGGCGTCCGGATTGCCGAACATGTCTGGCTTTTGCGTTCGGCTCTCCGAAACGGCAGGCAGCTCTGTTTAAGATTTCAACGGGTCAAATCGTCGTGAACGACTAAAGAAAAGCGCGGGTCGGTCGATCCTCCTTCAAGGGATCTTTTTCTGCAGGAGTTCACATGTCGTTATCTATTGGCTTTCCGAATGCCGCAGGCATCACCATCGGGGGAAAGTCTGCAGCGACCGTTCGTGCTTTGGGCGATGAGACGCAAGATGCGGCTGCTCAGGCGCTGGGGACAAAGGAAGGCGGCGCCCAGGTTAAAACGGGCCCGGTAGGGCTGGGGGAAAGTGCCGGCGCACAGGCTGATACGCAAGCGAGCGATAACACCAGCGTTGCGGTGAAGGTCTTGCTCAAGCGTCTGAAGGAACTGCAGCAGCAATTGCGTGAACAGCAGCAGCAACTGGCGCAAGCCCAGGCGGCGTCCTATCCGACACCGGAAGCCAAGACCACTGCGGTAGCGGCTATTCAGGGACAGATTGCCGACACCAACGGCGCCATCCTGCAAGTGAGCGCGAGCCTGATCAAGGAGCTGAGCAAGGGTTCTGGCACGGGATCGGTGGTCAACACCACGGCATGAACTGGATGCCACTGTTTTCGCTGAACATCTCTGGAAGCACTTTTCAGGTCGTTGACAAATACCGGCAGGGTTCGCATAGTTTGCTTCACGCAAACGTTTGCGCGACTCCAGTGATGACTTTTCATCGCTCCGGGTCGTGAAGCCTGCGCCAGCGCAAGCGTTGCTCACAATAATCATAAGATCGGAGTGAACCATGAAGCTGCCATTCGCTGGACGTCTTCTCGCTGTCGCTATGCTGGCCGCCGCATCCGCTGCGCTGCCTGTCTCTTCGGCCTTTGCTGAAAGCACTGAAAAACCGAAAGTCGCATTGGTCATGAAATCCCTGGCCAACGAGTTCTTCCTGACCATGGAGGATGGCGCCAAGGCGTACCAGAAGGATCACTCCGGCGATTTCGAGCTCATCTCCAACGGCATCAAAGACGAAACCGATACCGCAGGCCAGACGCGCATCGTCGAGCAAATGATCCTGGCCAAGGTCAATGCACTGGTGATTGCGCCAGCAGACTCCAAGGCCATGGTTCCGGTGATCAAGAAAGCCATTGATGCCGGCATCACCGTGATCAACATCGATAACCAGCTGGACCCTGCCGTCGTCAAAAGCAAAAACATCAACGTTCCGTTCGTAGGCCCGGACAACCGCAAGGGCGCACGACTGGTGGGCGATTACCTGGCCAAACAGCTGAAGGCCGGTGATGAAGTCGGCATCATCGAAGGTGTGTCCACCACCACCAATGCCCAGCAGCGGACCGCGGGTTTCAAGGATGCGATGGAGGCGGCGCAGATCAAGGTCGTGTCCCTGCAATCGGGTGACTGGGAAATCGACAAAGGTAACAAGGTGGCCGCGTCGATTCTCAGTGAATACCCGCAGACCAAGGCCCTGCTGGCCGGCAACGACAGCATGGCGGTCGGTGCAGTGTCTGCGGTGCGCGCTGCGGGCAAGGCGGGCAAGGTGCAAGTGGTCGGCTACGACAACATCAACGCCATCCAGCCAATGCTCAAGGATGGTCGTGTGTTGGCCACGGCGGACCAGTTTGCGGCAAAACAGGCAGTGTTCGGCATCGAGACGGCATTGAAGATTCTCAAGGGCGAGAAGGTCGACGGCGGCGCCAACGGCGTGATCGAAACGCCGGTGGAACTGGTCACCAAGTAGCCTTCTGGCGACGCAACGGCGCTCGTCCGGCCGGACGAGCGCATGGAGAGTTCTTATGTCCGCCAGCGCTACGAACGCTGTCCTCTCGGTCAGCGGCATCGGCAAGACCTACGCCCAACCGGTTCTCACCGGCATCGACCTGACGCTCATGCGCGGTGAAGTGCTGGCGTTGACCGGCGAGAACGGCGCAGGCAAAAGCACGCTTTCGAAGATTATTGGCGGGCTGGTCACGCCGACCACCGGTCACATGCAGTTTCAAGGGCAGGACTATCGTCCGGGTAGCCGGGCTCAAGCTGAACAGCTGGGTATCCGCATGGTCATGCAGGAGCTCAATCTGCTGCCGACCTTGTCGGTGGCGGAAAACCTGTTTCTGCACAATCTGCCCGGCAACGGCGGCTGGATCAGGCGCAAGCAGTTACGCAAGGCTGCCGTCGAGGCCATGGCTCAGGTCGGACTCGACGCCATTGATCCGGACACCCTGGTCGGCGAGCTGGGCATCGGCCACCAGCAAATGGTCGAGATCGCCCGCAACCTGATTGGCGATTGTCAGGTGCTGATTCTCGATGAGCCGACGGCGATGCTCACGGCGCGCGAAGTCGAAATGCTGTTCGAGCAGATCACCCGCCTGCAGGCTCGCGGTGTGTCGATCATCTACATCTCCCATCGCCTCGAAGAGTTGGCGCGGGTCGCGCAGCGCATTGCCGTGCTGCGCGACGGCAACCTGGTCTGTGTCGAGCCGATGGCCAACTACAACAGCGAGCAACTGGTCACCTTGATGGTCGGGCGCGAGCTCGGCGAACATATCGACATGGGCGTGCGCAAGATCGGCGCTCCGGTGTTGACGGTCAAGGGCCTGTCCCGGGTCGACAAGGTGCGCGACGTGTCGTTCGAAGTCCGGGCCGGTGAGATTTTCGGCATTTCCGGTTTGATCGGCGCGGGGCGCACCGAGTTGCTGCGTCTGATCTTCGGGGCTGATACCGCTGACAGCGGCACGGTTGCCCTGGGGTCGCCGGCGCAGGTGATCAATGTGCGTTCGCCAGTGGATGCGGTCGGGCATGGCATCGCGTTGATCACTGAAGACCGCAAGGGCGAAGGCCTTTTGTTGACGCAGTCGATCGGCGCCAATATCGCCTTGGGCAACATGCCCGGCATCTCCGGTGCGGGCTTTGTCGACAAGGATAAGGAAAACGCCCTGGCCCAGCGACAGATTGACGCCATGCGCATTCGCAGCTCAGGTCCCGCACAGCTGGTGTCCGAGCTGTCCGGCGGCAATCAGCAGAAAGTCGTCATCGGTCGTTGGCTGGAACGCGACTGCTCGGTGCTGCTGTTTGATGAGCCGACCCGGGGCATCGACGTCGGCGCCAAGTTCGATATCTACAACCTGCTCGGTGAGTTGACCCGCCAGGGCAAGGCGCTGGTGGTGGTTTCCAGTGACTTGCGCGAGCTGATGCTGATCTGCGACCGGATCGGTGTGCTGTCGGCAGGAAGCCTGATCGATACATTCGATCGCGATAGCTGGACCCAGGATGAGTTGCTTGCCGCGGCTTTCGCCGGCTACCAAAAACGTGATGCGCAGCTCAATGAAGCCGCGCCTAGGGATCTTCCATGAAAACCGCTTCTTTGGCCGGCAAACGCAGTGGCAACTTCTACGGCCTGGGTACCTACCTGGGCCTGGCGGGTGCCTTGTTGGCGATGATTGTGCTGTTCTCGCTGCTGAGCAGTCATTTCCTCTCGTACGATACTTTCAGCACCCTGGCGAACCAGATTCCAGACCTGATGGTGCTGGCGGTCGGCATGACCTTCGTGTTGATCATCGGTGGCATCGACCTGTCGGTAGGTTCGGTGCTGGCGCTGGCGGCCTCGACCGTCAGCGTGGCGATTCTTGGCTGGGGCTGGGGCGTGCTGCCGGCGGCGCTGCTGGGCATGGCCATCGCGGCGCTCGCCGGTACCATCACCGGCTCGATCACTGTGGCGTGGCGGATACCGTCGTTCATCGTGTCCCTGGGCGTGCTGGAAATGGCTCGCGGGGTGGCGTACCAGATGACCGGTTCGCGCACGGCCTATATCGGCGATGCGTTCGCCTGGTTGTCCAATCCGATCGCCTTTGGCATTTCACCGTCATTCATCATTGCATTGCTGATCATTTTCATCGCTCAGGCCGTATTGACCCGCACGGTGTTCGGTCGTTACCTGATCGGTATCGGCACCAACGAAGAGGCCGTGCGACTGGCGGGGATCAATCCCAAGCCCTATAAAATCCTGGTCTTCAGCCTGATGGGGTTGCTGGCCGGTATTGCCGCGTTGTTCCAGATTTCTCGCCTGGAAGCCGCCGATCCGAACGCCGGTTCCGGTCTTGAGTTGCAGGTGATCGCAGCCGTGGTGATCGGCGGGACCAGCCTGATGGGTGGCCGCGGCTCGGTGATCAGCACGTTTTTTGGCGTCCTGATCATTTCCGTGCTGGCTGCAGGGTTGGCGCAGATCGGGGCAACCGAGCCGACCAAACGCATCATTACTGGCGCGGTGATTGTGGTGGCGGTTGTGCTGGACACTTATCGCAGTCAACGCGCAAGCCGGCGGACCTGAGTCATGGCGACCATCAAAGATGTGGCAGCCCTTGCGGGCATTTCCTACACCACGGTTTCCCATGTGGTGAACAAGACCCGCCCGGTCAGTGAAGAGGTCAGGGTCAAGGTCGAGGCGGCGATCCAGACCCTCGACTACGTTCCCAGCGCCGTGGCCCGTTCACTCAAGGCCAAGACCACGGCGACCATCGGCCTGTTGGTTCCCAACAGCCTCAACCCGTATTTCGCCGAGCTGGCCAGGGGGATCGAGGACTACTGCGAGCGAAACGGTTACTGCGTCATCCTGTGCAACTCCGACGATAATCCGGACAAACAGCGCAACTACCTGCGTGTGCTGCTGGAAAAACGCATCGACGGCCTGATTGTCGCCTCGGCCGGCGGCGACAGTGGCCTGGCACAAGGCCTGAAGGGTGTGCGCACACCGATGGTAATCGTCGACCGTGGGCTGGACGGTGTCGATGCGGACCTGGTGCGTATCGACCATGAATACGGCGCGTACCTGGCGACCCGGCACCTGTTGGAGTTGGGGCATCGGGACATCGCCACGATCAGCGGGCCGGAAAGTACCAGTGTGGCGCAGATGCGTCTGGCAGGTTATCGCCGGGCCTTGAAAGAGGCGGGCGTAGAAGTCTCTCCCGGGCGCATGCTGGAAAGCGATTTCACCAGTACGGGCGGCTACAGCGCTGCCGCGGTGTTGCTGGAAAACAATCCGCCCAGCGCCATTTTTGCCGCCAACGACATGATCGGCATCGGCGTGCTGCGGGCCGCCGCCGAGCGCAATATTCGCGTACCGAGCGAGTTGTCGGTGATCGGCTTCGACGATATCCAGATGAGTCGGTATGTCTACCCGTCGTTGACCACCGTGGGGCAATCGATCCTGCAGCTTGGCGAAATGGCCGCCGAAGTGCTTTTGCGGCGCATCGCCACGCCGGCCCTGGTAACCGATCAGCGGATCGTGACGCCGAGTATTGTCATACGTGAATCGACGGCGCCGCTGGCCGGCGTGTTTGCCCAATTCCGTTGAAAACAGAGGGCCGTTGAAAACAGAGAGCCGTTGAAAAACGAGAGCCGCTGACCCGGCAGCCCCGCCGAAACAGAATCGATGAGTAGCAATGTATGCCAGCAAAGGTAGTGGTAATAGGCAGTTTGAACATGGACCTGGTGACCCGGGCACCGCGCTTGCCCAGGGGCGGTGAAACGCTGATCGGTCAGTCGTTTACCACCGTTTCCGGCGGCAAGGGCGCCAATCAGGCCGTGGCTGCCGCGCGGTTGGGAGCCTGGGTGTCGATGGTCGGCTGCGTGGGTAATGACGCGTATGGCGAGGCGCTACGCGGGGCGCTGTTGGCCGAGCGGATCGATTGTCAGGCGGTCGGCACCGTTGACGGTTCCAGCGGCGTGGCGTTGATTGTGGTCGACGACAGCAGTCAGAACTCCATCGTGATCGTTCCCGGTGCCAACGGTGCATTGACTGCTGAAGCCATTGACCGTTTTGATTCGGTGATACAGGCGGCGGACGTGCTCATCTGCCAGCTGGAAGTGCCCGATGCGTCTGTTGGCCATGCGCTCAAGCGCGGCCGAGAGCTGGGCAAGACGGTTATCCTCAACCCGGCACCGGTCAGCCGCCCACTGCCGGCGGACTGGTACGCGTCCATTGATTACCTGATCCCCAACGAGAGCGAAGCGTCGGTACTGAGCGGTCTTTCGGTCGACTCCCTGGAGACCGCGCAAGACGCGGCAACCTGCCTGATTGCCCTGGGTGCCGGCAAGGTGATCATCACCCTCGGCGCGCAGGGGGCGCTGTTTGCCGATGGCCAGCGTTTCGAGCATTTCCCCGCGCCCACCGTAAAGGCTGTCGACACCACGGCGGCGGGCGATACGTTTGTGGGTGGTTTCGCTGCGGCGCTGGCCGCGGGCAAGGATGAGGCGCAGGCGATCCGCTTTGGACAGGTGGCTGCGGCGCTGTCGGTCACCCGTGCTGGCGCACAACCATCGATTCCCGTCTTGAGCGAAGTTCAGGCGTTTAAAACACCATGAAAAAGACCCCACTGCTCAACATTGCACTGTCGCGGCTGATCGCCTCATTGGGGCATGGCGACAAGGTCGTCATCGGGGATGCGGGGTTGCCGGTTCCTGCGGGCGTTGAATTGATCGACCTGGCCTTGACCCATGGCATTCCGGATTTTGTCAGCACCTTGAAGGTGGTGCTCAGCGAGATGCAGGTTGAAAGCCATGTGCTGGCTCAGGAAATCTTCGATAAAAAGCCTACGGCCCTTGTCGCGCTGGATCAGCTGGATAGTGAGGGCGCACTCGGGCGGCGTGAGGTGCTCACACATGAACAGTTCAAGGTCCTGAGCCGACAAGCGAGAGCGATTGTTCGTACTGGCGAGTGCCAACCGTACTGCAACATCGTGCTGGTTGCCGGCGTAACGTTTTGACCGGCTGTCCGCGTTTTGCTCAAAACTCCACCCATTGCTCCGGAGCCTGCTGCTTTTGTCCCTGATAACCGCAACGAACGCCCTGGCGGCACAAAAGATCGACTTGATCATCGACACCGATCCAGGGGCCGACGATGTCGTTGCCTTGTTGTTCGCCCTGGCATCGCCGGACGAGCTCAATGTGCGGGCATTGACCACCGTTGCGGGCAACGTTCGCCTGGACAAGACTTCGCGCAATGCGCGGTTGGTCCGGGAATGGGCGGGGCGCGAAGAGGTGCCGGTCTATGCGGGGGCGACGAAGCCCCTGATGCGCACGCCCATCTACGCCGAGGATATTCATGGCCAGGAAGGGTTGTCGGGTATCGCCGTGCATGAGCCCCGGCAGGGCCTGGCCGAGGGCAGCGCCATCACTTATCTGATAGATACCCTGAAGTCGGCCAGCCCCCACAGCATTACCATCGCCATGCTTGGCCCGCAGACCAATCTGGCCCTGGCGTTGATGCAGGAGCCGGGTATCGTTCAGGGCATCAAGGAAGTGGTCGTCATGGGCGGTGCGCACTTCAATGGCGGCAACACCACGCCGGTGGCCGAGTTCAACCTGTTCGCCGATCCGCACGCCGCCGAAGTGGTGCTCAAGAGTGGCGTAAAGCTGACCTACCTGCCGCTGGATGTGACCCACAAGATCCTGACCAGTGAAGCTCGCCTGAAACAGATTGCGGCCTTGAACAACCATGCCGGCCGGCTGGTGGGCGACATTCTCAATGAATACATCAAGGGCGACATGGAGCGCTTCGGCATTCCGGGCGGCCCGGTGCATGACGCCACGGTTGTCGCTTACCTGCTCAAGCCGCAACTGTTCAGCGGTCGTTCGGTCAACGTGGTGGTCGACAGCCGCGAAGGACCAACCTTTGGGCAAACCATCGTTGACTGGTACGACGGCTTGAAAGCGCCAAGGAATGCCTTCTGGGTTGAAAACGGCGATGCCCAGGGCTTCTTTGACCTGTTGGTCGAGCGTCTGGCCCGTCTGAAATAGGCTTCATGTCCCGCAGGTGCCTGCCTGCGGGTTTCACTCCCGCCCGCTAACAGCCTAGGCCTTCTGGTCTGACAGGTGTTTCTCGAAAATCTGTTCGATGAACGATTGGGCGGCTTCGGTTCCAAGGTCCCTGACCAACAGGTCGATACCGATAATGGCAAGCTCTTCCGTGCTGCTTGGGCTGTAGGAGCTGTGGCCGTCTTGCCACTTGGCCTTGATGTCGGCGTCGATGCTTACGGTGGTCATGATGGCACTCGTGAAGTCGGGGAAGTCTGAGTGCCGAGTTAACCATTTTGCGGGGCTTTTGACACGCCGACTTAGGCAGCAAAGGAGGGCTATGCGACACTTGGTCCCTGACGAATATTCAAGGAATGCGTTGTGCAGATCGATTTGAACTCTCCGGATGGCCTGACCCTTGAGGCCGTGCGTCAGTTGCTGGCCGGCGCCAGTGACGACGAGCACACCCAGTTGCGGGTTACCAAGGGCGGCATTGCCTATATCTCCTCGGGTGTCGTGGGTGGTACCGATATCGACGGGTTGCTGTTTCGTCTCGAAACCTGGGCCAAGGGCTCCGGTTATGTCGGGCGGGTGGCGGCCAGCGATGAGGTCTGGGTCATGCAAATCTTCAATGCCCTGAAGGAAAACTGGCCCAATCCGCCATACGACTATATCGACGTCTATTGAACGTCATTCATATTCAGTCACGATTCAGTGATCAGGGGGAGGGCGCTGCTCAGGCAAAATCGCGGCGCGTCCGGATGACGGGCAGGTTGCGGGCACTGCCTGTGAAACCAAACGCCAATCCGGTGGTCGCACGATCTCAGCCTAATCATTGAAAAAGGAGGCTTCATGCCTTGGAAGCTCGCGTCATTGGGTACTTTGTTGGCCGTCGCCACGCTCGCCGGTTGCAGTACCGCCTCTACGGAGTCGGCAACAACTGATGTTGCGACGACTGACACGGGCCACAGCCGCTGTGAAGCGAAGGCTGCCGAGTTCACCATCGGCAAGCAGGCATCGCCGCAGTTGCTTGAGCAGGCGCGTACCCGCGCAGGGGCGCAAAGTGCGCGGTTCCTGCTGCCAACCGATATGGTGACGCTGGAGTACCGTTCCGATCGCCTGAACCTGAACACCGATGCCAACAAGGTGGTCATCCGCGTCAACTGCGGCTGATCCCTCGGCTTTTGTTTTGCCCATAAAAAACCCCGTCACATGGACGGGGTCTTTTTAGTGCGCCTGGAAATTACTCTGGGCGAACTTGAGCAGCTTGCATACCCTTTTGGCCTTTCTCAGCCACGAAGGAAACAGTCTGGCCTTCTTTCAGGCTTTTGAAACCGTCGCTTTCGATAGCTTTGAAGTGTACGAACAGGTCGTCACCGCCACCTTGAGGAGTGATGAAGCCGAAGCCTTTTTCATCGTTGAACCATTTAACGGTGCCGGTTTGGCGATTAGACATGGTGTATCTCCAAGAAACATATATTTTCAGTAGTACTGTGCTGCTCAGGCCAACTGGGCACACCCGGGTATCATAGTCGAAATGTTCGCNTTTAACGGTGCCGGTTTGGCGATTAGACATGGTGTATCTCCAAGAAACATATATTTTCAGTAGTACTGTGCTGCTCAGGCCAACTGGGCACACCCGGGTATCATAGTCGAAATGTTCGCTTTGGGAGCCCCCCGGGCGAGCTGTTTGCGCTCATGTTGCGTGCGTTTCGTTGCCGGAAATGGCTGGAGGCCCCGGATTCAGCGGCTTGCAGCTGAAAAGCAGGTGATTAAAAAAAGCCATAAAAGCTGCGTAAATTATGTGAATCAGTGGTTTTTTGGCTGTTTTTGGCCTTCGAGAGCTTCAGGATTGCCACTTCGACGGGTTATTTCTGGGCTTTGCACACGGAGATTTCGGTCAGTGCGCGCTGACCCAATTCGGTTGATGGCGGTGTTTTCGGGTCCATCAGCTGTGCGATTTCCTGTGTGGTGAATTTCTTCTCCAGGACGTCGGCGCCGCACGCGCAGTGTTTCTGTGCTTCGGACGGGTTGATGCTTTTGCTGGCAGCCGCAGAGCAATCTGTCATGTACTTGGCTTTCAGGCCCGCTGGCCAGGCTGCGTGCGCGCTCAGTGGCAGCAGCAGGGCAAGTGGGGCGGCAATTGCAAAAAGACGGTTAAGGCGCATGACGTGAACTCCTTGGGGTCGGTATCTGTGGCGATTCTCAGTCAATTTGAGGTTAGTCGTACATCTCAAGTTCACTTTGCACCCTGGAAAGTGAGGAAATCTTCACGGCCTGAATGCGTGCAGGTCGATAACCGCTCATCTGTGATAGCATGCCTGGCTCGGGCGTTTGCAGGCTCTGGCGGACCGTTGGTCCCGGTAGCGGCAGATGCGCGATTAACCCTGATTTGAATCCCAGTCACTCTGGTTCGGTTTTCCGGTTGGCCGCAAGGCTCCTGCCGCTGTAAGGCAGGCGTTCGTCATTGAATGGCCTGGACCGGATCTTGTACTGGCTCATCCCAACCCACGTGACCTTTGGTAGGGGTCACCACTAGGAGAGGAGGCGCCATGCCAACTATTACTCTTCCCGACGGCAGTCAACGTTCATTCGACCACCCGGTTTCCGTAGCCGAGGTCGCCGCATCCATCGGTGCAGGCCTGGCCAAGGCCACCGTTGCCGGCAAGGTCAATGGCAAGCTGGTCGACGCCAGCGACATCATCGACAGCGACGCGTCGCTGCAAATCATCACGCCAAAGGATGAAGAGGGGCTGGAGATCATTCGCCACTCTTGCGCCCACCTGGTTGGCCACGCGGTCAAGCAGCTGTACCCGACCGCCAAAATGGTCATCGGTCCGGTCATCGACGAAGGTTTCTATTACGACATCGCCTTCGAGCGTCCTTTCACCCCGGACGACCTGGCGGCCATCGAACAGCGCATGCAGCAGCTGATCGAGAAAGATTACGACGTGATCAAGAAAGTCACTCCGCGCGCCGAAGTGATCGAAGTGTTCAAGGCCCGTGGCGAAGACTACAAGTTGCGCCTGGTCGAGGACATGCCGAACGAGCAGGCCATGGGCCTGTACTATCACGAAGAATACGTCGACATGTGCCGCGGTCCGCACGTGCCGAACACGCGCTTCCTGAAATCCTTCAAGCTGACCAAGCTGTCCGGCGCCTACTGGCGCGGCGATGCCAAGAACGAGCAATTGCAGCGCGTCTACGGCACCGCTTGGGCGGACAAGAAGCAACTGGCGGCTTACATCCAGCGCATTGAAGAAGCCGAAAAACGCGATCACCGCAAGATCGGCAAGCGCCTGGGCCTGTTCCACACCCAGGAAGAGTCGCCAGGCATGGTGTTCTGGCACCCCAATGGCTGGACTTTGTACCAGGTGCTCGAGCAGTACATGCGCAAGGTTCAGCGCGACAACGGCTATCTCGAGATCAAGACGCCGCAAGTCGTTGACCGCAGCCTGTGGGAGAAATCCGGGCACTGGGCCAACTACGCCGACAACATGTTCACCACGCAGTCGGAAAACCGCGACTACGCGATCAAGCCAATGAACTGCCCGTGCCACGTGCAGGTGTTCAACCAGGGCCTGAAAAGCTACCGCGAGTTGCCGATGCGCCTGGCCGAGTTCGGTGCCTGCCACCGTAACGAGCCATCGGGTGCCTTGCACGGCATCATGCGCGTGCGTGCATTCACTCAAGACGACGCCCACATCTTCTGCACCGAAGAGCAGATGCAGGCCGAGTCCGCTGCGTTCATCAAGCTGACCATGGACGTCTACGCCGACTTCGGCTTTAAAGAAGTCGAAATGAAACTGTCCACTCGTCCGGAAAAACGCGTCGGTTCGGATGAGCTTTGGGATCGCGCCGAAGCTGCACTGGCCGCAGCCCTTGATAGTGCGGGCTTGCCGTACGATCTGCAGCCGGGCGAGGGTGCGTTCTACGGTCCGAAGATCGAGTTCTCGCTGAAAGATTGCCTCGGTCGCGTCTGGCAATGTGGTACCCTGCAGCTCGATTTTAACCTGCCTGTCCGTCTGGGAGCCGAATACGTCTCCGAAGACAACAGTCGCAAGCACCCGGTCATGCTGCACCGGGCGATCCTGGGGTCTTTCGAGCGTTTCGTCGGAATTCTGATCGAGAACTACGAGGGTGCATTCCCGGCGTGGCTGGCTCCGACCCAGGCAGTGGTGATGAATATCACTGATAAACAGGCTGATTTTGCCGCCGAAGTCGAAAAAACTCTCAACGAAAGCGGGTTTCGTGCCAAGTCTGACTTGAGAAATGAAAAGATCGGCTTTAAAATCCGCGAGCATACTTTGCTCAAGGTTCCTTATCTCTTGGTTATCGGAGATCGGGAGGTCGAGATGCAGACTGTCGCTGTGCGTACTCGTGAAGGTGCTGACCTGGGCTCGATGCCCGTCGCCCAGTTCGCTGAGTTCCTCGCTCAAGCGGTTTCCCGGCGTGGTCGCCAAGATTCGGAGTAATTATTATTAAGCGTGAAATGAGACAAGATAAACGAACTGCACCGAAAGCCCCGATCAACGAGAATATCTCGGCACGCGAGGTTCGGTTAATTGGGGCTGAAGGTGAACAGCTCGGGATTGTGTCAATCGAAGACGCGCTTCTTAAGGCTGAAGAGGCCAAACTGGATCTGGTGGAGATTTCCGCCGATGCAGTACCACCTGTTTGCAAACTGATGGACTACGGCAAATCGATCTTCGAAAAGAAGAAGCAGATTGCTGCGGCCAAGAAAAACCAGAAGCAGATTCAGGTTAAAGAAATCAAGTTTCGTCCAGGGACGGAGGAAGGGGATTACCAGGTAAAACTGCGCAACCTGGTACGTTTCCTGAGTGACGGGGACAGGGCCAAGGTATCCTTGCGATTCCGCGGCCGTGAGATGGCCCACCAGGAGCTGGGGATGGAACTCCTCAAGCGAGTTGAAGGTGACTTGCTCGAGTACGGTTCGGTCGAACAGCATCCTAAGATGGAAGGACGCCAGCTGATCATGGTCATCGCCCCGAAAAAGAAGAAGTAATCAACAGGGCACGGCAGGCCTTCTGATTATGTTTATCAACTGAATGCGGAGTATCCGAACATGCCAAAAATGAAGACCAAAAGTGGTGCTGCTAAGCGGTTTCTGAAAACTGCTAACGGTATCAAGCACAAGCACGCTTTCAAGAGCCACATCCTGACCAAAATGTCGACCAAGCGTAAGCGTCAACTGCGCGGTAGCAGCTTGCTGCATCCGTCTGACGTGGCAAAAGTCGAGCGCATGCTGCGCCTTCGTTAATTTTAGTCAAGAATAGAGGAAGTAACTCATGGCTCGTGTAAAGCGTGGCGTCATTGCCCGTAAGCGTCACAAAAAAATTCTGAAACTTGCTAAAGGCTACTACGGCGCTCGCTCGCGCGTATTCCGTGTTGCCAAGCAAGCGGTAATCAAGGCAGGCCAATACGCCTACCGTGACCGTCGTCAGAAAAAACGTCAGTTCCGCGCTCTGTGGATCGCTCGTATCAACGCTGGTGCTCGTATCAACGGTCTGTCCTACAGCCGTTTCATCGCCGGCCTGAAAAAAGCGTCCATCGAGATCGACCGTAAGGTTCTGGCTGATCTGGCAGTGAACGAAAAAGCGGCGTTTGCTGCGATTGTCGAGAAAGCTAAAGCCACCTTGGCTTAAGTACCCCCGACAGTCACCCGGCCTCGCATCTGTGGGGTCAGGTGTTAAACGTCATAAATAGGGGAAGAGCCTTCAAGCTCTTCCCCTATTTTGTATCTGGAGTCTGTACATGGAAAACCTGGACGCGCTCGTCTCTCAAGCTCTAGAGGCTGTGCAAAGCGCTGAAGATATCAATGCCCTGGAGCAAATCCGGGTTCACTACCTTGGCAAGAAGGGTGAATTGACTCAGGTGATGAAGACCCTGGGGAATTTGCCGGCAGAAGAGCGTCCGCAGGTCGGTGCGCTGATCAACGTCGCCAAGGAGCGTGTCACAGAGGTCCTTAATGCGCGCAAGGCATTGTTTGAAGAAGCCGACCTGGCTGCCAAACTCTCCGCCGAGTCCATTGACGTGACCCTGCCTGGCCGTGGTCAGACCTCCGGTGGTCTGCATCCGGTCACCCGCACTCTGGAACGCGTCGAACAGTTCTTCACCCGCATTGGCTACGGCATCGCCGAAGGCCCTGAGGTCGAAGACGACTATCACAACTTCGAAGCGCTCAACATCCCAGGCCATCACCCGGCCCGGTCGATGCATGACACCTTCTATTTCAATGCGAACATGCTGTTGCGCACCCATACCTCGCCGGTACAGGTCCGCACCATGGAGTCGAAGCAGCCGCCGATCCGCATCGTCTGCCCAGGCCGCGTATACCGTAGCGACTCCGATATTACCCACTCGCCGATGTTCCACCAGGTCGAAGGCCTGCTGGTCGATCGCGACATCAATTTCGCCGATCTCAAAGGCACCATCGAAGAATTCCTGCGGGTGTTCTTCGAAAAAGAACTGGCCGTACGTTTCCGTCCTTCGTACTTCCCGTTCACCGAGCCTTCCGCTGAAGTCGACATGGAATGCGTGATGTGCAGCGGTAAAGGCTGCCGCGTCTGCAAGCAGACCGGCTGGCTGGAAGTGATGGGCTGCGGCATGGTTCACCCGAACGTGCTGCGCATGTCCGGTATCGACCCGGAAGAATTCTCGGGCTTTGCCTTCGGCATGGGTGTTGAGCGTCTGGCCATGCTGCGTTACGGCGTGAACGACTTGCGTCTGTTCTTCGACAACGACTTGCGGTTCCTCGCGCAATTTCGCTAGTCGTAACGAATTCTTAGGAGAGCAGGATGAAATTCAGTGAACAATGGCTGCGTGGCTGGGTTAGCCCGCAGGTAAGTCGCGACGAGCTGGTTGCTCGTCTGTCGATGGCCGGTCTTGAGGTCGATAGCGTTACGCCGGCCGCCGGTGTTTTCAGTGGCGTGGTCGTTGGCGAGGTGCTGAGCACCGAGCAGCACCCGGACGCCGACAAGCTGCGCGTGTGCCAGGTCAGCAACGGTTCGGAAACCTTCCAGGTTGTTTGCGGAGCGCCAAACGTGCGCCCGGGCCTGAAGATTCCTTTCGCCATGATCGGCGCCGAGCTGCCAGGTGACTTCAAGATCAAGAAGGCCAAGCTGCGTGGTGTTGAATCCAACGGCATGCTGTGCTCGCAAACCGAGCTGCAGGTCGGTGAAGGTAATGACGGTCTGATGGAGCTGCCGGCCGATGCGCCGGTGGGCGAAGACTTCCGTGTTTATCTGGATCTGGAAGATGCCAGCATCGAGGTCGACCTGACCCCGAACCGTGGCGACTGCCTGTCCCTCGCCGGTTTGGCGCGTGAAGTCGGCGCGCTGTACGCCGCTCCGGTGGTGCGTCCGGCGGTGGCTGCGGTGCCTGCCGCGCACGACGAAGTGCGTTCGGTAGAAGTGCTGGCGCCCGCCGCGTGCCCGCGCTACCTGGGCCGTGTGATTCGTAACGTCGACCTGTCCCGACCTACACCACTGTGGATGGTTGAGCGCCTGCGTCGTGCAGATGTGCGCAGCATCGATGCTGCCGTCGACATCACCAACTACGTGATGCTGGAACTGGGTCAACCGCTGCACGCCTTCGATCTCGCCGAAATCAACGGTGGCATCCGTGTGCGCATGGCCGAAGACGGCGAGAAGCTGGTGTTGCTCGACGGTCAGGAAGTCAGCCTGCGTAACGATACGCTGGTGATTGCCGACCATTCCCGCGCTCTGGCGATTGCCGGTGTCATGGGTGGCGAGCACAGCGGTGTTTCCGCGACCACGCGTGATGTGTTCCTTGAAAGCGCTTTCTTCGACCAGATCGCCGTCGCAGGCAAGGCCCGCTCCTATGGCCTGCACACCGACGCCTCGCATCGCTACGAGCGTGGCGTGGACTGGAAGCTGGCCCGTGAAGCCATGGAGCGTGCCACTGGCCTGCTGCTGGACATCACCGGTGGCGAAGCGGGCCCGATCGTCGAAACCGTCAGCGAACAACACTTGCCGTCGATCGCGCCGATCACCCTGCGCGCCCAACGCATCACCCAGATGCTGGGCATGGAAATGGATTCGGCCGAAGTCGAGCGTCTGCTCAGCGCTTTGGGTCTGACCATTACTGCCGATGGGGCAGGGCAGTGGCGCGTTGAAGTGCCGAGCTTCCGTTTTGATATCAGCCTGGAAGTCGACCTGATCGAAGAACTGGCACGCCTTTACGGTTACAACCGTCTGCCGGTTCGCTACCCGCAAGCCCGTCTGGCGCCACAAGCCAAGGCCGAAGCGCGCAGCGATCTGCCTGAACTGCGTCGTCTGCTGGTGGCCCGTGGTTACCAGGAAGCAATTACCTACAGCTTCATCGATCCGAAACAGTTCGAACTGTTTAATCCGGGTGTAGAACCGTTGCTGCTGGCCAATCCGATCTCCAACGACATGGCCGCCATGCGTTCGTCGTTGTGGCCGGGCCTGGTCAAGGCGCTTCAGCACAACCTGAACCGTCAGCAGGATCGCGTGCGTCTGTTTGAAAGCGGCCTGCGTTTCGTTGGCCAGCTCGAAGGCCTGAAGCAAGAGCCGATGCTGGCCGGTGTGGTGTGTGGCAGCCGTCTGCCGGAAGGCTGGGCACAGGGTCGCGATACCGTCGATTTCTTCGACGTCAAGGCTGATGTCGAAGCGGTGCTGGGCTTCGCTGGTGCTCTGGACGCGTTCACTTTTGTGCCAGGCAAACACCCGGCGTTGCACCCGGGCCAAACCGCGCGCATCGAACGTGATGGTCGCCTGGTCGGCTTCATGGGCGCGATCCACCCGGAACTGTCGAAAACCCTCGGTCTCGACCGTCCGGTCTTCGTCTTCGAACTGGTTCTGGCGGAAGTCGCGTCGGGCAAAATGCCGAAATTCCACGAGTTATCGCGCTTTCCTGAAGTGCGTCGTGACCTTGCACTGATTGCGCACAAAGACGTTGCAGCCACGGCTGTACTGGACGTAATCCGTGAAAATGCAGGCGAATGGCTGACAGACCTCAGGCTATTTGACGTGTATCAGGGTAAAGGCATTGATCCTGATAGAAAAAGCCTCGCAGTCGGCTTGACCTGGCAGCATCCATCGCGCACTCTTAATGACGATGAGGTGAATACCGCAACGCAAAACATCCTCACCTCGCTCGAACAAAGGTTGAACGCCACGTTAAGGAAGTGACGTATGGGGGCTCTGACGAAAGCTGAGATGGCGGAACGTCTGTATGAGGAGCTGGGCCTGAATAAACGGGAGGCCAAGGAATTGGTCGAACTGTTTTTTGAAGAAATCAGGCACGCTCTCGAAGACAACGAACAAGTCAAATTGTCCGGTTTCGGCAATTTCGACCTTCGGGACAAACGCCAGCGGCCTGGCCGCAATCCGAAAACGGGGGAAGAAATCCCGATCACGGCTCGCCGTGTGGTCACCTTTCGTCCAGGGCAGAAGTTGAAGGCCCGAGTTGAGGCTTATGCTGGAACCAAGTCATAACGACGAGCTCCCCGTCATCCCGGGCAAACGCTACTTCACCATTGGTGAAGTCAGCGAGCTGTGTGCGGTCAAACCACACGTGCTGCGCTACTGGGAGCAGGAGTTTCCTCAACTCAACCCTGTCAAACGCCGCGGAAACCGCCGGTATTATCAGCGCCAGGACGTGCTGATGATCCGGCAGATCCGCGCGCTTCTTTACGATCAGGGGTTCACCATCGGCGGAGCGCGCCTGCGCTTGTCTGGCGATGAAGCCAAAGACGACACAACCCAGTACAAACAAATGATCCGCCAGATGATCGCCGAGCTTGAAGATGTTCTGGTGGTGCTCAAGAAATAAATTCATGCTTTTAAATACTTCCAGTTTTCAAAAGCTTGCGATATATTCTTGAGCGTTCCTCGAGATGAGGAACAAGTTTCACGCCTAGTCGGGGCGTAGCGCAGTCCGGTAGCGCACTAGCATGGGGTGCTAGGGGTCGAGTGTTCGAATCACTCCGTCCCGACCATATTTTTCAATGACTTAGCCGCTTTCGAGCGGCTTTGTCGTATCTGCCATAGTGACTTTCCAGTGACCTTGGTCTTGTCGCTCACACTTGTCTTCATTTCAGAATCGTCAGCGCTGGCATCGGGTGTTGCTCACCGCGGGTCCTTTTGGGTCGGGTGAAAAGACGATCTAAAGGAAGGCGCCGCCCTGTGTGACCGGATACGCAGCGGAAGGTATTGTTGTGGTTGGAGCTGCAAATCCCAAGGAGGGCTAGATGTACGTCTATCGCAATAAACAGAGAATTCGAGTTCAGCGCGGGATATCGATGTTCATCCTGATTGCATCAACCCTTTTCCTTGTCTCTTCGATATACCTCTACGTCGAGTGCGGTGGGCCTGGGTATGCCATCTTCAAGGCAATTACGTGTCTTTGTGTGGGCGGTATCATGCTTCGATTCGCAAGCACGTAACTGGATGGTTCGAACCCTTCCGCTCCCTCCAGGTTTCGATCTGGAGCGACAAGCTTGAACAGCCGTCGGCCAATTCTCGATCCGGTACTTCGCGGCGATCTGCTCGACTTGGGCGTCCTCAACTTCTCGCCCACTCTTCGTCATGAATTCTGGCGCGCCGGCTGATAGCTGATTCCCGCATGTTGACCGGCTTGGGCTGTGTTTCGCTGAGGTCGCACAAGTAATGCGAAACGCACATAAAACCCCGAGCCCAGCGACTGCGCCGGATTTTTGTGTTGGTGATGTCATTTTGATATATTCCGCGCCCTTAATTGGGAGGGAATCATGAAAAAAGCTGCACTAGCTGTTCTCGTTGCCGCCGTGCTTGCATCAGGTTGTACCGTTCGCGTAGCCGATATGACGGTGGCGAGTACCAAAAATTACAATATCAATTCCTCAAAGTTCGTCAAAGGTGCTCGAGTAACAGGTGAAGACAACTATCCGGTAATCATCTTCCCTACCGGAATTCCAAACATGAAAACCGCTATGGATCACGCCATCCAGAAGGATGAGTGCGCGGTAGGTCTTACCGATGTTGTGATGAGCCAGTTGAACCACTCGTTCCTCTTCGGAATGATCGGTTTCAGGGTTGAAGGTGATTTGATCATTGATACTTCGCGTCCAGGCTGCCAAAGCCGAGTGTGATCAAAATTTCAAAAAGGCCCGGCCATTGCGTCGGGCCTTTTTGTTTCTGAATCATTGCTGCTCCGTGTTGCGTTTTTCCGCCAACCGGCGGCCATTGATTCAGGCTCCCTCAATAGGTCCTCGTATTCCCCTCGCAGACTCCAATGGCTGAGCCAGCAAGCACTGCTACAGCTCCTCGTATATAGGTGTTGCACTGGCTTTGATTGGGGTTGGTGCCGTCAACGCCTGGATGTGGCAGTCCGGCTGCGACGAAGCGATCATCGCTGGAGATGAAGTGAACCGGCAGGCGGATCTCGTCCTGATCGCCAATGCCGATGCCGCATAGGTACGGCAAGCGTTATGTCATGAACGTCTGTCCGTGATTTTGGGGATAGGTTGCCCTTGATGATGTAGAGGTTTGGTACCTTCTTCTGTTATGGTTCGGCGAATTTTTCAAGGTCGTTCGTGATGGAACCGATATTTGTTATGCAATCTCCGGACGTCTGGATGTTGCTTATGTTTCTCCTACCCTTTGTATTTGCACCGATGTTTTTATTGTCTCGGCGTATTCCTTCTCTTGTGCCTGAAGGGCACTTACAAACAAAATGGATTGACGGCCTGCGAGGGGTAGCGGCAGCGCTCGTAGCGATGAATCATGCGCCGTATGTACTCACTAATTTGGCGATAGTGCCGAAGGCTTTTGTTTACGATCCCATTGCTTCTAACATTCCCTCCTTGTTCGGCGCCTTTGGCGTCCAATTATTTTTCTGCATTACGGGTTTCTTGTTTGCGGGGAAAGCTCTTTCACAAAATAAGGTTGACTGGACAGAGTTTTACGAGAAGCGCGTGCGCAGGACAGTGCCCGCGTATATTGCAGCAGCGGTGCTGGCGCTGGCTGTCGCAACGTGGTTTTCCTGGCCGATTGTCCAGGCACCCGTTGAAATAGTTAAGTCTCTCCCAGCAGTTTTTGCGTTCAAGCTGGTTCCTTTGCCGGTCATCAATGACTTCGATTTTCGTCGACTAATTGGCGTGGCTTGGACGTTGGGTATCGAATGGAAGTTTTATTTGATTTTACCGATTCTCTATATTGCAGCAAAAAAATCCCTGAGGGCGACGTTGGTAGCCATTGTTGGGTTTGCAATTGCTGATCTTTGGCTCACAGGTTTAAGCTCTTGGTCATTCTTTATCCCAGGAGCGTTCAGTTTTTTTATTGCGTCGAATCAGTTTGGACGGCACATTAGAAATATTGCTGGAGTTATTGCGCTGTTTGCATTGATTTTTATGTTTTGCCGGGTCGGGCAAAAGACAATATATGGGTTTGAACAATGGGTGACTGTATTTGTGTTGTTCGTTGCATTGACAGTGTCTCGACCTAAAGTGTTGTCTTTTGGTGTGTTTGTAGCTATGGGGTCTGTCAGCTATAGCTTTTACCTGCTTCACTGCATGGTTTTGTTTTTGGTGTTCGGCGCAATTCATTTGTATGTGTCGGATGTTGGATATTTTTCTATTGTTGATTTTGCGTTTCTGGCTGGCTTGACTCTATGTTTTTCTACGGCGGTTGCTACAGCGTCTTTCATGTTTATTGAAAGGCGCTATATGCATACCTCTCAAGTGGAGAAGGCCGGAGTGCATCAGCTTGGTGTTAATTAGAATGTGTCTTGAGACATGATCACTGCGAGTGCAATCTTGATGAGTTCTCCAGCCGCGGCGCGAGCTTCAGCTTGTTGTCGTGGGAGCTGCCGAACATTGACTCCCGCGATACTCGCACGAACACGCAGGGTGGCACCCGTGACAAGGCGCTGGTCGATGTTGGCAAAAAGGTTGGGGGTTGGAGAAGAGAAGACTCGGCAGCTACGCAAGGCCGGCGTTGCCTGAATTGATGGTGCTTTGGATTTTCGTCGCGAAGCAGCTTGACCTGGTTCATGGGGAAGTTTGGAGGCGCAGCAGCTAAAGTCCAGCTGAGTGCCACCAGCGTAGTTCCGTCGATCAGAATGCCGAGTTGGTATCGATCATTCTCGGGAATGTTTCGGTCGAGCGTAATGACCTCGGCGGCCGGCGCGTTGGTGTCGTCAAGGCTTCAATGATTCGTTCCATTCCAGACATGCCAATTCCTCGGCCGCCATTCACCGGCAGGCTTATGCTTTAATGCAGTGGATTTTGAGTGGGGGGGAACGTTGATGTACAAGGCTTCTCGAAACGCTGTGTTCGTCACCGGGGTCCCAATAGCAATTGTTGGACTCGGCGTTTGCCTGAACCATCTGCTCAGGGGGGATAGGGTCGGTTACCTGGCTTTTGCCTTTCTTGTCTCAGGGTGCACTTTGATGCTGGTTGGGTGGGTGCAGAGGAGCAAGTGAAGTTTTCAGCCTTACCGCGACCCCTGGTAACAGTACACGCAGGCCAACCAGGTGATGGCTTTTATCGACCCCCTAAATTGAAGCGGCATGATTTTCCACATGCGGTAAGCGCAGTGCGAGTTGGTTTTCGTTGAGTTTGCAGATCAGGAAAGGGGCGGGGTCGTTGGGCGGCATGGCTTGACTCTCCTTAATTGAGGACAAGCCTGGCAGGCAACAAAAAACCCGCTCACTGGCGGGCTTTTTGTTTGGGGTCAAATCCTTTTGTCAGCTCAATCTGCGCTCCATTCTGTGAGCGTTTCGTGAAAAACATGTCACCGGAATGAAAAAAACTGCTCAGTGGCCGCCTGTTTGCGATGTAGTGCCAATCCTTCAGCTCAGAGCACGTCAGTGCCCTGACATGCACCTCAGGCGTAAAATAAACGCGGTGCAGCATGCCTTGAAATACGCTGCATCTGGAGGTGAGCCATGCGCTCAATTGCCGTTCACACCTCGATCGCACTGCTGGCGCTGTTTATGGTGCCACTTGCCAACGCAGCGTCTTCGGTCGAAGTCGTCTTCAAGAATCCCGAGAAATTCAGCGATGCCAGCCTGGATAGCCCCGGCTATGAGCGTGGTGCCGACGCTTATGTCATGAAAGAGCTGCGCAGCTACATCCAGAAGCTTGGCCAGCGGTACCTGCCAACCGGCCAGCAGTTGCAAATTGAGATACGCAACATCGATCTGGCCGGTCGTTACGAACCCTGGAGGCCAAATGCCTATCAGGTGCGCTTCATGCGCGACATTACCTGGCCGAGCATCGATCTGCATTACGTGCTCAAACAAAATGGCCAGGTCGTGAGCCAGGCCGACGCCAGGGTCATGGATCAGCTCTATCTCCAGCGTCCGGGGCGCGCCAACAGAAGTGACAGACTCTATTCCGAGAAGGCCATGCTCTCGGACTGGTTCCACAGGCAATTCGCCGAGCAACATCAGACCGGGTTGAATTGAACCACTGTGCGCTCTGAATCACCCCTCCGGCTTGGGAGGCATTGCCCGGAAACGAATTGACCTGTTGTGAGGACCTGATGGAACCCCGATCTTTGGGGGGCTCAGCCCCGAATGTAGGGGGGGGCGATAACCCCTTGTTGGGGAATTTTTCACGGTTCGAATTGATCGTTTCCGTGCAATCGCTGGCCCGGACTGTACCCATACCAAATGGCTTGGATTTTGCTCAGGTGCTCATACTCAAGCATTTATTGAATGCGGTATCCGGAGGTCCGAGCCATGTGGGCAAAAACTCTGCTTCTCGGCGTGATGTTTGGAGTCGGAATCATTACTAGCGGCCTGGCTACGAGCATGATCCTGTTCTGGTGCGAGTTGTGCTGACCAGCATCCCTTCTGTTTTACCTGAGTGATGCCATGCAGATCCCGATCCGTGAACTCGCAGGCGCGGATTTCCGCTGACCAGATGATCGATGGAAAGGCGCCGAATCCCACCGGCGACGCCACTCTATTGCTCCAGGCGTTCGTCCCGGAAATGGATAATAGCTATTTGCCAATAGCTGCTCTTCCATAGGTGCTGAGATTTACATATAAATATCTAAGTAATAATGCAAATAACTATCAACTACGAAGTTCGCCGATGCCAGGAGGATGATTTGCTTTTTTTACCGGACTCGTCAGAGCAACCCAAAGGTCAACTCCATCGCCAGTACAGTGGACAACACCAGTGCAAACAACAGCGCTATAAACATCAGGCTCAACTGAGCGACGTGCTTATAACGGGCTATCGGCCTGGTTGTGATTCGGGCAATTGATTTATTAGTGGAGGCCATCACCAATCCTCACTTTTCCGGGAACACGTAATAGCAGCAGAAGGTGTACATCAGGATCATCGGCAGGGTAGGGCGCATCGGGCAGGGCAGGCTTGGCCTGAGCAGCAAGGCGACGGAGCTGCATGGTGGTGTTGCTCGTTTCATCTTTCATCCCTCGCGTCATGCCGAATCTGGCAAGTCCCGTCGTCTTCAAGAAATCCGCGACGACAGCTATTGCGGGTATCAGGGAGGGTGCAACTAATGAGCCATTTCACCAGAGCGAAAAAAGTTCAACTTATTTAACAAACTGCTTCCGGGCGTTTCGAGCCAGAGAAAGGGAGGGTGGGGAATACTCCTCAAGTTAGGTGATATACCCCCGGTAGGGTGGGTGTAATGCCCCATTTATGGAGATAGTAGCGGGCTGTTTCACCGACCGCATTGGGTAGCGGCTGCACGACCTGAGGTGACAGTTTTTGGATTGCCGTATTTCAAAATGAATCATTGAGTTAGTGAGTGGTCATAATTACGGTTGAATGCTGCCCGGATGAAATTCTCGGAGAGTGACAACCGTCTCTGTAGCTCTGACCATTCAGGACGTTCAAATGAAACGCGCAGTAATGATGATCTTGACCCTTTCAGGTTCGCTCTTGCTGGGGGGCTGCGGCCCTCACTGGGAAGACGGAGGGCGGTACGGCCGAGATTATGATCATGATTATCGTCGTGGATACGACCAGGGGAATGACGATGATCAAGGTTATAACCGTCGATATGATCGTCGTGACTATGATCGCTACCACCGTCAGTATCGCGATCGTGACGACAGGGACGATTGATACTTTTATCGTCTCTTTCAGGGCGGGTTGATTCCCGCCCTGATCCCTCGCAATGCACCCGGTAGGCCAGGCGCATCAGTGAAAGGTCCGTACGCTGACCTTAGCGTCGATCCAGCCAAACCGTTTGTGCATTACAGAATTCGCGCACTCCGAAATGCGAGAGCTCCCGGCCAAAGCCACTCTTTTTCACGCCGCCAAAACTGACACGCGGATCGCTGGCGCTATAGCCATTGATGAACACGCCACCGGTTTCCAGTTCGCCGGCCATCTGTCGGGCGAGTTCGACATTGCGCGTGAAGAGGGTGGCGGTGAGACCGAATTCGCTGTCATTGGCCAGTTCCAGCGCATGGGCTGCGTCGCGGGCCGTGATGATTGAAGCCACAGGACCAAACAGCTCCTGTTTGAATGATGTCATTTGGTCGGTCACGCCGCCGAGTACCGTGGGCTCATAGTAATTGCCAGGGCCTTCAGCCTTCTTTCCACCCATCAGCAATGTCGCGCCTTCTTCCAGTGTGTCGCGCACCTGTTGATCCAGTTCGTCACGCAGGTCGAAGCGGGCCATCGGGCCGATGTAAGTGTTGGCGGCTAATGGATCACCGACCACCAGTTGTTGAGTGGCCTCGACGAACTTGCGGGTAAATGCCTCGACAACGCCTTGCTCGACAATCAGGCGTTTGGCGGCGGCGCAGACTTGTCCGGTGTTCTGATAGCGGCCGATCACGGCAGCTTTTACCGCCTCATCGAGGTCCGCGTCGTCGAGCACGATAAACGGGTCGGAGCCGCCCAGTTCCAATACGCACTTTTTCAGTGCCGCTCCAGCCTGAGCGCCGATGGCCATGCCCGCGCGGACGCTACCGGTGAGGGTGACGGCCGCGATGCGTGGATCGGCGATCGCCCTGGATACACCCTCCGGCGTGACATTGATGACTTCGAAAACGCCTTCCGGAAAGTCCGCTTGCCTGAACGCTTCCAGCAGCAGGTAGGCGCTGCCCATGACGTTCGGTGCGTGCTTGAGCACGTAGGTATTGCCGGCGAGCAAGGTCGGGACTGCGCCGCGCAGGACTTGCCAGATGGGGAAGTTCCACGGCATGACGGCGAGGATCGGGCCGAGCGGGCGATATTCAATGCGTGCCTTGCCGTCTTCAACCTGGGTCGGTTCCGGGCTCAGCATGGCGGGGCCGTGTTCGGCGTACCACTCGCAGAGCTGCGCGCACTTTTCAATTTCACCGCGGGCCTGGGTAATCGGCTTGCCCATTTCCAGGGTGATCATGTTTGCCATGGCGTTTGCATTGTTGCGCAAGGCCTGGCCGAGGTTGATCAAAAGCTGCGCGCGTTGTTCAACCGGTTTGTTGCGCCAGCTACGAAACCCGGTAGCGGCTCGCGTCAGCGTGGCCTGCAATGCTGTGTCGGATTCGAAAGGGTACTGGCCGATCTGTTCGCCGGTAGTGGGGTTGATCGAAATGGCATGGGTAAGGCTGGAAACGTTGGTCATGGCACCGTCCTGCTAGGTGGGGATGCGCTCAGGTTATGGGGCTATATGTTTTATGGAAACTGAATAATACTGAGCATAACGTTCACGTTTGGAGAAAGACTTGGATCTGGTTCAGCTCGAAATTTTCAAGGCTGTCGCCGAGCACGGCAGCATCAGCGTCGCCGCCCAGCATATTCACCGGGTGCCATCGAATCTCACGACCAGGATCAAGCAGCTTGAGCTGGACCTGGGGGTGGACCTGTTTATCCGCGAGAAGAGTCGCCTGCGCCTGTCGCCGGCCGGCTGGAGCTTTCTGGATTACGCTCGACGCATTCTCGACCTGGTCCAGGAGGCCCGCGCCACAGTGGCAGGTGAAGAGCCACAAGGAGCATTCGCCCTGGGTTCGCTGGAAAGTACTGCGGCGGTGCGTATTCCCGAGCTATTGGCCGCCTATAACCAGAAGCACGCCAAGGTCGAACTGGATCTGTCCACCGGGCCTTCCGGGACCATGATCGATGGCGTGCTGTCAGGGCGGTTGGCCGCTGCATTTGTCGATGGTCCGGTATTGCACCCGGCGCTGGAGGGGGTGCCGGCCTTCGAGGAGGAAATGGTCTTGATTGCGCCTCTCAATCATGACCCGATTCATCGGGCGAAGGATGTGAATGGCGAAAACATCTATGCATTCCGCTCCAACTGCTCCTATCGGCATCATTTCGAAAGCTGGTTCGCCAATGGCGCGGCGGTGCCTGGCAAGATTTTCGAAATGGAGTCCTATCACGGCATGCTGGCCTGCGTCAGCGCCGGTGCCGGCCTGGCGCTGATGCCTCGCAGCATGCTCGAAAGCATGCCTGGGTGCACGACGGTGAGTGTCTGGCCGTTGTCGGAGTCTTTCCGCTATCTGCGCACCTGGCTGGTGTGGCGCAGGGGGACGGTGTCGCAGAGCCTGACGATGTTTGTGCGCCTGCTTGAGGAGCGCGGGGTGGTATTGGTCGAAAAATAGTGGAAAGTTAACGGTCCGTGCTGAAAAACCGGATAATGGCGGCCAAATCGTATAGCTCGTTATTCTGGTAAGCACGCATGGAAATCAAGGTCAACTTTCTCGACAACCTTCGACTTGAGGCCAAGTTCGACGACTTCACGGTGATTGCCGATCAACCCATTCGCTACAAGGGTGATGGCTCGGCGCCGGGGCCGTTCGATTACTTCCTGGCTTCGTCGGCGTTGTGTGCGGCGTATTTCGTGAAGTTGTATTGCGAGACCCGCAACATCCCCACGGAAAATATCCGCCTGTCGCAGAACAACATTGTTGACCCGGAAAACCGCTACAACCAGATTTTCAAGATTCAGGTCGAATTGCCGGCGGACATCTCTGCCAAGGATCGCCAGGGGATCTTGCGCTCCATCGACCGTTGTACGGTAAAGAAGGTGGTGCAGACCGGGCCCGAGTTTGTCATTGAAGAGGTCGAGAACCTCGACGCCGATGCCCAGGCGTTGCTGATGCCGCACTCGACTGGCGAAGCGGGCACCTACATTGTGGGCAAGGACCTGCCGCTGGAGCAAACCATCGCCAACATGTCGGGCATCCTCGCCGACCTGGGCATGAAGATTGAAATCGCTTCGTGGCGCAACATCGTTCCCAATGTGTGGTCGCTGCACATCCGCGATGCGCACTCGCCGATGTGTTTTACCAACGGTAAAGGCGCGACCAAAGAGGGAGCGCTGGCATCGGCACTGGGCGAGTTCATCGAGCGGCTCAACTGCAACTTCTTCTATAACGATCAGTTCTGGGGGGAGGACATCGCCAACGCTGCGTTTGTGCATTACCCGGACGAGCGCTGGTTCAAGCCTGGCCCGAAGGACGAGCTGCCGACTGAAATCCTCGACGAATACTGCCTGAAGGTTTACGACCGTGATGGCGAGTTGCGTGGTTCGCACCTGTACGACACCAACTCCGGCAACACCCAGCGCGGTATTTGTTCGCTGCCGTTTGTGCGCCAGTCGGACGATGAGGTGGTGTATTTCCCGTCCAACCTGATCGAAAACCTGTTCCTGAGCAATGGCATGAGCGCCGGCAACACGCTGGCCGAAGCGCAGGTGCAGTGCCTGTCGGAGATTTTCGAGCGCGCGGTAAAACGCGAAATCCTCGAGGGCGAAATGGCCCTGCCGGATGTGCCGCAGGAAGTGCTGGCCAAGTACCCGGGCATTCTGGCGGGTATCCAGGCCCTGGAAGAGCAGGGCTTCCCGGTGCTGGTGAAGGATGCGTCGCTGGGCGGGGAATTCCCGGTGATGTGTGTCACCTTGATGAACCCGCGTACCGGTGGCGTGTTCGCTTCGTTCGGCGCGCACCCAAGCCTGGAAGTGGCGCTGGAGCGCAGCCTGACGGAGCTGCTGCAAGGCCGCAGTTTTGAAGGCTTGAACGATCTGCCTCAACCGACCTTCGAAGGTCAGGCGGTGACTGAGCCAAACAACTTCGTGGAGCACTTTATCGATTCCAGCGGTGTGGTCTCGTGGCGTTTCTTCAGTGCCAGGCCGGATTTCGAATTCGTTGAGTGGGATTTCTCCGGCCAGGGTGAAAACTCCAATGCTGAGGAAGCCGCAACCTTGTTCGGTATTCTCGAAGACATGGGTAAAGAGGTGTACATGGCAGTCTATGAGCACATCGGTGCCAAGGCCTGTCGCATTCTGGTGCCGGATTACTCGGAGATCTACCCGGTAGAAGATCTGATCTGGGATAACACCAACAAGGCGCTGCAGTTCCGCGCCGACATCCTCAATCTGCACAGCCTGAGCAAAGTCGGTCTGAGAACGCTGGCCAAGGGTCTGGAAAACAGCGAGCTGGATGATTACACCGACATCACCACCCTGATCGGCATCGAGTTTGACGACAACACGCCTTGGGGCAAATTGACGATCCTGGAGCTGAGGCTGCTGATTTATCTCGCCTTGCAGAAGTTTGATCAGGCGAAAGACCTGGTGGAAGCGTTCTTGCAATACAACGACAACACCGTCGAGCGCGGCCTGTTTTATCAAGCCGTGAACGTGGTGCTGGAAATGCAGCTGGACGATGATCTGGAGTTGAGCGATTACGAAGCCAACTTCCGCCGGATGTTCGGCAACGAGCGGATGGATGCAGCGATAGGGTCGGTGAATGGCAGCGTACGTTTCTACGGTCTGACACCGACGAGCATGAAACTGGAAGGGCTCGACAGGCACCTGCGGCTGATCGACAGCTACAAGAAGCTGCATATGGCGCGGGCCAGGGAGGCGGCTTTATCCAGCTGATGGCAGCAACAAAAAAGCACCTTGGGTGCTTTTTTGTTTTTTGGTGGCCGGCCAGTCGTCGGTGCGTGATCGTCTCGTTTTTTGGTTATGTCATGGGCAGCGGCTGACTATGAGGAAGTCCTTCTATATAGAAGGAGCGTTTTGGCTCCTCTATCGAGCTCAGAAAAGGGGGGTTCCAGTGCTTTCTGCAAGTTATTGATAGAAAACCATAATCGGTGCTTGACGGCAGATT